>NZ_MBPN01000141.1 GCF_001695625.1 Pseudomonas defluvii
GCACCCGAACAATTTTCCGGTCGGCAAAGCGGTTAGTACGGTGTTCGCCAAGTCGCAACTGGTCATCCGTCGCAGCAGCGAAGACACCTGGGAACTGCTGATTCGTCGCAGTTTCTCCGATTACTGGTGGCTGTGGTTGCAGGACGCAGCGAACGAGTTCGGTCTAAACGTTATAGAGTGATGGTTTCGTGGATTAACGTCGCTCCTGCAGGGCATTTCAAAATCCCTGCAGGAGGGCGTTTATCTGAAAAAGCTACACCATCGTAGTACTTCGATCTTGAGAGGCTTATGCGGTTCTACTCTCCAAAAACTGGGCTTGCAGCGCTACGTGGTTTTGATCTATCGGCCGACGCGATCACGATACTGCCAACAGCTGCCGACTATCGACGTTGTCTGCTTGAACATATTGCCTCTGCTCAGCAACGCATCTACATCACCGCCTTGTACCTGCAGCAGGACGAGTCCGGTCAGGAAATCATCGACGCCCTCTATCAAGCCAAGGCGGCCCGTCCAACGCTGGATATCGTTGTGGTGGTCGACTGGTTTCGTGCGCAGCGGGGGTTGCTCGGGGCAGGCAAGCAACCAGGCAACGCGGCCTGGTACCGCGCCGAACGAATGCGTCGCGAGGTGGACGTGCCGGTCTATGGCGTGCCCATACAAACCCGAGAAATCTTCGGTGTGCTGCATTTGAAAGGCAGCATCATCGATGACTGCGTGATCTACAGCGGTGCCAGTATCAGTAACGTCTACTTGCACAAGTTCGACAAGTACCGCCTGGATCGCTATCACGTACTCCGCAACAAACCGCTGGCCGACTCAGTGCAGACGTTGATTCAAAACGCCTTGCTGGGCTCCAGAGCGACGCATCGACTGGATGTGCCCGCGCCACCCAGATCGCGCACTTTGCACCGGGCCATCAGGGCATTTCGGAGTCGCCTCAAGCGTGCCGCCTATGATACGTCGGCAGGGAGCAGCGAGCATGGTGGGCTGCGGGTGATTCCGCTGCTGGGTGTTGGCAGGAACAACCCCCTGAACCGAGCCCTGTGCCAATTGGTGGCCACCAGCCAAAAGCGCCTCACACTCTGTACGCCTTATTTCAACCTTGCGCCGGTGCTGACGCGCGAAATCGAACGTGCGCTCAAGCGTGGTGTCACCATTGACATCATCATCGGCGACAAGACCGCCAATGATTTTTTTGTCCCACCCGAAGAGCCGTTCACGTTGAGCGCTGCGCTGCCTTACTTTTACGAAAGCAAACTGCGTGGTTTCGCCCGCAAGCATCATGAGGCCATTGCCCGTCATCAGTTGAATCTGCAATTGTGGAAAGACGGCAATCACAGTTTTCACTTGAAAGGGGTGTGGGTAGACCAACGCTATACCCTCTTGACCGGCAATAACCTGAACCCCCGTGGGTTCCGGCTGGACCTGGAAAATGCCTTGCTTATCGACGACCCCAAGGCTGAATGGGCCATGCAGCGTGATGAAGAGCTTGCACAGCTCTCACGCCATACCACACGGGTTGATAGCTACTCGGCATTGGACTCCCTCACCGATTATCCGCCGAAGGTGCGTACGTTGTTGCGGCGAGTCAGGTATGCCCGGATTGGACGGTTGTTGTATGGCATGCTTTGAACGTCGGCCCCAACCCATCGGTTCGCACATGTACAGCCACATCGCGTGCCGTTGATGTGGCTGCAGCATGTCCGCCTGGGTTATGGCGCGATCACAATCGGCGTGCCGTTCGGTACCCGTGACCAGATCTCCCGCACTTCTTCGTTGGTGACGGCGATGCAGCCGTTGGTCCAGTCCCAGCGTCGATGCCACTCGCCGATCCCGCCCCAGCCATTGAGCAGGCCGTGGATCATGATGTTGCCACCCGGCTCGACATTGGCCGCGGCAGCCCGTTGCTTGTCTTCGGCATTCGGATAGGAAATGTGCAGGCTCAGGTGGGCAATCGATTGTTCGTTGCGCCAGTCGATGGTGTAGCGGCCTTCAGGGGTGCGCTCGTCGCCTTCGGCCTGCTTGTGGCCGACCGGGTTCTTGCCCAGGGAAATGTTGTATTCCTTGAGCACCACGCCGTCTTTGAGCAACTGCATGCGTTTTTGCGCCTTGTAGACCATCAGGGTGTCGGCCTGCTCGCTTGCTGTCGCCATGTCAGGCGCAGTGCCGGAGCCGTAGCGCATGGCGTAGCGGGTGTAACCGTAGGCCGCCACCGCCAGCACACTGACAACGACAAGGCTTTTCAACAGCAGGGAACGCATGGGGTAAACACTCCGTGTGAAGCATCCTGAGATGCTGGCTCCATGGGCCACGGGTGTTGCACAGGTACCCTGGCCCTGACCGGTTGATTCCGGCCGGGGCGCATTCTGCCGAGGGTTGGGCCGTGACGCAAACCTGTGGCCGCTGCACGGCCCCCGGCTCGCGACTCAGCGCTTGCCGAAGATCTTGCCGAGCATCTCGGGCGCTGGTGCACCTTGTTGCTGCTGCAGTTGCTGATTGTCGTCGAGGTAGAAAATCGCCGGGGTGGCTGACAGCCCCAGTTCATCCATCAGGGCCATGTTGGCGTCGAGCTTGGCCTGTACCTCGGCCGGGATGCTCGGTAGCCCTTTGAGGGTGCTGGCCTTGCCGGCCTTTTCATGTTGCTGCAGGGCGCTTTGTGGGTCTTTGCTGGCCAGCAGTGCCGCCGATTTCGCCGGGCTGTCTTCGCGGATGATGCCGACCATGATGTGCCGCAACTGCACCTTGCCGGATTCGACCCACGGCCGCGCCTGCTGCCAGAACAGGTTGCAGTAGGGGCAGTTGGGGTCGCTGAACATGTAGACAATACGCGGGGCATCGGCCTTGCCATCGGCGATCCAGCTGGCTTTGTCCAGTTTTGCCCAGATCGCTTTGGCCATCGGTGCGTAGACCAGCTTTTCCAGCGGCTCCAGGCTCAGGTCCTTGCCTTGCTCATCGAACAGGCTACCGACCAGCACATGCTTGCCATCGGGCGTCAGGTACAGAGCCATACCGCGGTTCTGGTACTCGGCGGCGAAACCCCGCATGCCATTGGGCGCGTCGAATTCACCTTTGATGGTTGCGCCTTTGGCCTCGATCTTCTGAATGGCCATGGGCAGTGTTTCGGCATGCACGGCATGCACGGCATACGTCGGCAGCAAGCCGAGCCCCAGGGCCAGGCTGAAGGCGAGTGTGGCAGGCATCTTCATGGTGTGTTCCTTGTTAAAGCAGTGGAGGCGGCGTTGGCGCGCTCAAAGGATTCCAGGGCGTGGCTCAGGCTGGCCCTGGACAGTTCGCCCAGGTGGCTACCGTGCAGGCGGCCGTCGGCGGTGTAGAACAACGTGGTGGGCAGCGCCATGGAGCCCACTTGCTGGCCCAACTGACCGCCTGAATCGAACAGTACATGGGACAGGTTCAGGCCAGTGGTTGCCAGAAAGTTACTCACGGTTTGTGGCGACTCCCCTTGGTTGACGAACAGAAACAGTACGTCCTGACGTTCTTGCTGGGCGTGTTGCAACACCGGCATTTCCCGTCGGCAGGGCGGACACCAGGTGGCCCAGAGGTTGATCACCAGCGGTTGCCCACGGTAATCGTTCAGCGCCACCGCACGGCCTTGTGCATCGCGCAGGCTGATGGGCGGTAATTGCGTGTTCTGTTCATACAGGTGGCTGGCGAGGCTGGTCAGTGCCCAGAACAATCCGCCACTCAACAGCCCCCAAGCCAGTGGCGTGCGCAGCCGTGGCTGTCGCCAACCTTTCCAGAGCGCGCCCAGCAGCACCGCGACAATCGCTGGCCAGAGCAGAAAGCCGCCATCGCGAATATCGACGATTTGCAGTGGGTCTTCCTGGTAGATCGACCAGTAGTGAATGACAAATGCCAAGCGTGCTACCAGTACACCCAGCAAAAACAGGTTGAACAGCGTTGACTCGGGGTTGTCGCCGTTGCGTCGTGCTACCCGCCAGCCGACCAGGGTGGCGATGGCCAGTGCGCCGAACAGCAGCAGGTGCTCGAGGCCAACAGCCAGTGGCCCGATATTCACAGTCAGCATCAGCCTTGGCTCCGGGTTTCAGACCAGTGTTGCAGGAAGTTCAGCGCATCGATTTCACCGGTGATGCGCCGTGCCCGGCGTTCGTCGCCCTCGGGGCCGATCCAGATCAGGCTGGGTGGGCCAGGTACCGCATAGCGCTTGAGCAGTTCACGGCTGGGCGGGGCGTCGGCGGTAACGTCCAGGCGCAGCAAGCGTACGCCGTTCAGCGCTGCCAGCACATCGTCGCGTGCGAACACCTGTTTCTCCATGACCTTGCACGACACGCACCAGTCAGCGTAGTAGTCCAGCAGTACCCATTGCCCTTGTGCGGTGGCGGCGTCCAGCTCTCGCTGCAGGCTCGCCGGGTCGCTGACGGTGGTGAAGGCATCGGCGCGGGTTGCCTGGGCTTCAGCGTTGCTGGCACCGGTATAAGGCTCCAGTGGTCGCCAGGGATCGCTGCCACCGGCTGCTGCACCGACCACCATAAGGCTGCCCCACAGCCCGAACAGCAGTGCCAATGCCTGTAGCGGGCGTTGGGCCTGCAAGGTTGTCCAGGCGGCCCAGCCCAGGGCGATCAGCCAGGCACCGGCCAGGCCCAGCCACAGCGTCGGGTCCAGCACGGCCCGCAGGGTGTAGAGCGCCATGGCCAGGAACACAAAGCCGAAGAACCCTTTCACCCGCTCCATCCAGGCGCCTGGTCGCGGCAGGTAGCGGTTACCCAGGGTGACCAGCAACAGCAAGGGCAGGCCCATGCCAAGGCCGAGGGCAAACAGCACCAGGGCGCCCTGCACGGCATTGCCGCTTTGCGCGATGTAGAGCAATGCGCCGGCCAGCGGTGCGGTCATGCACGGCCCCATCAACAGGCCCGACAGGGCGCCCAGCAACGCAGCACCATAGAGGTTGCCGCCACGGGTGTTATGCCCGGCCCGTTCAAGGCGATCTCGTAGCCAGGTGGGTAACTGCAACTCGAAGGCGCCAAACATTGGCAAGGCCAGCACCACGAACAGGGCTGCCAGGCTGCCGAGCAGCCAGGGTTGTTGCAGCCACGCCTGCAGGTTGGCACCCAGCAGGGCAGCGATCACACCCAGGCCGGCGTACACCAGGGCCATGCTCAGCACATACACCGCCGCCAATGCCCAGCCACGGCGAGCGCTGGCGCCGTTACCCAGCACCAATCCGGCGAGGATCGGCAGCATGGGCAGGGAGCAGGGGGTAAACGCCAGCAGTACGCCCAAGCTAAGAAAGGCCAGCAGGCTCCAGAACAGCGTACCGTGTTGCAGGTCGCCGGCCAGGGCCTGGTCGCTTGCCTGTTCGCGCCCTCGGTCAACGGCATCGGCAGGGGTGAGGGCCACCGTAGAGGTTTGCGGTGGGTAGCACAGGCCGGCGTCGGCGCAGCCTTGCCAGCCGACGCGCAGTTGGCCACTGGCATGGGCTGGCAAGATCAGTTCAAGTTCACCTCGGTACACCGGGCTTTCACCGAAGAACTCGTCTGTGTGGGTTTGTGCCGCGGGCAGCGCGGGGTGTTGTTCAGTGGGCAAGCCATCGAATTTCAGGCGCTTTTGATACAGGTAATAACCGTCGGTGATCTGCCAGTGCAGGCGCGTCTGGCCAGAGTCGAGCCGTTCGCTGCTGAACACGAAGGCTTTGTCGACCGCCAGGAAGTCCGGTTGAGCGAACGGCTTGGCGAAAGGTTGGGCCAGGCTCAGGTTGCTGAACAGTACCAACAGGGTCATCAGAAAAACGCGCATATCAGGTCCTTGTCAGCGCTATCACTCATTCAGCTTGCCGCCGGGTGATTAACCCAAAGTTAACCGGCTGCAGAAACGGCCGTCGCCCGATACGCGACGGGTCGAGGCTGACGCGGCATAATCCTCGGTTAATCCGCCTGCCCTTCAATGGGCTTTTTATGATCGAGACTGACCATGCATGTATTGCTTTGCGAGGATGATGACCTGATCGCCAGCGGTATCGTCGCCGGGCTTGGCGCTCAAGGCCTGACGGTCGACCGCGTAGCCAGCGCGGCTGCGGCCCAGGCCATGCTCAAGGCCGCCAGCTTCGATGTCATGGTCCTCGATCTGGGCCTGCCCGATGAAGATGGGTTGAAACTACTGCGCCGTCTGCGTCAGCAGGGTGAGACCTTGCCGGTGTTGATCCTCACCGCACGGGACGCGGTCAGCGACCGGGTCGATGGTCTGCAGGCCGGCTCCGATGACTACCTGCTCAAACCCTTCGACCTGCGTGAGCTTGCCGCACGCCTGCATACGTTGATGCGGCGGATGGCGGGGCGTGCGGTGAACATCATCGAGCACGGCCCCTTGAGTTACGACCCGAGCAGCCGCGAAGCCCGCCTGGGCGGGCAGCCGGTGGACCTGTCCCGGCGTGAGCAGGCCTTGCTCCATGCCCTGTTGCATAACCGTGGCCGTGTCTTGTCCAGCGAACAACTCAAGGACAGCGTCTACGGGTTCGGCGATGAAGTCGAGAGCAATGCGTTGAACGTGCATATCCACCACCTGCGGCGAAAACTGGGCAGCGGCATTGTCGAAACCGTACGTGGGCTGGGCTATCGCCTGGGGCCCGCCCAACTGCCTGAAGAGGCGGCGCGATGAGCCTGCGTTTACGCCTTAGCCTGATTCTCGGCACGGCATTTGTCGTGATCTGGGCGTTTGCTGCTGCCTGGATGCTGCGCGACCTGCGCCAGCAAATGATGTTTTCCCTTGATCAGCGGCTAGTCGCTTCGGCGCGAATGGTGGCCGGCCTGATCGACCAGTTGCCGCAACCGTTGACCAGCAAGGGCGAGGGCACGCAGCTGAGCGCGGACCAACTGAGTGTCCCCGATGGCATGGCCTGTCAGGTCAGTTCCCTGCGTGGTGAGATCCTGGCGCGCAACCACAGCCACGGCGAGCAACCTCTGGATGACGACCGGGTCGGCTTTCATGATCAGATGATCGACGGCGCATCCTGGCGCAGCTTTACCTTTGCCCGTGGCGATGTACGTATTACCACCGCGGACCGTCATCAAGAGCGTGAAGCCTTGAATCGCTCGATCCTGCTGGCCGCGTCGGCACCGGTGCTGGTGGCCTTGTTCGGCACCCTGGGCTTGCTCTGGCTGGGCTTGGGCAGGGGCTTGGCGCCGCTGAACCGCATGCGTGATGCCTTGCGTAAACGCAGCCCCGATTCACTTGAGCCGCTGCAGCTACGGGCCATGCCCAGTGAGCTGCAACCGTTGCTGGAAACCCAGAACCAGCTGTTTCTGCGCATTGGCCAGACCCTCGAACGCGAGCGCAGGCTGACCGACGATGCCGCCCATGAACTGCGCAGCCCGCTGACAGCGATCAAGACCCACTTGCAGGTCGCGCGGATGACCGATGGTGCGGTCCGTGAGCAAGCGCTGGAACATGCCGAGCAGGGCGCCGATCGCATGCACCGTACCTTGGAGCAATTGCTGCTGCTGGCGCGGGTCGAGGGCAGTCTGTCGTTCGACGATGGCGTGCAATGCAACGCCGAACATGTCGCACGGCAGGCGATTCAGGACATCGGCCAGGAGGGCGCCAGGCGTATTGCGCTGCACCTGGCCCCAGGAGCGGGCGAGTTATACCTGGACATGCCATCGCCCCTGGCGGTCGCGGCATTGCGCAACCTGCTGGAAAATGCGCTGCGCCACACCGTTGGCAGTGCGCCGGTGGAGTTGCAGGTGCAAGTGGACGGTGAGCGTGTCGGTTTCAGGGTGCGGGACCACGGGCCGGGTATTCCGGCACAGCACCTGGAGTACCTGACCCAGCGCTTCTGGCGCACTGGCCAGAGCGATGGTTGTGGCTTGGGCCTGGCGATTGTTCAGGCGATTGTCCAGCGTTGTGCCGGCTCGTTGGATTTCGACAGCCGCAGTGATGGTTTGCGGGTGTTGTTGCAGATTCCCCGCCGCGTGTAAGCGGTGATAGCATGCGCGCCCCATGACTATCCAAGACTTCCACCAGCGGCTAGCCGCCCTTGGCGCCAAGCCCGTGCATATCGGGCGTATCACCCGTGCCTGGCTGCGCGGCGCGCCGCTCGACACGGGCACCCGTCGCCAGAAAACCGAAGACTTCCTGCCCTTGAGCGTGCGGCAGGCACTGCCACAGCTGAGCGCCGAGCTCGATGGCCTGGCGCGGCTCAGTGCCGAGCACCCCGGTGGCGATGGTTCGGCGCGCCTGCTGGTGGAGCTGGCCGACCGACAGCAGGTGGAAAGCGTATTACTGCCACGCGGTGGTTTGTGCGTGTCCAGCCAGGTGGGCTGCGCGGTGGGTTGCGTATTTTGCATGACCGGTAAAAGCGGCCTGTTGCGGCAATTGAGCACCGCCGAGATCCTGGCGCAGGTGGCACTGGCCCGGCGTTACCGTGCAGTCAAGAAAGTGGTTTTCATGGGCATGGGCGAACCCGCCCATAACCTCGACAACGTGCTGCAGGCTATCGACCTGCTGGGAACTGAAGGCGGTATCGGCCAGCGTAACCTGGTGTTCTCCACCGTGGGCGACCTGCGCGTGTTTGAGCGCCTGCCGCAACAGCAGGTCAAGCCGGCGTTGGCGTTGTCGCTGCACACCACCAATGCGGCGCTGCGCCAGCAGTTGCTGCCCCGCGCGCCGCGAATCGACCCAGAAGAACTGGTCGAGTTGGGCGAAGCCTATGCGCGGCAAATCGATTACCCGATTCAGTACCAGTGGACGTTGCTCAAAGGCATCAACGACAGCCAGGAAGAAATGGACGGGATTCTGCGCTTGCTCAAAGGCAAGTACGCGATCATGAACGTGATCCCCTACAACAGCCTGGAAGCCGATGAGTTCCAGCGGCCTGACGCGGACCGCATCGAGCAGATCATGCGCTACCTGCACAGCAATGGCGTGTTGACCAAAGTACGCAACTCGGCGGGGCAGGACATTGACGGTGGTTGCGGCCAGTTGCGGGCACGGGCGGCGGACCTGATGCAGCGCAAGCGTGCGCATGCATCACCGTCGCTGCTGCTTGCTGGTGAGCGATAGTGAAAATTCGCTGTTTCAAGTAGGACATTTCCCAAGCATACTTTTCCGGCGTTTTTGTCGTTGTGCCTGTCATTGGTGCGGACTAGTCTTGCCGAGTCGTTGCCCATTCAACGACCGGATTTAGCAGTCCGAACATGAAGTCAGGCGCAACACGCCTCCATAGTCATTGCAACGCTTACGTCTGCGATGCTGCTCTATGGCGGCTGTGCGTGGGGCACCCTCGGGTGCGCCGGGTACCTGACTTCCCGGTCTGCTAACCCGCGTACAGCTGCCACCTAACTCGTTTAGCAGCGATTCGTGGCAGCTCCACTGAAAGTCAGGAGTTGCGCCATGATCAAGCTCACGCCCGATCCCCCCGTATTGCGTGTTCGTCAGGACCTTCCTTCAGAGGTCGCCTTGCTGCATGCCTACAAACACCTTGCATGTGCAGTTGCGGCCACGCGACAAGCCCTTGAGCACAGTGGCTCGCGGGCCGAGGTATTGATTCAAGGCGTCTTCCACCAGGTTGAAGTGGCTAAAGAGCTGGTTGAGGTTTCGCTGAAAAATCTCCGGCATTAGCGTAATGCTGTCAGGAGGCTGCACTCTCTGGGCTTGCCTGCGATAGTCTCAACACGGTGCCAGTGAGCACGCGGCGTCTGCATCGTTGGCAAGCCAACTCCTACAGGTGGTAGCAGGCTTGCCTGCGATAGTCTCGACTCGGTGTCAGTGAGTCCGCGGCGTCTGCATCGTTGGCAAGCCAACGCCCACAGGGGTAGGAGCGGGCTTGCCCGCGATAGTCTCGATACGGTGCCAGTGAGTCCGCGGCGCCCGCATCGCAGGCGAGCCTGCCTCCCACAAAAAGTGCACAAGATTACTAGATCCTCGAGTGCTTTTTACGGCCCTTTCGATCAATTTCGGAAGCGTCCTACATCCATCCCGTGGCTTGATTTGTTAGCGTCCGTGCCTCGCAGCAGCCACCGGGGGACCAGGGATGTTCTCAGCCGCCAATCACGCGCACTTCAGCCTGACGATCGATGACCTTCAGCACGACCTTCAGGTGCTGT
>NZ_MBPN01000142.1 GCF_001695625.1 Pseudomonas defluvii
CACATCTATTTCCTGATTGGCGTGCGCAATCGCTTGAGTGTCGCGCTGAGTTGGGTCTGGAACCACAGTGTCGGTTACCGAGGGTCACGTCTGATCATGCGGTCGACACCGCAGGCCAAGCGTGGGCCCGCCGAGCTGGAACCCAAGTAAGACTGCAACGGTGAATTGATAGTCAGGGATGATTGTCAGTTCCTGCAGGACGTATGCAGCTTCTAGGTAGTGAATGTGAGATCGGCACCTAGCTCGCGTTTACCGTATATTGTGGGATGGAAACATGAGCTGAATGTGTACCCTATAAGCAAGATTTCACCCGTAGAGTATGCAGCTGGGATAGATGTCGGCGCTTTCGATTCACATCGCTAGCATATTAAAGGTGCACGATCTCCACATTTGGCCATTTGCTCGCCAGGTATTCAGCAACAAGTCGACGGTGACAGTGGTGAGGTTTATTTTCGCTGCAAAGGAGGCAGCTGCCGTCCATGATTTCCTTGTCTATATTCTCTATCTTTCTCGATGACATTAATTTTAGGAAGCTATCGGCGTAGTGCGTCCAATCACCACCTTTACTTTTGTACTCGTTAAACATGTCTGCTGTGGGTGCCAGCAATAGGAGATGATGGTATTCAATCTCACAGATTTTTTTGGTGAAGTAGTTGAGGTCGTCGCGTTTAGCAAAGCCCGACAGTTGAGATGTATTGTTTAGGCGAACGTCGATTAGGCGCTTAGCACCGGATTCCCCTAGTCTTGTAAAGAATGACTGCGCGGTGGTCTTAGTAAAGCCGATTGTGAATATGCGCATGGTGATCTCTTAGATGGATTTAAGTGATGATTGAAGTTTTCGTACGTCCAGGTTGAAAGGTTGAAAGGTTGAAAGGTTGAAAGGTTGGAGTGCATATCGGCAGCTAATGTGTATGGTCATGTTGAGTGCTCGGATGTAAAAAGAGCGTACTCTGCCAGAGTATAACTGGCGACGAGGGAGTGTGCCAGGCTGGTAGATGAGGTCACATATGATTGTCAGAAATTTTGAATACTTGTTGGCTCTCTATCGCGAGGGGCACTATGGTAACGCAGCCAGAATCTGTAATGTCTCTCAGCCTACGCTTTCTTCCGGAATTAGACAGTTGGAAAAGGACATGGGTGTCGAGATCGTGCGCCATGGCAGGCGCTATGATGGCCTGACATTGGAAGGGTATCGTGTGTTGGCATTGGCTCAAAAAATGTCTGATGACTGCAGAGCCTTAGATCGAGAACTTGCCGCATTGCGAAGTGGATTCGAAGGTGAGTTGCGGCTGGGTATCGTACCGGGGACGACTTCTATATCCCCGATCTTAAGTGCTGCACTTGCTGAAAAATTCCCACTGTTGCAGCAAACTATCAGTACTGCTAGCCCATGTTCATTGCTGCAAGGGATTAAAAGTAATGGTCTAGACGTGGCACTTATGCATCTTGAGAACACTTGCATGGAGGATTTCGATACGCGAGTCCTGCATAAGGAGCGGTTGTTTCTTTTTGGGTGTTTCGGCTTGGAACTTCCTGCAAGCGTAACGTGGGAAGATGTGTTAAGCAGGCAGCTCTGTTTGTTGGCTTCTACTTTCTCAGTTGCTGTAGAAAGTAGGCTTGAGCAAAGTAAAATGCGATCTGTTGTAACTGATTCAGTGAGTGTACTGGTCTCGCACATTTCGACAGGTAGATTTTTTGCAGTTCTTCCACAGTCCTTAGCTAATAATTTTTTGCATGTGGCCAATGTCAGGGCGGTTGTGATCACTGGAACGCCATCACACTGCACCATTGCCCTTGTTGCTGGCAAAAATTCATTCGAGTCTGCCTCGGTTCGAGCTTTCTTAGAAGTGGCTAGTAGTCCTGAGTTAGCCATTCCTGTCCGAGCCATAATGTCGATCCATCGCCGACTTCGAGCAAAAGACTAACGGCCGCCCAGGCGTATCGCGCGGCTATCTTGAGCTGGTCGTCCATGAGAGGCTTTGTGAACCAGTTCAGGTCGAAATATACGTGCCACCTTAGCTGTTTAGCACGATCTGCGCTAAGGCTTGGCGGTGCATCAGTGAGACAAAGGCACGAGTTGATTGGATTTTTTGCTCGACTCGGTCAACACTTTAGGGTGTTTGTAGGTGAGCACTCTCGGTGCATAGAGCCCAAAACGTGGTTGCTACCAACTGGAGGCATATTTCACTATCAGTTTCGAGTTGCCGAAAGTTCTGTACCACTAAGGGTAGGTTCGAGTATTTCAATTGGCTGATACGCCAGTTGAATACCAAGTCGCGATTTGGAGGATTGTCATGTCAAGTGGTAAATTCATTTTGCACTCAAACTATACGCCGGCAGGGGATCAGCCAGAGGCCGTAGCACGCCTGATCTCAGGGATTGAAGAGGGTGCAACACATCAGATGTTGAAGGGTATCACTGGTTCTGGTAAGACCTTCACCATGGCCAATGTGATTCATCGCCTTAAGCGGCCCACCTTGATTTTGGCACCCAACAAGACGTTGACCGCACAGCTCTATAGTGAGATGAAGAACTTCTTTCCTGAAAATGCGGTGGAGTATTTTGTTTCCTATTACGATTACTTTCAGCCCGAAGTCTATATGCCTGGGAGCGATCGCTTCATTCAAAAGGACTCGGCAATAAATGAGCACCTGGAGCGCCTACGTCTTTCCACTACGAAGTCATTGATTGAACGCCGCGATGTCATTGTCGTTGCTTCTGTGTCTTCAATTTATGGATTAGGAGATCCAGACAGCTACCGTGCGCTACAGGTTCGGCTAGCACGCGGAGTAGAAATCGAGCAGGGTGAACTAATTCGAAAATTGGCTTTGCTGCAATATGATCGCGTCGATCGGGTTCTGAGGCGTGGGTCGTTTCGTGTGCGCGGGGATATCATAGATATCTTCCCGGCGGATTCAGAGCATAGGGCCATTCGAGTTGTACTGTTGGATGATTACATCGAGTTGGTTCAATGGTTAGACCCTATTACTGGTAAGTTGTTAGAAGAGGTAGATAGCTACCTGGTATCGCCTAAGACCTTGTTTGTAACGCCGAGAAATAAAATTGAATCAGCTGCCGTCGAAATACTGGCCGAGATGGAGTCGAGGGTAGAGGAATTTAATCGAGAGAACCGTCTCGTGGAAGCTAATCGCTTGTATGAGAGAGTTACCAATGATGTGGAAATGATGCGTGAGCTTGGATACTGTTCCGGAATTGAGAACTACTCGTGTTATATGAATGAGCGTGATTCTTCGCTGCATCCGACAACTCTGCTCGATTACCTTCCTAAAGATGGCTTGCTATTTATTGATGAGTCTCATGTCATGGTCCCTCAGATTTCAGCTATGTATCGTGGGGATCAAAGTCGCAAAGAGACATTAATAGACTATGGTTTCCGCCTTCCTTCGTCAAAAAATAATCGTCCATTGAGCTTTGAGGAATTTGAAGGCATTAAGCCTCAGGCCATTTTTGTATCAGCAACTCCAGGGCCCTATGAGCTCAAAGCTTCAGCGGGCAGAGTTGTTGAGCAAGTAATTCGGCCTACAGGGTTGCTAGATCCAGAAGTGGAAGTAAGGCCTTTGGAGGGGCGTATGGACGATTTGCTTCGGGAAATATCTGTGCGTGTGCAAAACAATGAAAGGGTATTGGTCACGGCGTTAACAAAAGTTGAGGCCGAGGATCTGAGTACCTTTATGGCGGATCAGGGAGTACGCGTCCGGTACATGCACTCGGATACCAAGGCTGATGCTCGGGTTGAGATCATTAATGGATTGCGCGCAGGCGATTTCGACGTGTTAATTGGAGTTAGTCTATTACGTGAAGGTTTGGATATTCCTGAAGCATCTTTGGTGGCCATTTTAGATGCTGATCGCGCTGGCTTTTTACGATCTGCACATGCGCTGATTCAAATGATCGGTCGAGTTGCGAGGAATCAAAATGGTACGGCTATTTTGTATGCCGATACTGTGACCCCTGCGATGCAAGAAGCAATTGACGAAACCAAGAGTCGTCGCGAACGTCAAATTGAATTCAACAAACTAAAAGGGATTTCACCTGTATCCTCGGTCCGCAAAATGGCTGATGAAGCGACTCTGGTAGTAGAGCCGGTCGTCCACTCAAGCAAGTTTTGCGAAAATTTATCAACGCTTTGCGAACTGATAACTAACAAGGAGCAGGAGTTGCTTGAATATACAGATCGACATGACGATGAGAGTGTAGAAAACATTCGTGTGCAGTTGGATGCATTGTATCGACAGTTTATTTATATGTAGCTGTTGAGGGTTGAGGGTTGAGGGTTGAGGTGTTGTGGGTCAAGCGATTCTGCTGGTTGATTGTGGAGTTAAGGGCCTGTGTTGAGTATTGGATTAGCCGAGGCTATATCTATTTCATTGATAACAAGGGTCAGAGGCTGTTATGGCCTCTGACCACCGTTTTGAGGGGCTGGACGTCCGAGCGAAGCTGTAGGGCACTCCTCACTGGCAGGTGCTTTTCTGTCCTGCCTATTTAGCGCCCTTGATTAGGCTTTGATCAAGTTTGTTCAGCAGGCTTGGAGTAATTAGTGCCCTAGAGTTCGTTGGGTAAGGTATTTGGGATGAATCATGAAACTGACAATTGGGGCGGCTGATCTTGAAAGCGATGTCCTGCTTCGCGAGGCGCTTACGGCCTATCGAACTTATAAGGAAGCGGACGAGAGCGGCGTGCCTTTGGAAGAGGTTCGTAAATTAGGGCTTTTGTTCGAGTCGCTCATTCAGGGGGTGATCGATTCCCACTTCTTGGTAGCTGGTCTACCGCCGTCTACCATCCACTGAGTTACGGCAGAGGCGCGATTCGAAGTTCGTCGTTTCTCGTCAAGGTTTAGAGGCGTGGAAGAATGGTGTACCCAATGCACTGAGGAGTTCGCGCTCAAGCGTGCGTACGATCGCGTCAAGGGGCAAGCCGCTTTCGTCACGGCCGAAAGAGTCTTCGAGTTAATTGCTGGTCTCGATGAAGCTAGAAAGAGGTGGATAGTGCTGGAAGTGGTGCCGGTCGGTGTGTGATCGGATAATGAGTGAGTGTCTAGAGCGTCTTAGCACTGGCGGTCTATAACAAGGCCGCACCTACGGCGACGATTGATTCATTGATTTTACTCCGCGAGGGGGCGGTGTCGGTTAGATTGCTTTTTTCATTTATCTCATAGGGCGCGTCTATCAAGGGTGATCGTGCGCTTGAGTGGAAGGGGATAGATAAAATTGATCATTTCGTCGTTATTTTCAATTTGACGATAGGTCCTCAAAAAAATAGGCTGTATCTGTTGTGATGACTGGTCGACTTGATGAGGCAACCCAACTATAGGAGTTGGTGCGGCTAATTGTCGCGACTATCTTCTTTGTACCCCAGGTGGTGCTGATGAGTAAATAAAATTATTTTAATTCAAGCGGTTTGGGCCATAATTTACCAGTTGATGGGCGGTGAACTGATAGTCCAAATTTCGTTGGGCTTAGCACAGAGCTCTCGCGTTCCTACAATTGCTGCTCGGATACCCTTGATCTCGTCCTAGAGGACTCCGTCAGACCACCTTACTTGCGCCTTTGATGAGTAAAGTTAAAGTTCAGGTTGAGGATGGTCATAGTTTTGGGTAGCCCGTCTGTCTATAAGGATATTGTTATGTCAGTTTTAACTGCGTTGGACCTGGCGCGGATTCAGTTCGCCTTCACGGTCTCTTTCCACATCATTTTCCCGGCTATCACTATTGGTCTGGCCAGTTTCCTGGCCGTGCTCGAAGGTTGCTGGCTCAAAACCAACAATGCGGTCTATAAGGACTTGTATAAGTTCTGGTCAAAGATCTTCGCCGTCAACTTCGGCATGGGCGTTGTCTCGGGCCTGGTCATGGCTTATGAGTTCGGCACCAACTGGGCGCGCTTCTCTGATTTCGCTGGCAGTGTCACCGGACCGTTGCTGACCTATGAGGTCCTCACCGCATTCTTCCTTGAGGCGGGTTTCCTCGGGGTCATGCTGTTCGGCTGGGACCGGGTAGGGCGCAAGCTGCACTTCTTTGCCACGGTTATGGTCGC
Source organism: Pseudomonas defluvii (assembly GCF_001695625.1). Classification (GTDB taxonomy): domain Bacteria; phylum Pseudomonadota; class Gammaproteobacteria; order Pseudomonadales; family Pseudomonadaceae; genus Aquipseudomonas; species Aquipseudomonas defluvii. The sequence continues at coordinate 6,051 of NZ_MBPN01000142.1, forward strand.
CATTGGTACGCTGATTTCTATGTTCTGGATCCTTTCCTCGAACAGCTGGATGCAGACCCCACAGGGTATCGAGATCATTGATGGCCGGGTGGTACCGCTTGACTGGTTCAAAATCGTCTTTAACCCGTCGTTCCCATACCGTCTGGCCCACATGGCGTTGGCCGCGTTCCTCAGCACTGCGTTTTTTGTCTCGGCTTCCGCCGCCTGGCACTTATTGCGCGGGCGCAACACGCCGCAGATTCGCAAGATGTTGTCGATGGGCATGTGGATGATTCTTGTCGCTACACCGGTGCAGATAGTGGTGGGCGATGCTCATGGCTTGAACACTCTGGAGCACCAGCCGGCGAAGATCGCTGCCATCGAAGGGCACTGGGAGAACATCCCCGGTGAGCCGTCGCCGCTGATCCTGGCAGGCTGGCCGGATATGGAGGCCGAGAAGACTCGCTTCGCCATTGAGATCCCCTATCTGGGCAGCCTGATACTGACCCATAGCTTGGATAGGCAGATCCCGGCGTTAAAAAGCTTCGCGAAAGAGGACCGCCCCAACTCGACCGTCGTGTTCTGGAGCTTCCGGGTCATGGCCGGTTTAGGGATGCTGATGCTCGCCTGCGCGCTGCTGGCCTTGGTGCTGCGTCGGAACGGCGCACTGTACCGTAACCGCCTGTTCCTCGGGTTCGCCTTGCTAATGGGGCCGTCCGGGCTGATCGCACTACTGGCAGGCTGGTTCACCACTGAGGTGGGCCGCCAGCCCTGGGTGGTCTACGGCATGTTGCGGACCAACGAAGCGGCGTCCAATCACAGCGCTGCGCAGATGAGCCTGACGCTGGGGTTGTTCGTGCTTATCTACTTCTCGGTATTTACCGTCGGCATCTGCTACATGATGAGCCTGGTGCGCAAGGGGCCGACCGCGCACGAGCAAATGCCGAGCGCTGATCAACCGGAATCGCTGGCTACGGCGCGTCGCCCGCTGTCCGTCGCCGACTGAAAAGGAGCTGGCAAAAATGGTAATTCAAGGTATCGACCTATCAGTCATTTGGGGCGTGATCATCGCCTTCGGTCTGATGATGTATGTGATCATGGACGGCTTCGACCTGGGGTTGGGGATTCTCTTCCCACTGATCGGCGACTCCAGCGACCGTGATGTGATGATGAATACAGTGGCTCCGGTGTGGGACGGCAACGAGACCTGGGCGGTGCTCGGCGCGGCGGCGTTGTACGGCGCCTTCCCGCTGGCCTACTCAGTAATCCTCGAAGCGCTTTACCTGCCTTTGGTGCTGGTACTAGCCGGACTGATCTTCCGCGGCGTAGCTTTCGAGTTCCGCTTCAAGGCCGAGGCACACAAGCGTCATCTGTGGGACAAGGCCTTCATTGGTGGTTCGGTCCTGGCGACTTTCTTCCAGGGCGTGGCTATTGGCACTTACATCAGTGGTATCCCAATGGTGGGCCGTCAGTTCGCCGGCTCCGGCTGGGACTGGTTGGCGCCGTTCCCAATGTTCTGCGGCGTCGGCTTGCTGCTGACTTACGCGCTATTGGGCAGCACCTGGCTGCTGATCAAAACTGACGGCATGCTTGAGACGCGTATGCGTCGCTACAGCCGGCCGCTTACCTACGCCTTGGCAGTGGTGATTGTGACGATTTGTATCTGGTCCGCTTCGTTGAACGACGATATTGCCCAGCGTTGGTTCGATGCCAGCCACTGGTTGCGTTCAGCGCTAATCGCTGCTCTAGCGGCGTTGGTGGTAATGGTGATTTTGAAGACCCTTCGCAAGCGCCACTCGCACATGCCTTTTATCGCCGTGGTGGGGTTGGTCTTCCTCGGCTACCTTGGCCTGGCGATCAGTATCTGGCCGAACATTGTGCCGCCGAGCCTGACCTTGTGGCAGGCCGCTGCGCCATTGACCAGTCAGTTGTTCGCGCTGATCGGCGCGCTATTCATCATCCCGATTATCTTGGCTTATACCTTCTGGAGTTATCACGTGTTCCGCGGCAAGGTAAAACCTGGCGAGGCTTATCACTAACACTAGTGCTGGCAGCGTAAGATGGGTGGCGTCCGGCCTCTGCCGGGCGTCATTACAATGCGTCGGGGAGAGGAATTCATTAGCTACCGCAAGCCGAGTCTTCTTGCGCAGTCGATCGATAGAATACACCCACTGCTAAGTGGCTTCTCGACGTCGCTGGAGCAACCGTCCACGCATGGCGCGCAAGTGTTCCCGGCATGCGGTACGGCAACGCCACCAAAATCGGGTAGATGCCCAATGCTCGACGCAGGGCATTGTTAGTGCGTCGGCGTACTGCTCAAACAGTGCGGCATTCGGCTCAATAGGGCACCCAAGAAAACGCCCGCATACCTAGCCCATCAATGGCTTTTTCGAGAATAGTAGCCTAGGGCTCTGAGCTGATATTCGTTCACAGCTTGGAACTGTAACTCCGCAATTTGACGCAGCCGTTCGATTTCTTCGGCGAGACACCCAGAAGCTTGCGCCTCGTGGTAACGCTTCAACGCCTCCACGGCCTCGGTATACATAGGGTGATCAGGATAAAGGAATGGTGTTTTTTGCGTCATTTACTGGCGGGATCCTGGTGAGCGAACGACGGTGGTTGACCAGCTTTGGCAAGCAGAGAGTCAATGACGGCTGGGTAAACCGAATCCGCCAATAGGTAAAAACACCGAACCTCATGCAAAGGTAATTCAGAATCCTCAGCTTCAGAGGCCCTTTGAATGGCCTCAAGCGTTTGCCATATCAGCGGCTCGCCAGCCTCGACCATTCCAATAAGTGTGCGCTTCATGACCACGATGCTCCGATCATTTGAAGACGCATTATAGGTCGCTTCGGCCAGATCCGAGCTGATCGAGAACCTGTATCTGGTTAAGCCGCTAGGGCCACCACTGTGACCTGGCACCCAAATGTCCCGGCTTTTGAGCCTGTGCCGATGGCCCTATGTGTGGATGTAAGGCATTGTCTGCAACCGGTATTCTGCAAAGCCTATCCTGGCTCGCATAGAACATCTCGATGAGCCTCTAAGAAGGGCTTTTCAAAGGAGGTAGAACTAAATTGCCCGCAATCCTGTTGTATGCTCTACGGGTGGACTCCTAGGCGGCAGGCGCTTCGGCTGACGGCAATATCTCCTGGATGGCAGGTCCGAGAATCGACACCAGTTGCTGGGCTCCCGCTTCAGCCAGCAGCGGCACTCCGATGATCCTGCGGCTGACGATCACACCCACCAGCAAGGCTGAGGCCAACCCCGCTGGCCCAAAATTTTAATGGAATCCGGCCAGCAGTCGCGACTGGATGAAGGCCCACAACTGCTCGTGCACCTGCTGACGTGTTCACACCTCCAATGTGTAGGCGGGACGCTGTGCTAAGCCGGCCGGCGGAGCGTCGGTAAGAAGGCCACAGGTGCCGGTCGCAATGGTGGCGAAGGCGTTCCTATCACCCCATCAAGTGCCGAAGCTGTTCTTAATTATCCAGCCATCGTGCAAGTATCCCACAACACACACCGAATGGAGCCGAGGATGGCCTCGGGTGGTGTCGGGCGTGTATAGGGGCGCACGATCGGTGGTGTAGTCGAAGAAGCCGTCCCATACGTACATATCTGTGACCAGAGGTCCGGTAGTGATGCTTGACCGCGCGGCAGCTGAGGTAAACAGTGCGAAACCCTGTATTTTTGAGTTGGTGGCGACCCTCAGGCAGGCTGCCGGTGGGAAGGGTGAGCCGTCAGCGAGCGATGTGGCGTAGCCATACTCCACCAGAAGGTTTAGCAAGCGCCTGGGTTCAATTCCTTTGGGACAAATGTTCTGCGGGTTCTCTGCACCGCGGTTCACGATGCAGGTATGCATGTGCTGAGCTGCGACGTCCTGAGCACTCCCTCCCTTTTTGATTAGTGTTGCAATCTGGGGTTTGGGGAGCAATGGAACCAAAAACCAACGTAAGCTCTGAATCCCACCGTAAAGGGGCTTTCCGATCTCCAGC
>NZ_MBPN01000143.1 GCF_001695625.1 Pseudomonas defluvii
TTCTCCATGCTGCGATCGACACGGGCATCGCCCGCGCCGCTTATGAAGATGCCCTGCAGTTCGTGCGTACACGCACGCGGCCCTGGATCGACTCGGGTATCGAAAAAGCCACCGACGACCCGTTGAGCCTGAAGGCCTTCGGGCACCTGGCAATTCGTCTGCACGCCGCCGAGGCACTGCTCGAACGCGCAGGTGAATACCTCGACAGGGCGCAAGCCGAGACCAACGCCGACACCGTTGCCGCCGCTTCCATTGCGGTTGCCGAAGCACGGGCCATCAGCACCGAAATCTCGCTGGCCGCCGGCAGCACCTTGTTTGAGCTGGCAGGCAGCCAGGCCACACTGGCCGAACATGGCCTTGACCGGCACTGGCGCAACGCCCGCACCCATACCCTGCACGATCCGGTGCGCTGGAAGTACCACGCCATCGGCAACTACTACCTCAACGATGAAAACCCACCACTGCGGGGGACCATCTGATGGCGAAGAAAAAGATCCTGCTCAATGCCTTCAACATGAACTGCATCGGGCACATCAACCATGGGCTGTGGACACACCCACGGGATACCTCCACCCAGTTCAACACACTGGAGTACTGGACCGACCTGGCCAAACTGCTTGAGCGCGGACTGTTCGACGGGCTATTCATCGCTGACATCGTTGGCGTCTATGACGTGTACCAGCAATCGCTGGACGTAACGCTCAAGGAGGCCATCCAGTTGCCGGTCAATGACCCGCTGCTGCTGGTGTCCGCCATGGCCGCAGTCACCCGTAACCTGGGCTTTGGCCTGACGGCCAACCTGACCTACGAGCCCCCCTATCTGTTTGCTCGACGGCTCTCCACGCTCGACCACCTGAGCCGCGGTCGGGTTGGCTGGAACATTGTCACCGGCTACCTCGACAGCGCGGCAAAAGCCATGGGCCTGGACGCCCAACCGGAGCATGACCGCCGCTACGACCAGGCCGATGAGTACCTGCAGGTGCTCTACAAACTCTGGGAGGGCAGCTGGGAAGACGATGCGGTGGTCAACGATCCACAGCAACGGGTCTATGCCCAGTCAGACAAAGTGCACAAGGTGCAGCACCACGGCGAGTTCTATCGCGTCGAGGGCTATCACCTCTGCGAGCCCTCTCCGCAACGGACCCCGGTGCTGTTCCAGGCCGGTAGTTCCGAACGCGGCCTGAGTTTTGCCGGGCAGCACGCCGAGTGCGTGTTCATCAGCGGCCAGAACAAAGCCGCGACGCGGGCCCAGGTCGACAAGGTGCGGGCCGCAGCAGTGGCCGCCGGGCGCGACCCGCGGTCGATCAAGGTGTTCATGGGCCTGACGGTCATCGTTGCCGAGAGCGAGCAGAAAGCACGGGCCAAACAGGCTGAGTACCTGCGCTACGCCAGCGCCGAAGCCGGGGTTGCGCACTTTGCCAGCTCAACCGGAATCGACTTTGCCAAGTACGACTTGGACGAACCGATCCAGTACGAAAAAAACAACGCCATCCAGTCGGCCACGAAAAACCTGCAGAACAACGACTGGACCCGCCGCAAGCTGCTCGAGCAACACGCCCTCGGCGGGCGCTACATCACCCTGGTCGGCTCACCAACCCAGGTTGCCGATGAGCTGGAAGCCTGGATCGACGAAACCGGCCTGGACGGTTTCAACCTGGCGCGCACGGTCACCCCGGAAAGCTATGTCGACTTCATCGACCTGGTCATACCCGAGCTGCAACGCCGTGGCTCGTACAAAACCGCCTACGAAGACGGCAGCCTGCGGGAAAAACTCTTTGGCGGCAGCGCCCGACTGCCTGACCAGCACACCGGGGCCAGCTACCGCACCCCGTCTGAATCAACCGTCCAACCGATTGGAGCGCTACAGCATGCTTAAGACCGTTCTGGCCCGCCCTGTTGCGGCCATCGCCCTGACCCTTGGCCTGTTTGGTGCGGCACAGGCAAACGACGCCCCGCTGAAAGTCGGCACCACTGCGGCCTTCGCCCCGCCGTTGGAGGCCGCCGTCAGCGAAGCCAGGAAACAGGGGCTCAAGGTGGAACTGATCGAGTTCAGCGACTGGATCGCACCGAATGTCAGCCTCGCCAACGGTGACATCGACGTGAACTATTACCAACATGTCCCGTTCCTGGAAAACGCCAAGCACGCGGCGGGTTTCGACCTGGTGCCGTATGCACCCGGGATCATCAACAACGTGGGGCTGTACTCGAAGCGCTACAAAAGCCTCGACGAACTGCCTGAAGGCGCCAGCGTCGCGATTGCCAACGACCCGATCAACAGCGGACGCGGCCTGCAGTTGCTGGCCAAGGCAGGCTTGATCACCCTCAAGCCAGGTGTCGGCTACAAGGCGACTGAAGATGACATTGTCGCCAACCCGAAGAAGCTGAAGATTCTTCAGGTCGAAGCGGTGCAACTGGTACGGGCTTACGATGATGCCGACCTGGTGCAGGGTTATCCGCACTACATTCGCCTGGCAAACACCTTCGATGCCAACTCCGCGTTGCTGTTCGACGGCCTGGATCACAAGGAATACGTGATTCAATTCGTGATCAAACCACAGAGCAAAGATGACCCGCGCCTGGCCAGGTTCATTGATATCTACCAGCACTCGCCGGTCGTTCATAGCGCATTGGACAAGGCCTACGGCAAGCTCTATCAGCCTGGCTGGGAGCGTTGAGATGAGTGCCGCCAACGCCCGCCTGGCGCTGGACGCGCAACCGTTCGCGCCACCTCAAAACGCTCAGCAAAGGTCCCTGCACCCGGAGCTGAGCACAGCCCATATCCGTTTCATAGGCCTGAACAAGACCTACCCGGGGCAAGCTGCCCCGGCGCTGTCGAGCATCGACCTGAACATCCAGCGTGGCGAGATCTTCGGCATCATCGGCCGCAGCGGCGCGGGCAAGTCGTCGCTGATCCGCACCATCAATCGCCTGGAACAACCGAGCAGCGGGCGGGTACTGATCGACCAGGTCGACATCGGTGAGTTCGACGAAGACCGTCTGGTGAACCTGCGTCGTCGCATCGGCATGATCTTCCAGCACTTCAACCTGATGTCGGCCAAAACCGTCTGGCAGAATGTCGAGCTGCCGCTGAAGGTAGCCGGTGTGCCAAAGGAGCAACGCCAGCGCAAGGTCGCTGCGTTGCTGGAGCTGGTCGGTTTGCAGGAAAAACACCATGTCTATCCGGCACAGTTGTCCGGTGGGCAAAAGCAGCGCGTCGGCATTGCCCGGGCGCTGGTCCATGACCCCGAAATCCTGCTCTGCGACGAAGCAACCTCGGCACTGGACCCGGAGACCACCGAGTCGATCCTGGGCCTGCTGCGCGATATCAACCAGCGCCTGGGCCTGACCATCGTGCTAATTACCCATGAGATGGCCGTGATCCGCGAGATCTGCCACCGCGTGGTGGTGCTGGAAAAGGGCCATGTCGTCGAGCAGGGCGCGGTTTGGCAAGTGTTTGGCGAGCCACAGCACGACGTCAGCAAGACCTTGCTGGCGCCACTGCAACCGGCCCTCCCCGAACACCTGCAAGCGCGCCTCCAGGCACAAGCGCCCGGCCCTGAGGCGGCGCTGGTACTGCGCTTGCGGGTCAGTGGCCGGGACAAGCATGCACCGCAGTTGTCGACACTGTTCAGTACGCTAGTTGGCCGGGTCAGCCTCTTGCAGGGTGGCATTGAGTCAATTCAGGGAAGGCCCCTGGGTCAGTTGGTGATTTCGGTGGAGCAATCACCGCATAGCCACGACAACGTGATCGAACGCGCCCAAGGCTGGGCAGCACAGGTGGAGGTACTCGGATATGTGGTTTGATCGTCTGCTACAGGGTGTACTCGATACCTTGCTGATGGTGGGCGTGTCTTCGCTGATCGCCCTGCTTGCCGGCATCCCGTTGGCGGTGATTCTGGTCACCAGCGGCAAGGGTGGGATCTTCGAGGCACCGACCGTCAACCGGGTGCTCGGCGCCTTCGTCAACCTGTTCCGCTCGATACCGTTTCTGATTCTGATGGTGGCGTTGATCCCCTTCACCCGCCTGATCGTTGGCACCTCCTACGGCGTTTGGGCAGCAGTGGTACCGCTGACCATTGCCGCAACCCCCTTCTTCGCACGGATCGCCGAGGTGAGCCTGCGCGAGGTCGATCATGGTTTGATCGAGGCGGCGCAGGCGATGGGTTGCCGACGCTGGCACATTGTCTGGCATGTACTGTTGCCTGAAGCCCTGCCAGGCATCGTCGGCGGTTTTACCATCACCCTGGTCACCATGATCAACTCCTCGGCGATGGCCGGGGCCATCGGCGCGGGCGGCCTTGGCGACATCGCCTACCGTTACGGCTACCAGCGTTTCGACAGCCAGATCATGCTGACCGTCATCGTCATGCTGGTGGTGCTGGTGGCACTGATCCAGTTGGGCGGCGACCGCCTGGCCAAGGGCCTGAACAAACGCTAACCCCCTGTGGGAGCGGGCTTCGGTTCCTTGATCTTGAACCAGGCCACATAAAGCGCCGGCAGAAACAGCAACGTCAGCAAGGTTGCGATGATGATCCCGCCGATCATCGCGTAGGCCATCGGCCCCCAGAACACTTCTCGCGCAATCGGGATCATGCCCAGACTCGCCGCGGCGGCCGTCAGCAGGATCGGCCGACGTCGGTGATCGGTCGCCTGCATGACGGCCTCCCACGGGCCATAGCCCTGGGCTTCATACTCATCAATCTGCGTCACCAAAATCACCGAGTTACGGATGATGATACCGATCAACGCCAAGATCCCCAGGATCGCCACGAAGCCCATCGGCGTACCGGTCGGCACCAACGCCAGTACCACGCCAATCAACCCCAACGGTGCGACGCTGACGACCAGGAACAGCTTCTGCACGCTGTGCAGCTGGATCATCAGAAAGGTCGCCATCAGGAACAGCATCAGTGGCACAACCTTGGCAATTGGCGCCTGGGCCTTGGCGCTGGACTCCACCGTACCGCCGGTGGCCACCTGGTAGCCGGCTGGCAACTTGCTGGCGAATTCATCGATCTGCGGTTTGAGCTGCCTGACCAGATCCGTGGGCTGAATCTCACTGCTGACCGCTGCCTTAACGGTAATGGTCGGTTTGCGGTCGCGACGCCAGACCAGTGGCTGCTCCAACTCATAGCGCACAGTCGCGAACGCCAGCAATGGGATCGAAGTGCCATTGGGCCTTTGGATTTGCAGGTTCTGCAGGGTCTGTGGCGAGGCGCGCTCATTGTCATCGGCACGGGAGATCACGTCGATCAGGTAGATGTTGTCACGCACCTGTGTCACCGCCGCACCGCTGACAATACCGTTCATGATGTTGGCCACATCTTCGGAAGACAGCCCCAACTGCCGGGCCTTGTCCTGAGCAATGTCGATACGCATGACCTTGCCCGGTTCGTTCCAGTCGTAAATGATCTCGCCGATGTTCGGGTTGTTATCCAGCAAGGTCGCCAGCCCGATGGCATGCCGCCGCACCTGATCGGTGTCCGAACCACTGACCCGGTACTGGATCGGCCAGCCCACGGGCGGCCCCATTTCCAATGACTGGGTATAGGTATTGATACCGACAAAGTCGGTTTTCAGCCGCTCCCGCAAGCGGGCCATCAACGCTCCGCGCTCCTCGAAGCCCTTGCTGACGATGACAAATTGGGCAAAGTAGGGGTTGACCAGTTGTTGGTCCAGCGGCAAGTAGAAACGGATCGCGCCCTGGCCAATGTAACTGCTCCAACGAACGATATCCGGATCGCCCTTGAGCGTTGCTTCAAAGCGGTCAACCGCCTTTCGGGTTTCTTCGATCGAGGCGTTCTGCGGCAGGTTGAAGTCGATAAGAAACTCCGGGCGGTCCGAGGCCGGAAAGAACTGGTTCTGCACGAACCGCATAGCGAACAACGACAGCGCAAACAGCAGCACCGTGGCAATGATCGTTAGCCAATGATGACGCATGCACCAGAGCAAACCGTTCTGGAACGCCTTGTCAAAGCGCCCTGCTTTCTTGTCGTGGGCCTTCACCTTGGCATTGAGGATATGCACGCCCAGCACCGGGGCAAACAGCACGGCAACCACCCAAGACACCAGCAGGGATATGGCAATGACTGCAAACAACGTGTAGGTGTACTCCCCCGCCGAGCTGGCGTTAAGACCAATGGGCACGAAACCGGCGACGGTCACCAGCGTGCCGGTCAACATCGGGAACGCTGTCGAGGTATAGGCAAAGGTTGCCGCTTGCTCTTTGGTCTCGCCCATTTCCAGGCGGGTGACCATCACCTCGACGGTGATCATGGCATCGTCCACCAACAACCCCAATGCAATGATCAACGCACCGAGAGAGATCCGCTGCATGGTGATACCGCTGTACTCCATGAACACGAAGACCATGGCCAATACCAGCGGGATCGAACATGCCACCACCAGGCCGGCACGGATGCCAAGGCTGATAAAACTCACCACCAGCACGATCACCACAGCCTCGAACAGCGCGCTGGTAAAACCACCAACGGCTTCTTCGACCACCACCGCCTGATCTGAAACGGTATGCACCCCGACGCCCACCGGCAAGTCGGCGACCACTTCCTCCATTTTCTTGTGCAGGGCCTCACCGAATACCTGCATGTTACCGCCGGACTTCATGCCGACGCCCAGGCCAATCGCCGTCTGACCATTGAAGCGGAACATCGGCGTCGGCGGGTCGACGTAACCGCGGCTGATATCGGCAATGTCGGCCAACCGGTAAAAGCGATCGTTGAGACGCAGGCTCACCTGTTCCAGGTCTTTCTCGGAGGCAAACTGGCCTGTGGTACGTACCGAAATCCGCTCTGGTCCGGCCTCGATGATGCCCGCAGGCGTTACTGCGTTCTGCGCTTGCAAGGCTCGTATTGCCTGGTTCCGATCAATGCCCATTGCGGCCATCTTGCGGGTGGAAAAATTCAGGTAAAGCACTTCGTCCTGCGCGCCGATCATCAATACCTTGCCCAGATTCGGTACCGCACGAAGCTCGGCGCGCACTTGCTCGACATAGTCGCGCAACTGCCGCATGGTCAGCCCGTCAGCAGTAAAGGCGTAGATGGAGCCATACACGTCGCCAAACTCGTCGTTGAAACCCGGTCCCTGAACCCCCTTGGGAAAATCAGCCTTGATGTCCTGGATCTTCTTGCGAACCTGGTACCAGATTTCCGGAATGTCCTTGGCGTTGGTGGTTTCAAGCAGGTTGACGTATACCGTCGACTCACCCGGGCGGGTGTAACTTTTCACATAATCGAGAGAGTCCAGTTCTTCGAGCTTCTTTTCGATCCGGTCGGTAATCTGATTGAGGGTCTCATCCTGGGTCGCACCCGGCCAACTGGTCTGGATGACCATGGTCTTGATGGTAAAGGAAGGGTCTTCTTCCCGACCCAGGTTCAGGTAGGAGAACACGCCCATCAACAGGGATACGAACATCAGGTACCAGACGAACGACTGGTGTTTGAGCGCCCATTCGGACAGGTTGAAGCTCCTTTTCATGGGCCCACCTCATCAAGTTTGACCTTTTGCCCCGGCTTCAGGCTGTGTACCCCGGCACTGACCACTCGCTCTCCAACCTCCACCCCCGAGGCCAACGCGACCCGCTCTTCGTTACGTTCAAGTACCTTGACCTCACGGGGCGAGACGGTCTGCTGCTGCTCGTCGACCACCCATACCCGGCTCTGGCCGTCCGCCTCTTGCACAGCGCTGACGGGTAGTTCCACACGTGGCGCCACGGCCGAACTCAGGGAGACACTGATTGCCGTCCCCAGGCGGAAGCCGATCGGCGACTCGGCCAGAGTCAAACGGGCACGACGGGTACGGGTCGCCGCATCGGCCTGCGGCTCAAGCTCACGCAGCGAGGCGGATGTATTAGTGCTGGGGTCAAGCTGCGCCTCAACATAAAAACGCAAGCCCTTGGGCAACTGCTCCGCCAGTGTTGTCGGCAGGTCGATAACCGCCTCCTTGACTTCAGGACGGGCCAACGTGACCACGGGTTGGCCGGCGGTAACGGTCTGTCCGGCTTCGGCTTGCCAAGCCGTCACAACGCCCCCATGGTCGGTGTGCAGCTCGGTGTAGCCGAGCTGGTCACGCGCCTCCCTGAACGCCGCACTGGCCTGGTCCAGGGCAGCCTTGGTGGTCTTCAGGTTGGTCTGGGCAATATCCAATTGGGCCTGCGCGCCAGCCCCCCGCTCGTATAACTGCTGCTGGCGTCGAGCATTGGCCTGGGCGTTGATCAATTGGGCCTGGATTTTGGCGAGGTCACCCTCGGCGACGCGCAGCTGGTTACGCTGATCGGTCGGGTCAAGCGTGGCCAGCAAGGCATCCTTGGCCACCTCGGTGCCAACATCCACATGACGCTGGGCGATTCGCCCACCCACCCGAAAACCCAGGTTGGTTTCATAGCGTGCCTGGATGCTCCCGGCATAACGCCCCAATTGTTGAGCGTCCTGTGTCGTGACCCGCAACGTCAGTACCGGGCGTACGGGTTCCTCGCTGTGTTCCTCGGTGCAGGCAACCAGGCACAGGCAGGAGCTGAGAAGGATCGCAACAGATTTCATGGCGTCACCCCTTCAGCACTGGCCGGAGCCACCTCAACCACTGCACCTGGGTGCAAGGTCTGGCCACCGGCCACGACCACCGTCTCACCGCCCTTCAACCCCTCCGAGATCACCACCTTGCCGGTCAGGTAGCGGCTAACCGTCACCAACTGCAGGTTGACCTTGCCGTCCTTGTCGACCACCCAGACAGCAGGATCATGCAGCGCCTTGGTCAAGGCCGCCCAAGGCAGCTCGACACTTGTTTTACCCGCAGCATTCACGCTGGCACTGACGACGGAGCCCAGCTCCATGCCCTTGGGAGTCGAGTCCAGCCCGACTTTTACCTGCACAGTACCGCTCTGCGCCGAGACGGTCGGGTTCACTTCACGCACCCGCCCCGAGGCCTGCACTTGCGGGTTATCGACCATACGAACAGTCACGCGCCGGTCATTACGTGGGTCAACCGACAGCGACTCATACACGTTGAACACCGCATCGCGCGGGCCATCGACAGCCAGGCTGAAAATGGGCATTGTCGCTTGAACCACCTGCCCGACTTCGGCCTGACGCGCGGTGATGATGCCTGCAGCATCGGCTACAAGGGCGGCATAACTCAACTGCTCACGGGCATTGGCCAATTGCGCCTCGGCAGCCTTCAGCGCGCTACGGCTACTGAGCAGGGCGGCTTCGGCGGTGTCGTATTCGCTCTGGCTGGTGTAGCCCTTGGGCAGCAACTTTTGCTGCCGGGCAAACGCCGTGCTGGCCTGGGTGACACGTGCCTGCTCGGCAAACACTTGTGCAGCGGCTGAATCGACGTCGGTCTGCAGGTCCTTGGGGTCAAGCCTTGCCAGCACCTGCTTGGCCGTCACCCGGTCGCCAACATCGACACTGCGGGAAATGATCTTGCCGCCCACCCGGAACGACAACTCAGTCTGCACGCGTGCCTGGATATCGCCTGTCAGCGTCGCTGCGGCAGCGTAATCATTGGTCTCGGCAACCTGAACCACAACACGCGGGCGTTGCGACTCGATGGTTGTTTTCTCGCCACAGGCCCCTAGTAGCAACGTGAGCCCCAGGCAGACAATCAGGTTTGGACGCGACACCGGCATGCGAGCTCCTTGCGATACCCAGTCGAAGAGAGGATGCGAGTGTTAGCGTAGATCAGGGTTACGAGCGCCGCTTGCGAAGCCAGCGAAGGAATGCAGGAATCGACACTACATTGCGTAGGTCAAAAAGAAATGTTGATTCATATCAGAGAGACAGAAAAGGCCGCCCGGGTGAGGGGCGACCTTTTCGGCGATACCACCATTGCGTAAGCGCATACGCCAGCTGACGTATGCGCTTGCTTGCACTTACACCGAAACGGCAGCAGGTGCCGGCGCGCGACGCACG
>NZ_MBPN01000144.1 GCF_001695625.1 Pseudomonas defluvii
CGCTGAGAGCATCCTTGCCTACTTCGACCGGCCAGGAACCAGCAACGGTCCAACAGAAGCTATCAACGGGCGACTTGAGCACTTACGAGGTACCGCCTTGGGCTTTAGAAATTTAACCAATTACATAGCCAGGTGCTTGCTGAAGTCAGGAGGGTTTAGAAATCAGCTACACCCTTAAATGCGAAGAGCCAGAAAAATGCCTCCATGGCCCGTTGCTGGGTGTCGTGGTCTTTTAGGTCAATCATGTTGACATATCCGAAAGAGGTATCGTAATTTTGGTCAAGTAGTTTGACTTATATCCCTCTCGCTTCGCTACCGGTGATCCCAATGGCTTTCTCCGAACGTGTTTCGCGCCTTAAAAGCTCTTTGATCCGTGAAATCCTTGCTGCTGCCCAGCGACCTGGCGTCATGTCGTTCGCCGGAGGCCTGCCCGCCGAAGCCATGCTGCCGACCATTGAATGGGACCAGATGCCAGTCTCCATGGGGCAATATGGCATGAGTGAAGGTGAACCCGCGTTGCGTGAGGCATTGGCCGCCGAAGCCCGGGCGCTGGGTATAACGTGCCAAGCCAGTCAGGTTTTGGTCCTCAGCGGTTCTCAGCAGGCCCTCGATCTTGCAGCAAAGCTCTATATCGACAAGGGCACTGAGGTGCTGTTGGAAGCGCCAACCTATCTGGCAGCACTGCAAACATTTCAGTTCTTCGGAGCCGATTGCCTTACGGTACAGATGACAATGGATGGCCCTGACCTGGAGTCGCTGCGCCGCCGCCTGGAAAAACACCGTCCAGCGTTCATCTACTTGATCCCGACGTTTCAAAACCCCTCAGGTCTGCGCTATAGCGAAGCCAAACGAAATGCGGTAGCTGCACTATTGGACGAGTTCGGCGTGACTCTGATTGAAGACGAGCCTTACCGCGAGTTGACCTTCGACGGCGGCACTGCCATGCCACTTGTCAGCCGTTTGCGGGAAGCCAGCTGGATCTATACCGGCACGGTGTCCAAAACGTTGCTTCCGGGGTTGCGAGTGGGCTACCTGATTGCTAGCCCAGACCTGTTCCCGCACTTGCTGCGGCTCAAGCAGTCGGCTGACTTGCACACCAATCGGGTGAGTCAGTGGCAGGTACTGCAGTGGCTTGGTACCGATAAGCTTCAGCGCCATCTAGAAGAGCTGCGGGCCTACTACCGTGTGCGTCGAGACGCATTTCAGACCGCATTGGAAATGCACTTTTCTGACTTGGCCGATTGGGACCTGCCCAATGGCGGGCTTTTTTTCTGGCTAACGCTCAAGCGTCCACTGGATACCCGCACACTGCTAGAGGCTGCACTGGCGGTGGATGTAGCCTTCATGCCGGGAGAGCCATTTTTCCCTGAACCCGATAAGCATCTGGGACATCTGCGGCTGAACTTCAGCCACGTCGAACCTGAAAAACTGGATGAAGGGCTCAAGCGGCTGGCGGCCGTGGTGCGCCAGGCCCAGTCGGTGCAGGTGGCCTGAGACGGCTATTCGGATGTATCAGCACTCCACTGTGCAAGCATGCAGCATCATCTGGCTCGGGAAAATGGTTTAAGGTGCACAGTTCTGAAATGGATTTCTCAAAAGGACGCGACGGATGGAAACTGCTTTGTCTCAACTCAGCGAGCGCTTGAACAATCGCCGATTCACTGTAGTGAACAATACCCAGGGGCTATCAGGTGCCGGCACGGTATTTCACTACTTCGTCGAAGAAGAGGCTATTACCAGCAGCTACCAAGGCGGACGGATTCGTATAGGAAACCAAATTGGTCGCGTGACAGGCCCAGATACCATTGAGCTTCTTTATCAGTGCTTAACTACTAACGGGGAGATTCTTGCCGGTTGGTCGCGCGGTACGGTGGGCGCTGATCAAGCTGGCCGCACAACTCTCCACTTCGTCTGGGGTTGGTTGTCGGGCGCCGTGGGAGGTGGCGAATCCAATTACGTCGAGCTTGTGGATTAGCTCACGAGCTTCTCGCCTGGCTGTGCACGGGGCTACCTACCCACACTTACCCGACGACAGCTTCGTCGATCAGCCAACGTTCGAATTTCGTCAGGGCAGGAGTGATCCCGGTATCCGGGCGAGTCACCAGTACGTAGCGCTCGCACAATTCCGCAATCGCTGGCCAAGGCGCTACGAGCTGGCGTCCATGCAGTTCTTCCTCGACATAGCGATGAGGCACCAGTGCCATGCCGATGCCGGCCTTCGCCGCTTCGATCAGCAGCGCGTACCGGTCGTAGGTGGGGCCTGCGGGGGCAGCGCAAAGCGGCAGTCCTGACAGCATCGAGTAGCGCGTCCAGCTAAAGGGGCTTGCGTGCTTGTGCAGTAGCGGCATGCGCTCGGAGGCTTCGTCCGCCAATTGTGGATGACAGACAGCGACCATGGGCGCTTCAAACAGCGGCTGCACTCTCATGGAATGCCAGATGGGATGGTCATAATTGATCGCCGCGTGCAGGTCGCTTTCTTCCAGTGAGAATGGCTGAGTCCGTTCGCGCAGGTTGATCTCGATATCCGGGTGGCGTTCCCGAAATTGAGCGATCCGAGGAATCAACCAGCGGCTGGCCAGGGTCGGGATGACGCCGATTTCCAGCGAGGTGCTGCCCTGCGCATCGGTCATCACCTGGCGGGTGTGACGTTCGATATCGGCCAGCGCCGTGCGAATCTGCGCCGCATAGCTCATGCCTGGCGAGGACAGCTCGACGCGATTGCCCGCGCGGTTGAAAAGCCGTACACCGAGAAACTCTTCCAGCTTGCCGATCTGCCGGCTTATGGCGCCTTCGCTGAGCGACAGTTCCTGCGCCGCTTTGGCAAAGCTCTGGTGGCGTGCGGCTGCTTCAAGAGCAAGCAGTGCGGGGATGCTTGGCAGGCGTCTGCTCATCATGGTCATCCTTGGTTCGAAGGGGCGACAGGATGACGCACACGCAAGCTGTCTTGCAAAAAAATCGGTAACACGCAGACGCTGCGCCTCCCTAGTATGAAGCCGCTCAATCATCGCCATGACAAGGACGTGCCATACCGTGAAAATTTTCGACCGTGTATTGCTGGGGCTAGGGCTGCTGATTCCGCTCTGGCTGTTTACGGGGGTGGCGCTTACGGCGCTGGCTTTTCCGGGCTACAGCCATCTCGAACAGGCTATGAGCCAGTTGGGGGCGGCGGGGGCGCCTACTCAGGGTTTCTCCGCTTGGGTGAACAACTTTCCCCTGGGCACATTGTTCGTGTTATTCGCCGCGGGCGTAGCACGACGTTTCACCGGATCGCGGCTGGCCTTGCTGAGTGCTGCACTGATTCTGCTGCACGGCTTGGCAAGCTTCGCCACCGGGTACTTTTTCTGCGACCAGGGCTGCGCGCCCGCACAACCATCAACGTCTCAGCAGCTTCACAACGTGGCCGGGCTGGTGATGTTCATTTCCCTGACGCTGGCCAACGTGCTCTGGGTTTTCCTCGGCAAGCGCTTGCTGTTGTCACCAGGGTTCGCATGGTTCTCGGCGCTTTGCGTGATCCTGGCCCTCGTGACGGTCTATCTGATGGGCCAGGTATTCATCGACGGACACCTGTTTGGCTTGTATCAGCGGATCAATTACGCCGTATCCGTGGTGTGGGGTGCTGCTTTGGCGTGGATGGCGCTGGGATGTGAAGTTGGTCCTGAAGATGTCCGCTAAAGGCCGAACGCCGCCTGCCACGACCTGCTGAATCCACAGCCAATTGCAGCCATTCAGGTGCGCAGGAAGAATAGACGCACCCGGGGACGCGCGAAAAGCGGGCCCCGGGTCGCAAAGAACTAGGCCGAGAAACCACCATCAATCGTCAAGCTGGCCCCGGTGATATAGCCTGCTTCCGGGCCGGCCAGGTAGGCGACAAAGCCGGCAATTTCCTCTGCCTTGCCGTAACGATCCAGTGCCATCAGACCTTTCAGGTACTCCGCGCCCTCACCATCGGCCGGGTTCATTTCGGTGTCCACCGGGCCGGGTTGCACGTTGTTCACGGTGATGCGGCGCGGGCCCAGGTCGCGGGCCATGCCTTTGGCCAAGCCGACCAGCGCCGATTTGCTCATGGCGTACACTGCGCCGCCAGCAACCGGGATGCGCTCGGCGTTGGTGCTGCCTATATTGATGATGCGCCCGCCGTCGAGCATATGCTTGGCAGCTTCCTGGCTGGCGACGAACACACTGCGCACGTTCACCGCCAAGGTGTGGTCAAGCTGCTCCAGGGTGATTTCCTCAGTGTTGCCCCAGGCCAGCACGCCGGCGTTGTTGACCAAAATATCCAGGCCGCCGAAGTGCTCGACTGCCGTACGAATGGCCTGTTGCACGGCTGCGGCATCAGCGCTGTCGGCCTTGAGGGCAAGTGCCTTACCACCAGCGGCAACCACTTCACTGACCAGAACATTGGCCCGCTCTGTAGACGATACATAGGTGAAAGCTACTGCCGCGCCTTCACGGGCCAGGCGTTTGACGATGGCCGCACCGATACCGCGGGAGCCGCCTTGAACGAAAGCGACTTTTCCTTGCAGCGTTTGGGTAGAGGTCATGGTGTATCTCCTTTACAGAAAGTTAATTCAGTCTGACTGCGGCGTGAGCAATCTATTGCCACGGGCTTGCTTAGCCATAGCCTGTTGATCAGGAACAGGGCCTCATAATCTGTTTCGGTTCATCCGGGCGCGGTGTGCCGAGGTGCAGAGCATTGCAGTGGGTGGTTAAGTCAGGATTATGGGCGTCCGCCACTGGCCGGTATTTGAGAACGCAGCGAGAATGGCAGCATAGCCCACACCGTGATTCACTGCGGAAGGTGACCTAGGATAAACGGGCAGGTGCGCCTCATCACACGTCAGGCAGCGCCAATATGAGGAGGACCGTGCCTATGAAGACGCGTATCAATGAAGCAATCCAGACGCACTACACCCGTGCGGACTTGGGAGACGTCATACTGACGGCGCTGGAGAAAGCGGGCAGGGACATAGACCACCTCACGCCCGAAGACTTGGCGCCCATCGACCAGTTTCATATCCGCGGACGGGCGGCGACGCTCGAGCTTGCCCGGGCTGCAGGGCTCGATGCATCAAAGCACGTACTTGATGTGGGTAGCGGCGTAGGCGGGACCTCGCGTTGCCTGGCGAAGGAATTCGGTTGCCGTGTCACGGGCATCGACCTTACTGACGAGTACTGCCGTGCTGCTTCGATGCTCTCGGCCAAGACGGGCCTTGCACACCTCGTCGACTACCGCCAAGGCGACGCCACCAAGCTGCCATTTGATGACCAGACATTCGATGTCGTATGGACTGAGCATGTGGCAATGAACATCCCGGACAAGACGCGGCTGTACAAGGAAATGCACCGCGTTCTAAAGCCGGGCGGTACGCTCGCTATCTACGATGTACTTGCCGGTCCGTCTGGCCCGGTGCTGTTTCCGGTTCCGTGGGCGCACACACCGGATACGAGTTTCCTCGTGTCGCCAACTGAGTTGCGCAGGCTACTCGAGGAAGCAGCATTCACGATTACTGATTGGGCTGACACAACGGAAGCGGCGCGCGCGTGGTTTGTGAGACTGGCCGAGAAGATCCAGAAAGAAGGCTTACCATCCCTTGGATTCCATTTGCTGCTTGGCGCTGACTTCAAGGCAATGGCGCAGAATCAGGGTCGAAACCTGCAAGAGGGGCGGATTGTTCTTGCACAAATCGTTGCGAGGAAGTGAGCTATGCTCGCAGGGTAAGTTCATCTTCTTGGATATGTTTATCGACGGTATCGGCCAATAGCGGACGGTCTGTTAACGCATTTCTTATGCACTTTGCTAAATTCAAAATCCGATCTGGGAGTCGCAAGGGGAAAAAGGGCGGGATTTACCCGCCCCATTTTTAGCTCCGCACGAACGCCAGCAGATCTGCGTTAATCGTCTCGGCGTTGGTTGTCGGCATTCCATGAGGGAAGCCCGGGTAGATTTTCAACGTACCGTTTTGCAGAAGTTTGGCCGACAAAACCCCTGCATTTTCGTAAGGCACGATCTGGTCATCATCACCATGCATTACCAGGACGGGGATCTTGATGCTCTTCAAGTCTTCGGTGAAGTCGGTCTGAGAAAACGCCACAATCCCGTCATAGTGTGCCTTAGCACATCCCATCATGCCTTGTCGCCACCAGTTCAAGACAATGCCCTCGGAGGTCTTAGCACCCGGGCGGTTATAGCCGTAGAAAGGCCCTGCAGGAACGTCGTGGTAAAACTGTGCCCGGTTGGCTTTCAGTTGTGCCTGCAAGTCGTCGAACACTGACTTCGGCAGGCCGCCAGGATTGGTCGGCGTCTGAACCATCAACGGCGGCACCGCACTGATGATGGCTGCCTTTGATACCCGGTCTTCGCCATGGCGAGCGATGTAGTGAATGACTTCGCCGCCGCCGGTGGAATGCCCGACATGGACTGCGCCTTGTACGTCCAGGTGATCAACTACGGCCGCGACGTCGTCGGCGTAGTGATCCATGTCATGTCCATCCCAGACCTGACTAGAACGCCCGTGCCCCCGCCGGTCATGTGCTACAACCCGGTAACCGTTGCTCAGGAAAAAGAGCATTTGCGCGTCCCAATCATCCGCACTCAGTGGCCATCCGTGGTGGAAAAAGATGACCTGGGCATCGCGTGGCCCCCAGTCTTTGTAAAAGATTTCGACACCATCCTGTGTAGTGACATACCCCATGTTCGTATCTCCCGAATGAAGTGAAGGCCTTCATCGAATCGTGTTCCGATCACGACCTCGAGTGAACAGAGTGCAGCCCGTCCATTAGGCACTTCAGGGACGGTTGGACTAGCCCTCGCTTCCCCATGAATTCCAATCCGGCCAAGCCATGTTGTGCTTGGTCGCCCGATGACTTTAGGTTTAAAGTCAACTTTAAGGTCAACAGGTTTTTAGGGTGAGGTATGAGAATAGGCGAACTGGCGAAAATCAGCGGACTGGCGCCGTCACGCATCCGATTCTATGAGGCCAGTGGCTTGATCAGCTCCGTCGAGCGCAAAGCTAATGGCTACCGAGACTACGCGCCTGATACCGAGTGGGTTTTGGAAATTATCACCGGTGCACAGGCGGCAGGGTTCTCGTTGGAAGAGATTCGGCAGCTGATGCCGATGAACGCCGGTACCTGGCGACACGACGAGTTGCTCTCTGGACTCAAGCAAAAGGTGGAGGAGATCAGTGTTCTGCAGGAAAGACTGGCGCAGAACAAAGCGCAACTGATGCTCGTCATCAAGGGCATCGAAGGAAAGCCCGAGGGCATGGCGTGTGGAGACAATGCGCAGATGCTGATAAATCGTTTGCGGGAAGAGGGGGCTGGTAAAGCGTCGGGTGGGCGTAAGGCAACGTCTTCCACGAAGAATAAAGCCCGCCAGGCTTCCGGGGCCTGACAGGCGCAAAAGATCTCAGCGCTGGCCAGTCAGACTGGCGAGTGGTTTGGGCGCATAAAGCGCACTCTGGAACTCTGGCACGTATTCGTATTTCATCATTTTCCCCAGCTTCAGGGCGCGGAGATAATTTGAAAGACTGCCTTCGCCGAGCGTAAGGGTGACCGAATCTGCGTCGCGGCTGGAGCCGTGACTCAGCTGGCGAGATACTGCATATCCGTACGCCAGTTCGCCCTGATGATCGAGGTTGGTGAAGCTGCTGGTGACGATATCGACATCACGAGAAAGGTTATCGAGTTTCTTCGCTTTGAAGGACACGTCAACTTTCCCTGTCTGGCTGTCGTTGATGTCGTAGACCACCGATTGCGCATCTTCTTTGCGATCAATTCCAGTCAACCATTTTGGCAGGTTGTAACCGACCACCCCGCGCACCCGTGCCAGCTCGGTATTGACCGGCAGCTTGAGCACATAGCCCCAGAAGTCGCCAGACATCGACTGGCCAATCAGCGTCAATGGCCCCAGATTGGCTTTGCCTGGCTTGTTGGTAATGATCGATACCGCCACTTCGTTATAGGCGTCGTTATCACAGTGCTCATAGGTGTACGCCGTAAACGCAATCAGGCCGCGACCTGGCCAGATTTGCAGGGGATGTGCGATCGCCAATACTTCCGGGGGCATCAATGCCCGAAGTGCATCCAGGTCTGCCGTGTAGACTGCCGTAACCCGACTGTTCTGGTAGTAAAAGTTCGGCGAGTATGACTCGAAGCCAATATCGACTTTTTGTTTTTCCAATCCTTTGAACCAGCTCAGATCAACTCCCGGCAGTTCTGCCGCAATCACTGACAAGGGAGGGTTTGAGCGATAACGATCGTACAGCCCGCCCTTGACCACAGGTACTGCGTGGCCCGCGATATCAATTGTGTTGGTTTCAGTCGGACTGGGCATTTCAGGCGTCCCCGCTAACGCATGGTTGGCAATCGAGCTGAACAGCAATCCTGTTACTACGGTGCTTGCGAGTTTCAATCGGTCTTTCTCCGCGTGGTGGTGACTACTTGAGGGTTCAGCGAGCTACGTTGTCGCCAGAAAGCACCGCCATCACAGCTTCAGCTACGGCTTTGGGCGATTGAGGGTTTTGGCCGGTGACGAGTCTTCCATCCGTGATGGCAAACGACGTGAATGGCAGCCAGCCCTTGCGGTACCGCGCACCCTGGCTCACCAGTTTGTCCTCAAGGAAGAAGGGCACCTGGCTTTTCATGCCCGAGAGCAATTCTTCGCGATCAGAGAAGCCGGTGATGTTCTTGCCCTTGATGATCAACTGGCCTTTTTCATCCTTCAGATCCAAAAGACCCGCCACGCCATGGCACACGGCCGAGACGATGCCGCCCTGGTTGTAGATGCTTTCGGCGACACGTCGCAGATCGGGATTATTGGGGAAGTCCCACATCACTCCATGCCCACCGGTGAAGTAGATGACCCCGAATTGGGACGGATCGACATCGGCGATCGGCAGCGTGTCTTGCAGGCGAGTACGAAAGGCAGGGGACTGCAAATGCTCACGGGCGGCCTTGTCCATGTACAGCCAACCGAGGCTGCGCTCGTCCAGTGGCACCGCACCGCCTTTGGGGCTGGCAAAAACCGTGCTGTAACCAGCCGCCTCGACTACATCGGTGAAATGCGTCAGCTCGGTCAGCCACAACCCCGTCGTATCGGTGCGTGAGGGATAGCTGGAGTGATTAGTCAGAATCACCAGAATCTGACGATTGCTGGCGGTCATTGTGGAAGGGGCGGTGTCAGCATTTGCAAATGTCATGAAAGCGCTATCTATCAATAACAACGCATAAAAAACAAAGGTCTTGAGCATCATCCGGGTTCCATCATTCAAGCAGGTCATTGCATGCTCACCTTAAACCTAACTTTAAGGTCAACCCCGCTATTGCAAATAATTTTCGCCGGTATCCGCTCACTTCAACTTGACCCTCAACCTGACTTTAACGCTAGCGTCTGATGCTGGATGGGCAAGGCAATAACGCTCGTTATACATCCACTCGGGAGATATGCATGAGTCAGCAAGACAACTTTGATACGCAGATGAAATGGATGATTTACGGCGCCAACGGCTATACCGGCGAATTGATCGCTCGAGCTGCCGTAAGCCGTGGGCTATAGTGGATCCACCTTTTGAGACAGTGACTACGGGGTAGTTTAAGCTGTCGTCCTCGAAAGGATGACAGCAAATGG
>NZ_MBPN01000145.1 GCF_001695625.1 Pseudomonas defluvii
GAGCTTACATTTTCTAAGATCCTCGACTCCTTTTCCAGCCGGTCAGATTTTTTCTACACCCTTAAATGCGAAGAGCCAATAAAGCCAGATTGGGCAGAGACTCCACCCAAAGAGCGGTCACTGATAAAGCTGTTTGCCAAACACATCCCGGCACAACCATATTTCATTGACAAGGCGTTCCAAGGAAAAACACGCATCCTGCGAAACTCGGCCATCTTCTCCGCCATGATGCGTGGAAACCTTGATCGCGTAACATTACACCACGCCATGGGCGTTTCGATGCCGCACCTCGTGCAACTGGAAAAGCTGCTGTCTGCCGACATTCATTGCCGCCTTGATCCTGAGTTCATCAAGAAGCGTAACAAGCACATCCTGGGCACAGCCGATGACTGACGCAACATGGTTCGTCTACATGCTGGAATGTCGTAGCAAGCGAATCTATACAGGGGTCACCCCCCGCCTGGATCAGCGCATCCTGGCCCACCAGAAGGGCCAGGGCGCACTGTTCACCAAGCTCGACTCACCGCAAGGCCTCATTGCCGCCAAGCCCTTTCCCAGCCAGCGAGAGGCTCGCCAGGTGGAGCTGCAGGTCAAACGCCTCCCCGCAGTCTACAAGCGGACCCTGGCCCGCCTTTGGTCAGAGCAGCACCCGATCGACGAGATCGCCCAGCAGCTTTTTCCGCCGCAGTAGCACCTCATAGGTGGCGAACTGCTCATGCAGCATGACGTTGCCCACCGTGTCGTCATAGGTCGTCGCAGAGAGGATCGCCCAGTCCGGCATGGACATGATCCGCTCGACCATCGCACCGCAGTAACGGGCGTTGACCAGCTTCTGGAAGGGATGGAAAGTCGGCTGATCGTCGCGCTCCAGGCAGGCGAGAGACTCATCAATTCCTCGGCGACACGCCAGCAGAGACGATCCCTGATCAAGTGCGAAAATGACTCCACGGTCCTGATTGGACAGCTCGGCCTTGAAGTTGAGCGCTCGATCTTCATTGCCGATCCAGAGGTCGAACACGGCAATCTGTGCAGTCTCCAACGGGTACTTCTCGCATAGGCTCTTGATGGCGTAGGCATGCCCCGACTGGGTGTGCATGCCCTCTGGTAAAACCACCTCGGCATACTCGTCCGCATCAGGGTCAGCGTGATCGTCATCGGTGAAGTCGTACACGTTCAGGCTGGCCTCCGCTGCGCGCAAGGCAGCAAAGCGCAGGCGCTCATCCGTGGCAGCACGCGCAGGCACGCCAACCACCACAGGAATGCCGAGAAACATCGCCAGGCGGTTCGCCACAAGCTCGGAGTAGACCTGCGCGGTGGCAGCTTCGTGGTCAACCTTGAGAACTGCGGAGAGCTGGCCGTCCTCGGCCCCAGTTGTACTGCGCGGGTTCGGGGATGCCGAACCCGTGATTTCATAGCAAAGGATTGGCATGGCAGTCAGGGATGCTCGAATGCCCAGGCATCGGCCAACAGCTCAGCCTGCGCAATCACTTTTTCGGTCGCCTCAAGCGCCTTGTCCGGCGGGTAGCGATGCTTGGCCAGCAGCACCTTGACCATTGCCAGCATCCTGGCCCGCGCTGACTGGCGGTTCTGCCAGTTGATCGTGGCTGATTTCCGCAGCTTGTCGGTTAGCTCCAGAGCTAGAGCTTTCAGCACCGGATGCCCCAGCTCGCGAACCGCCGACTCGTTCTCAGAAAGCGCCTGGTAGAACGCGAACTCCTCCTCGCTCAGGCCCTCCGGGGGCTTGGCCGAGTTGATCTCCTGGGCGAGCTTGATCAGCTCCTCGATGACTTCGGCAGTCGTCAGGCCACGGGTCTGGTAGCGGTTGATCGCCTCTTCCAGGCGCTTGGTGAACAGCTTCGCCTGGGTAGCGTTCTTCTGCCCCCGCGCCTTGACCTGATCGGCCACCAAGCGGCTCAGCAGCTCAGCGGCCAGGTTCTTGGTGGGCATTTTCCGAATCTGCGCCAGGAAATCCTCATCCAACAGCGAGATGTCAGGCTTGCTCATGCCCAGCGTGGCGAAGATGTCCTTGACCCCATCGACCAGCACGCCCTTGGCCACCAGCTGACGCAGCGCGGCCTCCTTTTCCAGCTGCGAGCGCATTTCGCCGGAGCGGGTCAGCTTCATCAGGCAAACACGCACGGCCTGGAAGAAGGCGATCTCTTCGCGTGCCGCCATCGCCTGCGCTGACGTGCCAGCGAGGGCCTGCGCCTTGGTCAGCTTGACGACCTGATCCAGGTAGGCCCGCACGCCCTTGTTGCGGCCCTTCTCGTCGGCTTCCGGGTTGAGCTGAAGCAGATGCTCCATTGCACCGCCAAGCAGCGCCAGGGCCTTCAGTGGGTCTTCAAAGCCGCTGTAGTCGAACTTGGCGAAGAACTCGCGGCGGATCACGTCCAGGGTGTCGAGCAGGATCTTGAGGGCCTGGCCGCTGATATCGACAGGCTCGCGGTCATCGCCGGTAGCCTTGGTGTAACGCCTGATGGCTTCGCGCAGCTCATGCCCGATGCCGATGTAGTCCACCACCAGGCCGCCCGGCTTGTCCTTCCAGATACGGTTGGTACGGGCGATGGCCTGCATCAGTCCATGCCCCTGCATCGGCTTGTCAACGTACAGCGTGTGGACGGGCGGAGCGTCGAAGCCGGTCAGCCACATGTCGCGGACAATGACGATTTCCAAGGGGTCGTTCTCGTCCTTGAAGCGCTTTTCCAGCTGCTTTCGCTGAGCTTTGTTCGTCCGGTGCTTCTGGTACTCCTCGGGATCAGCAGAGGAGCCAGTCATGATGATCTTGATCCGCCCGGAGTTGAGGTCATTGCCCTCCCACTCGGGGCGCAGCTTGACGATTTCCTCGAACAGGCGAACGGCCGCTTCACGCGAGATGGCCACCATCATGGCCTTGCCGGCAATGGCTTCCTTGCGAGCCTCCCAGTGCTCGACGAAATCCTCAGCCAGGGTTGTGAGCCGGCCATCGGCCATGGCCAGTGCTTCCAGTCGCGTCAGGCGGCTGGCCGTCTTGTTCTGCTCGCCCTCGTCCTCGGCCTCGGTCGCCTCCAGGAACTCCTCCATGAGATCCTGCTTTTCGGCCTCGTTGAAGCGAAGCTCGATGATCCGGGACTCGTAACTGACCGGAACGACGGCTTCATCTTCCTGGGCAGCGATCATGTCGTAGATATCAACGCAGCTACCGAATACTTCTTCGGTGTCGCGGTCATCGTCGCTGACGGGGGTGCCGGTCATGCCTAGGTAAATGGCATTGGGCAGCGCGTCGCGCATGTACTTGGCCAGGCCGTACTTGGTGGTGCCGCTCTTGGTGTCCAGCGAGGCCTTGAAGCCGTATTGGGTGCGGTGCGCCTCGTCGGCGATCACGATCACGTTGGAGCGTTCGCACAGCTTGGGAGCGCTGGTCTGCCCGCGCTCCGGGGCAAACTTGTTGATCGTGGTGAAGAAGATGCCACCGGCCTCGACAGACGAAAGCAGGTCGCGGAGATCGTCCCGGCTGTCGGCCTGCTGGGGTGTGGCTCGCAGCGACCACCCACAATCAGCGAAGGTCTCGAAGAGTTGCCCATCCAGGTCGTTACGGTCGGTCACCAGCACGACCGTAGGGTTCTTGAACTCCGGTCTGTCGCGTAGCGCCATCACATAGAACAGGGCCAGCAGCGACTTGCCGGAGCCCTGGGTAAACCAGATCACGCCGCCCTTGCCATCGTGACGCTCCAGTAGCGCACCCACGGCACGCTCCACTGCCTTGAGCACACCGCTGTACTGGTGCCACTGGGCAATGATCTTGAAGGACGTGCCACCATCGGTGCCGCCGTAGGCGACGAAGCCCCGGAAGAACGTCATCAGCGTCTCGGCGTTGAGCAGACCGCGCACCATCACTTCCAGCTCCAGCAGCGACTTGGGCGCGACTTCATCATCGAGCAGTCGCCAGCGCGAGAAGCGGTTGAAGTCGGCCGTCAGCGAGCCGTAACGGGCCACGACGCCATCGGAAATGATGTTGAGCAGGTTGAAATAGAACAGCTGCGGGATGTCGGTCTTGTAGGTCTGAATCTGATTGAAGGCCGACAGGATATCGGCGTTCGGGTCGGCCGGATTCTTCAGCTCGATCACCACCAGCGGCAGGCCATTCACGAACAGAACGACATCCGGCCGCCTGACCTGCTGACCATGCACAGTGAACTGCTGAACAGCCAGCAGGTCGTTCGGGCCGGCAAAGTCGATCACCTGAACCCGTGGGAAGGTTCGCGTCCCATCACTCTCGATGCGCTCGACAGGTACGCCATCGCGTAACCAGCTGTAGACCTCTCGGTTGCCGTCCACCATCGACTGCGCGCTGTAGAGGGCCAACCTGGATACCGCAGCATCTGCTTCCGCACTGCTGATCCCAGGGTTCAGTCTTTCGATGGCATCGCGCAGGCGGTTTTGCAGCACCACCTCGGAATACTTCTCGCGCCCGCCTTCCGTGCCGCCTGGGGAGACGACTTCGCCTTTCAGGCTGGTGAACTCCAGGCTCTCCAGCCACCCCAGGCACGCTTGCTCCAGATGGTTTTCGTTCATTCCCGCACATCGTCCTTCGGCAGATAGCGCCCCCTGCGGCCAGAGGCTCTACAGCGGGCGCCGAATGGCAAAGTGCTGATGGTTGCAGGATCACCCTAGGAAAACAATTCGCCTTGCCCAGAGGCTCGCAGAGCGCCCTGGCTGGCGGCCTCATGAAGAATGCCTTCGACCAGATCGCTCAGCAGCAGCTCGGCATCCAGGTACGGCTCAAGAAGCTGGATGTACTCCGGCGTGTTTTGGTCCCCGATGCGGTCATGCAGCCAGCCATCGCAGTCCTGCTTGCTCAGCAGGAGTGCCAGGCGCTCTTCTGCGCTTAGCTCCGCCAGCGCTTCTTCGGCCTTGGCCTGCACATCGGCAGCGACCTGCTCTGCGAACATGAAACCCGTGTCGAGAGCACAGATTTCCGCCCAATAGGAATCGCAGCCGTCTACGAAGCCAAAGGGCGGCATTCCACTCAACTTCTGAATCGAGGCCTTGATGACCTTGCGATCCAGCGTGGGCAGCAGCAGCCCGGCAAAGGTATTACCCATGTCGAGCAGCAGCTTGACGGCAGTCTTGTGCTCATCCAGCTCAGCCTCCAGCTCATCCGCTGCACTGCCGGCCTCCAGCAGCGGTAAGGCCGATTCATCGACCAGTCGCAACGACATGGCCACGGAAGGCTCCAGGCAGGCCTGCACGGCCCATTCAAGCATCGCGGGGCTGAGGCCTGGGGCTAGGTCAATGTTCGCTCTCACGCTGCGCGGCATCGTTACCGCCTCGAAGAGATTCAGCGTCGTGCGCTGTACAGGCTGCATGCTTGCGAAGGGTGGCTCACCGCCACATTCGCGGAGATCCCGTTCAGTGCTCAGCACCCGGACCAGGCCATCGTCGGCAATGCTGATCGAGGTGATCTCCGGCTTGAGCAGGCCGGCAAGCCGGCCCTTGAGCAGCGGTAGGATCTCGACGCCTGGCCGGCGAGCCAGCTCCACGAGCAGATCGCCCTCGTGGAGCAGCACGTCCGTTTCCACAGCATGGAGAGGGTAGTCATGCATTCACAGCACTCCTGACAATGGATTCGGCTTCGGGAAGACGAATCTCGCCGGAAATCAGCTTGGGCAGCAGGGTGTCGCGGATCTCTGCCAGCAAATTAATCTGACGATCATTTGCCGCAATGCTTTCAAAAATCGGACTTACTCTCTTGGTAAACTCTGCCAGAACTTCTACGGAAGGCAGCAAGGCAGGAAGCGGACGGAATGCCTTCTTGCTTATCTCCATAAATGTTGACCCGTTTGCATGGCTTTTGATTAATTCCATGTTTTGTCTGCACCAGTGCAGCAGGTAGAGTGGCGATAGCTTGCCGCCGGGTGGAATTGCTATGTACCCCTGATTTACTGCAACAGCAATAGATGAAATAGCAAGATATCCAATCGGCGCCCTAGATGACATAAGCAGCGTCCCGGCCGGAAGAAGTCCAGAGCTGATTTTTAGAACACCTTTCGAGGAAACCATCTTCTCCGTCTTGTGAAGAATAGGTGACTGCAAACCTGATAAGTCCTTAGGGGTGGTCCAGGCAAACTCTGCAGGCTCCCAGAACTCACTATTCTTTGTGCTAGGAGTTGCTCCTCCAACACACTTGACCAATTCCCCAATAGGAAAAACACTCCATCCCGCTGGCACTTCTCCAAGTTCAGAGTCCTCGAAGCTATCTGGGAAAAGCGCTGCCGTAGCTCCGTCCATACGCTCGGGCTGGCGACCTTCAGCCTTTGCACGCACTGGGTCAAAATCGACGAACCACGACTTGAAGATGGCTTGGGCCATGGCCTCTAGGGTGGCGTTGGTTTCGTGCAGGATAGCTATGCAGTCGTCCAGAGAGCCTAAAACTTCGGCTATTTCTCTTTGAACAGCAAGTGGAGGAAGCCTGAGTGGCGTCTTTCTCAGAAGCCCCAGGTTGGTATGCGGAACCCCGGTCTGGATTGCAGTATTCTTTATGTGGTCAAGCTGTTCTTGGGAGCAAAACACATAGTAAATGAATTTTACATCAGCCCTCGCAGGGTTGAGCGTAATCTTCATTTGGCTCTGCGATACGATATATTCTGGGAAAGCTCCGCTCGGAACAATAGCCACTTGACCCAGTGTGCCTCGCTGAGTAAAGACCAGATCACCAGGCCGAGCCTTATTGGCACTGAGGGACTCTGCCTTATCCGGAGAAACAAAAGCAAACGGCCCCGCAATCCACCGCCGCCCCATATTTTGCCCGCGAATTACCGGAACGCCACTTTCAGCATAATCTTTGGAGACAAGATTTGAGCCAAACGGGCCGCCAACTATTGCATTTTTGACAGGGGCTGCAAGCTCTTCTAAATGGACAAGCTCAAAACTCATAGCCCATCCCCTTCAACTTCTGGAGAATGTTTTGCTCAATCGAATTGCGCTCAGTGATCAACGATACGAGCTGATCTGTCAGACGATCCATCTTCTCGCCGAAAGGCTCGTCATCATCTTCCACTTCCTCGGCACCAACATAACGACCAGGCGTCAGCACGAAGCCATGCTTCTGCACATCCTCATAGCTGGCCGAGTAGCAGAAGCCCGGCACATCCTCGTAGGACTCACCATCGCTGAACACGGTATTCCGCCAGCGGTGGTAGGTCTGCGCGATGCGCGCCATGTCAGCGTCAGTGAACTCGACCTGGGTGCGCGAAATACGGCTGGAGGCTGACTTGCGGGCGTCGATGAAGAGAATCTGGTTGCTGCGATCCGCCTTGCCGTTCGGGCCGACACGCTTGTCCCTGGAGAGGAACCATAGGCACGCGGGAATCTGGGTGTTGGAGAACAGCTGCCCTGGCAGGGCGACCATGCACTCCACTACATCCTTGATGACCATGTTCTGGCGAATCTCGCCCTCGCCGGACTGCTGCGAAGACATCGAGCCATTCGCCAGCACGACGCCCGCACGACCGCGACTGGAGAGACGGGCCAGCATGTGCTGCAACCAGGCGTAGTTGGCATTGCCCTTGGGCGGAATGCCATGCACCCAGCGCGGGTCGTCTTGCAGCTTCTCGCCTTCCCAGTCGGAGATGTTGAACGGCGGGTTGGCCAGGATGTAGTCGGCACGCAGCGTCTTGTGCTGGTCGTTGGTGAAGGTCGAGCCGTAAGTCTGGCCAATGTTGCCTTCCAGGCCATGCACAGCCAGGTTCATCAGGCACAGGCGGCGGGTTTCGGCCATCTTCTCCTGACCATAGATCGGCAGATCACCCGAAGAGCCAAGCTGCTTGGCGTGGGCATCCTTGAACTTGGCCGACTGCACGAACATCCCACCTGAGCCGCAGGCCGGGTCGTAGATGGTGCCCTTGAACGGCGCGAGGATTTCCACCAGCAGGGTGACCAGGCTCTTGGGCGTGTAGAACTCGCCGGCACGGGCACCCTCGTTCAAGGCGAACTGGCCAAGGAAGTATTCGTAGACCTCGCCGAACACATCCCGGCTGCCGTGCTGCTTGGGGTCGAACTTCAGCTTGGCGATCAGCTGGAACAGCTCGCCGAGCTTGCCAGGCTCCAGCTCCAGCCGTGAGAACTCGCGGTACAGCACGCCTTTAAGGCTGGGGTTCTCCGCCTCGATCAGCGCCATGGCCTTGTCGAGTTGCTGCGCGAAATCGGCTGCCGCCGCTTTCTCCAGCAGCTTGCTGAACTTGGCCTCCGCCGGCACCCAGAACACGTTGTCCTGAGTGAAGAAGGTCTTGTCCTCGATGAAGACGGCAGCGCTCTCGGCGCGCAGTTCCTCGTCCTCGATGTACAGCTCCGATGACGGGTCGGCCAGGCGCTCCCGGATCACCCCAGCCTGAGCGTCGTACAGGTCGGACACATACTTGAGGAATACCAAGCCCAGCACGGGGTACTTGTATTCAGCCGCCGACACCGAGCCGCGCAGCTTGTTGGCTGTATCCCACAGCGTCTTCTTGAACTCTTCACTGGTCATCAGCTTGATCCTTTTCCTTGCTTCTGCGTTTCGTGGTTTTCCCTGCTGCGCCGCTGTCGGTGCCAGGAAGTCCGCTGTAGCCATCACGGGCCAGGGCGGCATTGAGGGTGACGCGAGAGACGCCAAAGTGGCTGGCAACCTCGGTCTTGGTAATCAACGGGTCTGCCAGCATGGCGGCGGCCTTGCGGACATCGGTCGGGGAGAGGGACGGCTTTCTGCCTCCCTTGCGTCCCCTGGCGCGAGCCGCTGCCAGTCCGGCCTTGGTGCGCTCCTGAATCAGCGCATGCTCGAACTCGGCCAGAGCACCGAACAGGTGGAACACCAGCCGACCGCCTGCGCTCGTCGTGTCTATCGACTCGGTGAGAGAGCGGAAGCCGATCTCGCGCTTGTCGAGGTCATGGATGATCTCGACCAAATCCTTGAGCGACCGGGCTAGCCGGTCGAGCTTCCAGACCACCAGGGTGTCGCCCTTGCGCATGGATCGCAGACAGGCGGTCAGCTCGACACGCTCGCGCAGCTTGCCGGTGGCCTTCTCATGGAACACCTGCTCACAGCCGGCCACTCCGAGCGCATCCAGCTGGAGCTGCGGATTCTGGTCTTGAGTGCTGACTCGTGCGTAGCCAATGATCATAAAACGTACCTTATGTGTACGTTGATTGTTTTACGTCATTTCTTACGCTTGAGCAAGCCGATCAGGGGTGGTTTTGTCGTTTTCAGAAGACGGCTGCACTGAACGTCAGAAGCCGACTGCACTATAGCAGCGGAGGGGTTGGATCCATC
>NZ_MBPN01000146.1 GCF_001695625.1 Pseudomonas defluvii
TAGTTGCCGCCGTTCACTGCGGTGACGGTCGCGGTCAGATCACTGGCGTTGTAGACGTCGTCAACGTTGGTGTTCGGAACAGACAAGGTGCCTTTACCGCTGGCATCCACGTTCACGGTGTACTCGGTACCGCCGACGTTGACGGTCAGGGTAGTGGTGCCCTGCGGCGGGTTGCTCAGCTGGAAGTTGAAAGTGACGTTGGCGTCGCCTTCCTTCGCAGCATCAGCGGTCACCGCCACGGTGGTGGTGTCGATGGTGTCGGTGATCTGGGTGACTGCAGGTGCTGTGCTCGGGGTAACCACTAGGCCACCGCCACCACTGGTGCCGGTGATGGTGGCAGAAATTTCACTCGCGTCGATGTACACCGTGTCATTCGGCGGAATTTCTACGTTGACGCTGCCGGTCAGCTGGCCGGCGCTGATAACAATCACCTGGCCGTTGGACAAGGTAATAGTCAGGTCGGTCAGTGGCGCTTGAGTCAGGGTCGCCGTGTAGGTCAACACACCACCCGCTTCAGTGATGCTCGGGGTAGCGGTAAGGGTCAGGTCGGCGGCACGCAACGGCGTGGTGGCATCAGCAGCCGTATTCAGAACCAGCGGGCCTTGCTCTTGCTGGACAGCGGCCGTCTGGAAGGCCAAGCCTTCGGTAGGGAAGCCAATGGTCGGGTCGACTGAAGCAGCGGTCTCATCGAGCATAACGAAGCTGTGGCCACCACCGACTGCACCGCCACCACCGCCAGCTGCAGTTGGACCTGCCGCCGTGGCTTCCAGCTCAGTGGTCGGGTCAGCACCGGCCGCGATCGCTTGTTGCAACTCGTCAACCGACGGAGCTTGTTGCGCCGTAGCCTCAGCCAGATCGGTGGTGCTGTCTGGAGCATCGGCACTCCACTGCATGTCGCGCCCGAGATCGAGCGTGCGGCCATCAGCCAGTTCCAGGGTTACGGCACCGGCCAGACCGGTCAGTACCTGCTCGCCGACGAACAAACGGTCGCCTTCGATGAGTACACGTTGAATCCCCTCTGGGGAAACCGCGATTACTTGACCAACAATGCTTTTGACAACGGCAACAACACTGCTCATAAGACTCTCCGGACTAACCGTTCAAATTGGCTTCCATGCCCGAGCGACGCTGACTTGCCGCAATCAGATGGAATGTTCTGTGAGGCGTTTTTGACACTGCAACTGTCAAAATAATGACTAAAAGGTTTAGCAATTAACTTCATGCCAAACTATTGACCTTCTGATCGCCATCCTAAACAATCGGATACGTAATGTCACATTGATATTTGAACGGTCACCAGTCTTCCTTCGTACGATCCTAGTAGCATCTCGGAAATTTCCGACGTAAGGTCCGCACGGTTGCCATTATTAAATGCGGCAAGGCCACTTGCTGTGATTTGGGACAAGATGTCCCCGGGAAAAAGTAAATGCGATCGCTCCTTCTGACTGCTCTTCCTTTCACCCTTGCCGCCAGTTTTGTTCAAGCGCAAAGCCTGCCGGAAGCTATGCAGCGCGCTATCGAAGTCCACCCGGAAGTTCAAGCTGGGGTTAACAGCAGAACCGCCGCCGACTATCAATTGCGCGCAGCCCAGGGCGGCTATTTGCCGCGGGTTGATGTATTGGCAGGTTACGGCCGCGAAGGCACCGACAGCCCGAGCACTCGCATCGGTAACCGTAGCAACGATTGGGAAACACTCAACCGTGGCGAAGCCAGTGTGCGTCTTCGACAAATGGTCTTCGACGGCTTCGCCACATCCAGTGAAGTCGGTCGTCAACAAGCCACCGTCAACTCACGCGCCTATGCCCTGATGGGCACGTCCGAGCGCACGGCGCTCAACGTTGCCCAGGTGTATCTGGACGTGCTGACCCGTCGCGACATGGTGCGTCTGGCCGAAGACAACCTGCGCAGCCATGAACGCATCTTCGATCAAATCAAGCTGCGGACCGCACGGGGTGTTGGTCGCCTGGCAGATATGGATCAGGCCGAAGCGCGCCTGGCGCAGGCCCGCAACAACCTGATCACTGAACAAACCAACCTGGCTGACGCACAAACCAACTACCTGAGCGTAGTTGGTCAAATGCCAGACGAAATCAGCACGCCGCCGGCCTTCATCGACATGCTGCCAGCCAGCCTGGATGAAGCACGCCAGCAAATGCTGGAAGGCAGCCCGATCCTGCGCTCGGCGGAGTCCGATATCGCCGCTGCAGAGAAGCAGTACGATGCTGCAAAATCGTCGTTCTACCCGCGTTTCGATGCTGAACTGGGGCGCAGTGCCGACAACAACATCGATGGTGTCAGCGGTCATAACAATGACTGGCAGGCCATGCTGCGCATGAGTTTCAACCTGTATGCCGGTGGCAGCAACAAAGCGGACCTGGAGTCCAAGTCCTATCAGGCAAACCAAGCGCTGGATATTCGTAACAATGCCTTGCGCCAGCTCAATGAAGAATTGGGCCTGGCATGGAATGCTATGAACAACGCCAATGCCCAAGTGCCGATTGCGCAGAAGTACGTTGATTACAGCAGCAGTGTTCGCACCGCTTACCAGAAACAGTTCAGCTTGGGCGAGCGTACATTGCTTGACCTGCTCGATAGCGAGAACGAGTTGTTCACCGCCCAGCGCCGCCTGGCAGAGGTGAAGAACAGTCAGCTGTTTACTCAGTATCGAATCAAGGCGACCATTGGCCAGCTCCTCAAGAGCCAGGGCGTTGTGGCGCCAATGGCAACTGTCGTGCAGAACGACATGAAGCCTCAGGTAAACCTGCCCGGCATGAACTGAGGCCAGCCCTCATGTCCAACCGTATTTGCTAAGAGATTGCCGCGTGGAATCAGAAGTCAGTCGAGTCCAGCTCACCCATGATCCACGCAGCCAGCACGACGACCCGTTGCTGGACAGCCTGCTGTCGCTCTGTGTGTTGCACCAGAAACCTGCCAGCCGGGCGATGCTCACCACCGGTTTACCGCTGCCCTCGCAGCGGTTGAGCCCGGAGCTACTGCCTCGCGCCGCTGCCCGGGCAGGCTTGCAAGGTCGCTTGCTGCAACGCAAGCTGGAGCAGATACCCAACATCGCCATGCCGGCGATGTTGCTGCTCAAGGATGGCCGCAGCACGATCCTGCTCGGCTGGGAAAACGAAGGTACTGCACGTCTATTGCTCAGCGAGAGCGACGGCGGTGAGGTACATGTCAGCCGCGAAGCGCTGCTGGCCGATTACAGTGGCCGGGTTTTCTTTGCCCAGCCGCAGCATAAGTTCGACGTCAACCATGGCAACCTGATCCCCAGGGCGCGCTCATGGTTCCGTGACACCCTCAAGCGCTCGCGCTGGCTTTACGCCGACGCCATCGCCGCCAGCCTGGTCATCAACCTGATCGCCATGGCCGCACCGCTGTTTGTGATGAACGTCTACGACCGCGTAGTTCCCAACCAGGCCACCTCGACCCTCTGGGTGCTGGCCATCGGTATTACCGGGGCCTACCTCTTCGACCTGATCCTCAAGGGCCTGCGCAGCCTTTGCCTGGACCTGGCCGGGAAGAAAACCGACCTGATCATCTCCGCCACGCTGTTCGAGCGTATTGTCGGCATGGCAATGAAGTACCGCCCGGCCCGGGTCGGTAGCTTCGCCCAGAACATCCATGAATTTCAGGGCCTGCGCGACTTCCTTGCGTCACTGACACTGACCAGCCTGATTGACCTGCCATTCACCCTGCTGATCCTCTTGGTGATCGCCATCATCGGCGGCCATCTGGTCTGGATTCCCATCGTTGCCTTCCCGCTGGCTCTGGGCATCGGCCATGCCTTGCAAAAACCACTGGTCGCAACGCTGGAGCGCACCATGGCACTGGGTTCCGAGCGCCAGTCGAGCCTGATCGAAACCCTCGCAGGGCTGGATGCAGTCAAGGTCAACAACGCCGAAAGCGAACGCCAGTACATGTGGGAGCAGACCATCGGTACGCTTAGCCGCCTGGAGCTGCGCGTCAAGGTGCTGTCGGGCCTGGCCATGAACATCACCCTGCTGATCCAGCAGTTGGCCGGCGTGGCGCTGATCTGCTTCGGCGTCTACCAGATCATGGACGGCCACCTCAGCATGGGCGGCCTGATCGCCTGCTACATGCTCAATGGACGCGCCATGGCCCCCCTGAGCCAACTGGCCGGGTTGCTGACCCGTTACCAGCAGGCCAAGGTCACCATGGTCTCGGTTGACCAGATGATGGAGCTGCCGCAAGAGCGCAACTTCGAAGAGCGCCCACTGAGCCGCCAGGTACTGCAAGGTGCCATTGAGTTCCGCGGGGTTGATTTCACCTACCCGAACCAGCAGAACGTTGCGCTCAAGGGCATCAACCTGGTGATCCGGCCAGGCGAGAAGATCGGCATCATCGGCCGTAGCGGCTCAGGCAAGAGCTCGCTGGCCAAGTTGATTGTCGGCCTCTACGAAGCAGACGCCGGCTCGTTGCTGGTCGATGGCGTGGACATCCGTCAGATCGATGTGAGCGAGCTGCGCCACAATATCGGCTATGTCCCTCAGGACATCCAGTTGTTGTCCGGCACATTACGCGACAACCTGGTCAGCGGTGCCCGCTATATCGAGGACGAAATGGTCCTGCAAGCGGCCGAGCTCTCTGGCGTGCATGAGTTTGCCAGGCTGCACCCGCAGGGCTACGAGCTGCAGGTCGGCGAGCGCGGCCAGAACCTCTCCGGCGGCCAACGACAGAACGTTGCATTGGGCCGGGCCTTGCTGCTGAACCCACAGATCCTGTTGCTGGACGAGCCGACCAGCGCCATGGACAACACCGGTGAAGAGCGCCTCAAGCAGCGCCTGCAAGCGGTTATCGAGAACAAGACCGTCGTACTGGTCACGCACCGTGCTTCGCTGTTGTCGCTGGTCGACCGGCTGATCGTGATTGATCGCGGGCAGATTGTCGCGGATGGCCCGAAAGCCGCCGTAATGGATGCGCTGAAAAAGGGGCAGATCAGTGTTGCTTAAGTCTGGAGCAGGTCGCATCAAGGACGTACTGAGTAACTACTTCAAAGGCTCGGAGTCGCTCCATGGGCAACCCTTGCCTGAGGTCAACAAAGCCCTGATCGAGGATGCACCGCGCATTGTGCGGCTGACCATCTGGGGCGTAATCGGTTTTTTCCTGTTCATGGGGCTCTGGGCCAACTTCGCGATCATTGATGAAGTGACACGCGGCGATGGCAAGGCCATTCCGTCCTCAAAACTGCAGAAAATCCAGAACCTGGAAGGCGGTATCGTTGCCGAGATCTATGCCCACGAAGGCGAGATTGTCGAAGCTGGCGCGCCACTGCTGCGCCTGGACGATACTCGGTTCGTGTCCAACGTTGGCGAGACAGAAGCCGACCGTTTGGCCATGGCCCTGCGCGTCGAACGCTTGAGCGCCGAGGTCGAGGATCGCCCATTGCATATCGCCGATGAAATCCGCAAAGCCGCGCCCAATCAGGCCAACAACGAGGAATCGTTGTACCAGAGTCGGCGCCAGCAGTTGCAGAACGAGATCGGCGGTTTGCAGGAGCAACTGGTACAGCGCCAGCAGGAACTGCGCGAATTCAGCTCCAAGCAGGCGCAGTACCGCAACAGCCTTCAGCTGCTGCGTCAGGAAATCAACATGTCCGAGCCATTGGTATCCCAGGGCGCGATTTCTCCGGTTGAGGTGCTACGCCTCAAGCGGGCCGAAGTGGAAAACCGAGGCCAACTGGATGCAACCTCTCTGGCCATCCCACGCGCCGAGTCCGCCATCAAGGAAGTCGAACGCAAGATCGACGAAACCCGTGGCAAGTTCCGCAGCGAGGCCCTGACCCAACTGAACGAAGCCCGCACGGACCTGAGCAAGGCCCAGGCAACTGGCAAGGCGCTGGAGGATCGGGTCAGCCGTACGCTGGTTACTTCGCCGGTGCGCGGTATCGTCAAACAACTGCTGGTCAACACGATTGGTGGCGTCATTCAACCCGGTAGTGATCTTGTCGAGATCGTGCCGCTGGATGACACACTGCTGGTGGAGGCGCGGATCCGTCCACAGGACATCGCCTTCCTCCA
The DNA here is from genome assembly GCF_001695625.1 of Pseudomonas defluvii. Classification (GTDB taxonomy): domain Bacteria; phylum Pseudomonadota; class Gammaproteobacteria; order Pseudomonadales; family Pseudomonadaceae; genus Aquipseudomonas; species Aquipseudomonas defluvii. Next base: position 6,048 of record NZ_MBPN01000146.1, read on the forward strand.
CCCTGGCCAGGACGCCATGGTGAAGTTCACCGCCTATGACTTCACCATCTATGGCGGGCTGAAAGCCCGGCTGGAGCAGATCGGCGCCGACACTATCACCGACGAAGACGGCAACACGTTCTATGTGATCAAACTGCGTACTGATCGCAGCCACTTGGGCACTGACGAAAAACCGCTGCTGATTATCCCCGGCATGGTCGCATCAGTGGACATCATTACCGGCAAGAAAAGCGTGTTGAGCTACCTGCTCAAGCCGATCATCCGGGCACGGGCCGAGGCCTTGCGCGAGCGTTGATTGGGCTGCGCTGTCCCTGAGCAATTACTGCATGAGCGTGCATCAGGTCAGCGACCTCAATAGCGTTGCCAGCACCGAAGGGCTCATACTGCTGGAGAGCCTGGAACGGATCACCATCAAGGGCAAGGGCACCAGCGCTGATTCACACCGTGTGATATTGGGCGGCGGCCTTGCTCAGGGTTTCAGCAATCTGCTGGCGCAGGCCGATCGGCTGCTCGACGATCAAGCCATCGCCCTGGCTCAACAACCACCAGCGCAACTGCCAGCTATTGCTGACCGTCGCCCTCAGAAGATGCCCATGTGCCAACGGGGCCAGGCTCATGTCCGCCGACAGCGGCGTTTCACGCACCAAGCGCGCCAAACTGTCGCTCACCCAGGCTTGCAGCTCGATTTTATCGGTCTGCCCGAATTGCAGGGCATCGCTGCGCAGGTAAACCTGCAGGTCGAAATCCTCGAGGCCTTCGGTGGCACTGCTGAGAATACTGACCTTGCGAAAGCGATGAACCGCAAACTGGCGAATATCACTATAGGGATCCGCTCGGGCAATCAGGTAGCTGACCTGACCGCGCTGAATCAACGCCAACGGGTTGAGAGTCATCTCGCTGAGTTTGTCGTTATGTGCCGAATAGTACTGGCACTTCAACTGATACTCCTCCAGCAATGCCTTCTGCACCGTTTCCAGAATGCTGTCGGGCACCTCGGGCGCTTGCATGTTCATGTCGGGGCGAACGCTGGCGACTTTGTCCAGCCAGCGCGCAGCCTTGTTCGCACCGGACAAGTGCTCAAGTTTTTGCCGAGCATGACTGAAGCGCGCATCAAGCACCTTGAGCATGCTCCCCGGTAGCAGTGGCCGTACCGCTTCCTCGACCAACGCCAGGCTCAAGGCTTCGCTGATGCTCAAGCCGCGCAGTTCGACACAGGCGTTTGCCGCCCAATGCCACCCATAGGGAATACTCTTGTCGTTGCGCTCCAGTGGAAAGATCAACGACAGTTCGTTGAGGTCTCGCTCGATACTGCGCTTGCTGATGGTGAAGCCTGCGTCCTGCAATCGGGCGACCAACTCTGCGCTAGTGATGCCGGGGGAACGGCTGGGTAGCTGGCGCAAAAGTTCCCATTGGCGGCTGAGTGTGGCGCGGGTGGTAGCAGAGGGCAAAAGGGTGCGTCCTTGTCTAGACTTGCGCACTAGCATGGCGCCCGCCAACGGATATGGCAAATGGCCATTTATTCAACCAGATCAAGGAAGAGCTGTTGAATCGCTTCACGATGATTGTTCGCGACAGGTTTTGTCGTTGCCTTGCGCAGAATCACATCCCATCACCCCCGCTCTCGGTACTGCGGGTGGTTCAATGAGGATGAACATGTCTGCTGTCAGCAATATCTATCCCTTGCTAGAGCGCCTGTTGCCCACGCGCATCACGCCAGCCCCCGGACGTACCGGCCACTTGTCGCGCCTCTATGCCGGGGTTGGCATGCCCAGCCAACGTGCCGCGCTGGGTGACAGTTTCAGCCTGATAAACAGCCTTGATGAGGCCGCCGACCTGCAGGCGGTGTATACCGACCTGCGCAACCAGGCGCTGGAGGGCAGCATCTCGGCACTCAATGACCTCGGCTGGATCTGGCTCAATGGCAAGTACTGGCGAGCGGATCCGACACTGGCCGGCCACCTGTTGCGCATGGCCGCTTTGCAGGGCAATGCGACAGCATGGTTCAACCTGGCCCAGCAACATTACTTCGGCAAAGGCGTGATGGTGAGCTACGCCTGTGCAGCCGAGTACTACCAGCATGCCTTCGAGCGTGGTTTGGACCATGCTGCAGCGGCACTCGGCGACCTTTACGAGGAAGAGGTCTGCGATACCCATGTGCAGGAGTGGCAAGTCGACCTGCAGCGCGCCTACAAGTGGTTCATGCGCGGAGCCGAACGCGGCGATGCACGCTGCCGTTTTGAAATCGGTTATCGGTTGCTGCATGGCCAACAGGTCGAGACTGACACCAAGGCTGCCTTGTACTGGCTGGAACTCGCCGCAGTCGCCAAGGTGGTACAGGCTGCGGAGGAACTGGCCGTCCATTTCAGCCTGTCGAACGACACCTTGCGCTACCTGTTCTGGCGCGATCAGGCCATTGGCCTGGGCAGCCCCTTGGCGTTGAGCATGAAGCTGGAGGACCAGGTGCGCTCCTGAAACCATTGAGCAAGCGCCTCTTGACGTCGGGGGTGGTGGTCGAAGTATATTGATAGTTAGCAAACTATGAATATCCGCGTGACCGCCCTCCAATGAATCTCGACGCACTGCAACTCAACATCAGCAGCGGTATGGTGGCAGCCGGCCGGCACTGGCGACGGATCTGCCAGGCCACTCTGGCTGGTTACGGTATCTCCGAAGCCTGCGCGGTGCCGCTGCTATTGATCGTGCGCCTGGGCGACGGCGTTCATCAGGTCAAGGTCGCCCAGGCGGCCGGACTGGAAAGCCCCTCCCTGGTGAGGCTGCTCGACCAACTGTGCAGCGCGGGCTTCGTCTGCCGTAGCGAAGATCCCCTCGACCGCCGCGCCAAAGCCTTGAGCCTGACCACCAGTGGCCGAGCCTTGGCCGAAGCCATCGAGGGAGAACTGGTTCGCTTGCGCCGGGAGGTACTGGCGGATCTTCCGGCAGCGGATCTTGAAGCGACTCTGCGGGTATTAAGGGCCTTTGAAGAGGCGGCACAGCGCGCCTCGGGGCAAACCACATGAGTACTTTTTTCAACTCAATGCCGCCTGCGCGCGACTGGTTCTACGGGGTACGAACCTTCGCCGCCTCGATGATCGCACTGTATATCGCCCTGCTCATGCAATTGCCACGGCCCTACTGGGCCATGGCAACGGTTTATATCGTATCCAGCCCATTCGTCGGGCCAACCAGCTCAAAAGCCCTGTACCG
>NZ_MBPN01000147.1 GCF_001695625.1 Pseudomonas defluvii
GTCTGAAAGGATGCGTTTCGCACATGGCTGCGGGCCGATCTTCATGAGCAGACACCGCTCTACACGGTCCGTCTAATAGGCTCGCCGTGTAGAGGCTTGTGCTGGCCCTTTCAGAACGCCCTCAGCTTCCTAGCTTTCAGACGAAGGTGTACGAGCAGACCTTGTTGCCCGCCGGATCACGCAGGTAGGCCGCATAGGCACCCGGCAGGTGGCCACGCGGGCCAGGCTGGCCCTCGTCGGTGCCGCCTGCGGCAAGGCCGGCGGCGTGGAAGGCATCCACTTCGGCGGGAGTGGCGGCCGCAAAGCCGACCGTCACGCCGTTGCTCGAAGGCGCTTCACCATTGCCCGGACGGGCGATGATGAAAGCCGGCTTTTCGCGACCGAAAAGCACCCATCCGTTGCCGAAAGGACCGAGGTTCTTGATGCCGAGAGCACCCAGGGCGGCGTCGTAGAACGCGGCCGACTTCTGGACGTCGGCGGCGCCGATGAAGACGTGCGAGAAGATGCCGTCGCCGGAAATGACAGGAGTGGACATGGTTAGTTTCCTTGATGGTTGGTGTTGAATGGATAGTGGGTGATCAGTAGTGGATCACCGTGCGAATCGACTTGCCTTCATGCATCAGGTCGAAGGCGTGGTTGATCTCGTCGAGACCCATGGTGTGGGTGACGAACGGGGCGAGATCGATCTCGCCTTTCATTGCGTCTTCCACCATGCCCGGAAGTTGGGTACGCCCCTTGACCCCGCCGAAAGCAGAGCCCTTCCAAGTCCGGCCGGTGACCAACTGGAACGGACGGGTCGAGATTTCCTTGCCGGCACCGGCGACACCGATGACGATCGACTGGCCCCAGCCACGATGGGCAGCTTCCAGAGCCGAACGCATCACGTTGACGTTGCCGATGCACTCGAAGGTGTGATCGACACCCCAGCCGGTCATCTCGATGAGAACCTCGTGAATCGGCTTGTCGAAGTCCTTCGGATTGAGGCATTCGGTCGCGCCGAAGGTACGAGCCAGCTCGAACTTCGCCGGATTGGTATCGATGGCGATGATGCGGCCCGCTTTGGCCTGGCGTGCACCCTGAATCGCGGCGAGACCGATGCCGCCGAGGCCGAAGATGGCCACCGAGTCGCCCGGCTGCACTTTGGCCGTGTTGTGCACGGCGCCGATGCCGGTGGTCACGCCGCAGCCCAGCAGGCAGACGTGCTCGGGATTGGCGTCCGGGTTGATCTTGGCCAGCGAGACTTCGGCGACGACCGTGTATTCGCTGAAGGTCGAGCAGCCCATGTAGTGGTAAAGCGGCTGACCGTTGTACGAGAAGCGAGTCGTACCATCGGGCATCAGCCCCTTACCCTGGGTTGCACGAACCGCGACACACAGGTTGGTCTTGCCGGACTTGCAGAACAGGCACTCGCCGCACTCGGCGGTATAGAGGGGAATGACGTGATCGCCAGGCTTCACGCTGGTCACACCTTCACCCACCTCCACGACGATACCCGCACCTTCATGACCCAGCACGACCGGGAAGAGACCTTCGGGGTCGTCGCCCGACAGGGTGAAGGCGTCGGTATGGCAAACGCCGGTGTTCGTGATCTTGATGAGCACCTCGCCCTTGCGCGGCGGCTCGACGTCGATCTCGACGATTTCCAGCGGCTTTCCTGGCCCGAAGGCAACTGCTGCACGTGATTTCATGATGTCGCTTCCTTTACTAGCTAACTAAATTTGCCCTCACCGAGGGCACCCTGGTGCCTCTACCGCAGATAGGAGCGGACGATAGAGATGGTCTCGTCAATGGACTTGTTCTGCGAATCGCTCCTGATTTCGCTACTGGGAAACTCTTCCCGCAGATAGCTCTCCAGAACCGTTGCCATCAATCCGTTGACTGCCCCACGAACGGCCGCAAGCTGCTGAAGAATTGCAGGACATTCCGCACCTGCATCAAGCGCTTGCTCAAGAGTCGCTACCTGACCTTTGATGCGCCTGATGCGCGTCAGTGCTTGCTTCTTTTCTTCCGGGCTGTGTGGCATCGAACACCTCTCTACTTGGGTACACCGCCGCATTATACAATACTCCCCCATAGTATATGCGGCCGAACTTCGCCACAAAATCTGTGCTCTTCGAGCACGCTTACAGGCTAGTACAGATTTGTTCCCAAGAAGCGCAAAACATTCAAATTAATGAATATTTCTTGCATGTATCGACAGCATCGGGGCAAGTTCAAAACTGGTCAAACTGGAAAAATCTATGCGCAGATAGACGTGGCCTATCTAAGCCGACTCATCGAACTGAAGCTAACAAGATGAGACCGGCTAGGCGACCTGACGACCCGAATACCGAGCCTTCCGCAGTGCAGGCAACATCTGGCCGTCCCAGTCACGATCGACCGCAACCTGGGCCTGTTCCTGGTTTCGTTCGAGTGCTTCAACGTCAAGATCACCGATCGCCCATGTCTGCGTGCCGCAAGTCGTCGCGAGAATGCCATCATCCGGGAATCCACGATCCATTGGTGCATAGATCGTGGCCTCGCCAGTGTTCGTGTCCAACGCCGGACTCCAGTCAGCAGCTCCGGTCGTCACGGCCTGCGCGATGAACATTCGGTTCTCCAGCGCCCGCGCCATGCAGCCCACACGGACCCGGGTTGCACCTGCTTGGGTGTCGGTACAGCTCGGGACCAGCAGCAGGCGCACTCCCGCCTCTCTCTGGGCTCGCACGGGCAATGGAAACTCACTGTCATAGCAAACAGCGATGCCGGCACGCACACCGTTCAGGTCGAACACCTTGAGTTCGTCGCCACCTTCGATGACGCCGGTGTCCTTCTCGAACCCCGTCAACTGCAGTTTGTCCTGGTAGTCGCGTGTACCGTCAGGCGCAAACCACCAAGCTCGGTTGCGGTAGCGGTCCAAACCAACCTGGGTCAAAAACGTACCGGCCTGAATGGTCATGCACAACTCGCGCGACAGGTCGGCATACAGTGCCAGCCAAGCAGGCTGCAAGGCCTGCAGCGCGGCCAGAGAGGCGTTGAAATCACGGCGGATGCTAGGCTTGAACGTTGCAGCCAGTTCGAGGGATAGATACTCGGGCAACACGGCCAGTTCCGCTCCGCCACGGCGCGCCTCCTCCAGAACCAGTCGCTGCCGCGCAGCAAATGCCTCGAAGTCCGTCGGCTTACCCACTGCATATTTCGCAACTGCTACTTTCACTTCGCGTTCTCCAGAGAGTGCAGCCACATCGTGAGCGTCTGCTCGGTTTCGGTCGGCTCACCCACCTCCTTCCAGGGCAGCGTAACCTTCATGTCCGACTGTCGCACGTAGCCACGACGGGTCCAGAAGGCATCATTACTGCGGTAGTTGGAAGGACGCCGGGGATCGTCGTCTGCTCGATCCACCGACGCGAACGATGTCCACTGCATGCCGCCCAACGAACGGGCATGCGCTTCGCGTTCGTCAAAGAAGCGATGGCCCAGGCCAAGGCCCCGAAAGGCTGGGAGCAGGACTGATTCGCCGCAGTAAAACACTGCCTCCATCGGGATTCCTCGATCGGCGAACGGTACCTGGAAGGCCGGCTCCGTATCGCCGAGCGGCAACCCCGTGGACGCACCCACAACCACGTCATCAGCGAGCACGAGCACCAACAGGCTGTCTGCCGAACGGGCGTACATGGAAAGGTAGTGCTTCTCGTATTCGATGTCGCCCTCGTACAGGTATGGAAAGCTGCGGAAGACCTTCGCCCGCAGATGTGCCACGGTGTCGAACCATTCGGCAATGTCCGGCCCACGACGAACCAGCACCTGCACGTCGCTGGTCATTTCAGGCGTCCCCTCCGACCTGTGCGATCCAGTCGCCGAGGTTGTAGTAGTTGGTGACACGAGCGATCTTGCCATCGCGGATCTCGAAGAACGCGCCACCCGGCAGCACGTAGCGCTGGCCCTGGGCGTCCGGCAGCCCGTCGTCCGTCACCTTGTATTCGCCATGCACCACGTACTCCGCGCCTGCGCGCAGGCCGTCGGCGCTGACCATCACCACGATCCCGCGGAGTTGCTCGCCATAGCAGCGGTCCATGCGCTGCAGGAAGGCGCGGAAGGCTTCGCGACCGACCTCACGAGCGCCCTGGTTCAAATCGTGCGCGACGTCATCGGTCAACATTGACAGCATGGCCTCGCGGTCACCGCGGTTGAAGGCGTCGTAGTAGGCAGTGATGAGAGTCGCAGCGTTCATTCGCGTTCCTTGTTGGGTTGTTCGGAGCGGAGCATTCCGGGGTGCTGTCAGTCTGGGCAACCGCGCCTCCCTTGTATATGGAATTGTTGCGATTTTATAATTCCACCATCTGGAACAATTAACGAGCGGCGAAACCGACCATGAGGCGTGCGTCATGAACAAGGAAATGGAACTACTGCGCATCTTTCGGGTGGCGGCCGAAAGCAGCAGTTTTCGCGATGCAGCCGTCCGGCTGGGGACTTCTCCGCAAGGTGTCACCCGTGCCATCCAGCAACTGGAGCAACACTACGGCGAGGTGTTGTTTCATCGAAGCACGCGCCAGGTGCGCATCACCGCCTTCGGCGAAGGGCTGTTAGACCAGGTGCGCCCGGCATTGGAGCGGTTCGAGGATCTGTGGCGAACGCCTGGCTCCGACCAGCAGGCATCCCTGTCCGGTACGGTTCGCATCACCGCACCGCACAGCTTGGGCACCAGAGCGGTGCTGCCGGCACTGGAGCGCGTGGCCGCGCGTCATCCCGACATCACGCTGGATGTGCGCCTGTCCGATCGCATCAGCAATACGGTTGACGAAGGGATTGACGTCGGAATCAGGGTCGGATTCATGCGTGATAGCCGCTTCGTCGCACGCAAGGCAGCCGACATGAAACTTCCGATCGTTGCCGCTCCGCGCCTGATCAAGAAAGTGGGCGTACCTGAAAACATCGATGCGCTAAGCAGCCTGCCAGCTACCGTGGCCTTGGATATCAATACCGGCCGTCCCTGGCCTTGGCACTTCAAGGCGGGACGCCAGTGGACACCTGCCGCACCCACTCTCGTCGCCGACAATGCCGACATGGAAATGGGAGCGGCGCTGGCCGGGATCGCGTTCGCGCAACTGGCGGACTACATGGCCGCCCCCTACATTGCCAGCGGGAAGCTCGTGCGAGTGTTGGAGAGCGAAGAACCTCCGGCATGGGGGTTGTACGTCTATCGGCCTCAGCGTGGCCCCATTCCGGGAAGGGTTCGAGCGGTATTTGATGAAATGCTGGTCGCCGTTGGATCGTTGCCAGCTTTGCGCTGACACGTCGCAAGACACTGAAAGGCACACGCCCTGGAAAGCGGGGCACTGAGCCTTGGCGGCTCGCCCCTCCGGTTGAATGATGAGCCGACCGTCTGCCCGCTTGCGCCAGGTGCAGATCGGTCGGCCATGCAACCCTATGCCGGCAAACGATTAGATGTAAATGAATTGCCGGTACAAACCATCCAACTGACGACGAATATCTTCGACGCGCTGCTCGTCACCGGTATCGGTAAATTCGAGTAGCTGCTGTTCCTTGGCAGTGATCTGATCGCAAAGGTCGGACAAATTCTCGCAGAAAGCCTCGGAGTGAACGGTGGGCTCCTCCGTATTCGTCTCTTCTCCTGCTAGTTTTCGCACAGACGAGGCCGGAGAAATCCCATTTTCCTCGTTAAAGGCAATTTGAAGCTGCCTGCGCCTATTGGTTTCATCGATCGCCTGTTTCATCGCCGGAGTCACCGCGTCGGCGTACAAGATCGCCTTGCCGTTTTCATTCCGAGCGACTCGACCTATCATCTGAATGAGAGCATGGGCCGAACGCAAGAATCCTGCACGGTCTGCATCGAGAATAGCAACCAATGATGCCTCTGGAATATCCAGCCCTTCGCGCAAAAGACTAATCCCAATCAAAACATCGAACTCTCCTGCGCGCAGGCCATTGATGATCTCAACACGATCCTCCGCTTTTATGTCCGAATGCATGTAGCGCGCTCGAATCCCGTTGTCCGTCAAGAAATCCGTTAGCTCTTCTGCACTGACCTTCGTCAGCGTAGTCACGAGCACGCGATTTTTCTTCTTCACGCACTTCGATATTTCGGCAAGCAGGTCATCTATGTATCCGTCCGCTTTCCGCACCTCAACCTTGGGATCAAGCAGTCCCGTTGGTCTGATAACTTGTTCGACAACCCTGTCTTTCGACACCCTCAGCTCGTAGTCTCCCGGAGTAGCGGAAACAAAGATGGTCTGAGGCTTGACCTTCTCAAATTCACCAAAGTTCAACGGGCGATTGTTCTTAGACGAAGGCAAGCGGAACCCGTAATCTATCAACGTCTCCTTGCGCGCCTGATCCCCCCGGTACATTGCGGATATCTGTGGCACCATGACGTGGGATTCATCGACGAACAGAAGCCCATCTTTCGGCAGGTAATCCAGCAATGTGATCGGAGGCGAGGCCGGGTCCCGTTCGCTGAAGTAGCAGGAATAATTTTCCATGCCCGAACAATAGCCTACCTCGCGCATCATCTCCACGTCATGCGTGATCCGCTCGTACAGCCTGTTTGCCTCGACCAAGCGATTATTCCTGTTCAGCTCGGCAACCCGCTCTTCCATATCAGCGAGTATCTTCTTGGACGCGGAATCTATTTTATTCGTGGGCGGTGCAAAAAGCGTCTTTGGCGAAACCAAGTAATGGTCAATTGCCCCAAGCGTTTTACCTGTAACAGGGTCTAGCCATTGAACAGACGCAACAGAGTCATCCAGCAGTTCCACCCGAACTGCCCTATGCTCGGAATCAGCAGGAAAGATATCGATCACATCACCTTGAGCGCGAAACGTTGCACGTTTGAGAGTGCGCTCAGTGCGATCATATTGCAGCAGAGCCAAACGACGAATCAGCTCTCTCTGGTTTAGTTTGACCCCAGGGGACAGAGCGATCTGCAACGCTCGGTACGCCTCCGGGTCACCCAGGCCGTAGATTGAAGACACCGAAGCGACGACGATCACATCGCGGCGCTCAATCAAGGATTTGGTCGTGGACAGGCGTAGGCGCTCAAGGTGATCGTTGATGGCCGAGTCCTTTGGAATGAAACGATCGGTGCCCGGCATATAAATCTCGGGCTGAAAATAATCGTAGTAGGAAACGAAGTACTCGACAGCATTCTCAGGAAAGAAGTGCTTCATTTCACCATAAAGCTGCGCGGTCAATGTCTTGTTAGGAGCCAAGATCAACGTGGGCCGCTTCAGACGATGAATCACATTGGCCATCGTAAAGGTCTTACCAGAGCCGGTGATACCCTTCAGCGTCTGGTGTGTCGCACCTTCTTCTATGTCCGATAGCAGGCGCGCTATCGCCTCTGGCTGGTCCCCCGCCGGCGTATAGCTGGAGTGCAGAATGAACGTACCGGTTGACATTAGATATCTCCTAATTGAGCTACTTCAATTTGTCCTGATGTATCGGCTATTTCGGAAGACCTATAGCAGTACCAAACTGGGGTGTAAATGACGGCGATCCTGCCACGCCCCACCTGGGCGTAGGCGTCGCCAACATGATAGCCCAACACACGGGCGGGCTTCCCAGTGCATATCCGCCGAGCGCCACGACGTCAGCCAGCGGCCCGTCTGCCAATGCACCTGGAGCTACTCGCCTCGTTCAGCGCCGACATCGAGTCGTGGCGGGCGAGATTGCTCTGTACGCCCCATGTGTGGCGGCGGCTCCCGCCGATGCGCGCCTTTGCCTCTCTCAGCCATCAAGACGAGACGCCGGAGGCGTGGAGCTACGTCACCTGCTAAAGATGCACGATCTCAACATTCGGCCATTTGCCTGCAAGGTACTCGGCCACTAGCCTCCGATGGCAGTGATGGGGCTTGTCTTCGCTGCAAAGCAGGCAACTGTTATCAATCTTTTCTTTATCGATTGACTCAATCTTTCGGGACGACATTAAATCCAGAAACTTCCTCGCGTAGATATCCCAATCTCCCCCTTTTATTTTATATGCCTCGAACATGTCCTTGGTTGGAGCAAGTGCTGGCAGGTGCTCATATTCCATCCCACACAACGCCTCGGAAAAATACCGAAGATCCTCGCGCTTTGCGAAGCCGGCCAATTGCGAAACATTATTCAGACGAACATCGACTAGGCGTTTGGCACCAGAATCACCTAATTTGGTGAAGAAGGATCGCGCGGAGGTCTTAGTGAATCCAATCGTGAATATCTTCATCTGCCTTACTCCACTCGTTCCTTCATCCATAAATGGCTGTTATTGATCTGCCGCCAGGTACGCCCGTCAATCGCAGCCAAGGAAACGCCGGGGGCATGGCGTACTAGCTACTCCACAACGGCCACGGCAGGCTCCATTCTCTGGCCGCTTCAACGACTCGCGGCCACGACCCGAGCAGCTCAAGAGCTTAGCACCGCCTTTTGCGGTTGCGTGCTTCACCACTCCCGCTTCTTCCCTTCCAGAACGCGCCAACTGCTAAGCTACATGAGGACGACTCGCCCTACAGCGCGAAGCACCTGTGTTCGCGCTATTGGCTGTCCCGTGCGTTGTGGTGCTGGCCGCCGATGACGAGCCGAGCCTACTGAATGGGCACTGCGCACAACAGCCTTTCATGCGTGCCACCTGCGTGATCAAGGTTGAACGCAGATCGAAGCGTGCACAGGTTTTTTCATAAAAGTATAAAATTCAATCAACTCTATCAGAAGAAAATCTATGATCGTAAGAAACTTTGAATACTTGCTTGCTTTGCACCGTGAAGGCCATTTTGGCAACGCGGCAAAAAGCTGCAATGTTTCTCAGCCGACACTCTCCGCGGGCATCAAGCAATTGGAGGAAGACATGGGTGTCGAGATCGTGCGTCATGGCCGACGCTACGACGGGCTCACTTCTGAAGGAATGCGCGTACTGTCTTGGGCTCAGCAGATGTATGACGACTGCAAAGGACTGGAGCGAGAAATCTCCGCACTACGGCGGGGTATAGAGGGGAAATTCCGGCTAGGGATACTCCCAGGAACTGCCGGCGTAGCACCCACATTAAGGGCTCTTCGCATTTAAGGGTGTAGCTGATTTCTAAACCCTCCTGACTTCAGCAAGCACCTGGCTATGTAATTGGTTAAATTTCTAAAGCCCAAGGCGGTACCTCGTAAGTGCTCAAGTCGCCCGTTGATAGCTTCTGTTGGACCGTTGCTGGTTCCTGGCCGGTCGAAGTAGGCAAGGATGCTCTCAGCG
>NZ_MBPN01000148.1 GCF_001695625.1 Pseudomonas defluvii
CGCTGATCGGGCTTGAAGAGTTTCGCAAGTACTGGAGTCGACGCCGGATCTCGAGAAAGGCGGCACATCACGTGTGAGCGGTCACGACCTTGGGCCAGTCCTTACCCTTGCTGGGTGGAGAAAATCGCGGGCATTTGCAGCTCCTTGTAAATGGCGAGAAACCTCAAGCCCGAGGTGAATATCAAGGCCACCCAACCGGCAATCCAGATCGACGGAAATGCACTGCGCAACAGGACATAAAGGCTGCACCCAAACAGGATCGGCGTGGCGTAGATCTCACGTGACATCAGCAGCGAGGGCCTTGCGGCCAGAACGTCACGCGCGATACCACCTCCAATACTGGTCAACAGGCCCATCATCACCGCCAGCGGCGCAGCAAGATGCAGTCCCAGCACTTTCTCGGTGGCGACCAACCCAAAGAGGGCGGCCGCGAAGCCATCAAGGTAGAGCAACAGACGGTAGCGTCGTTGCAGTCTCTTGGTGAGAAAAAAAGCTATCAGCGCTGCGAACAAGGCAACCCAGATGTAGTTGAAATCTGCAATCCAGAATATCGGTTGATCGAGCAACAGGTCTCGAAGGGTGCCACCCCCAATTGCCGTGATGATGCCCAGTACCACGGCCCCAAACAAATCGACACCAACCTTATGGATCGCCAACACCCCGGTAATGGCAAACACGGCGGTGCCCAGCATTTCCTGAAAATACAGCATGCCTGACTCCGCCCTCAGGTTATAAGGTGAACGATAGCTACGTGTACGTCCGTGCCTTTGCCGATCTGCAATGCATCGCCGTCGGCAAGGATGTGCAATGTGTAATGGTAGCTACTGCAACTGGTTTCACAGATATCCCGCTCAATCTTTCAGTTGTCGCACCATGTCAGCGATCACACCATGCACGATTCGCCTGACAAGCCTGCTCTCACCGGCATTCATTGCATGAGCGTATTCGTTCAGAATTGTGCTGGCCGCGTTGCTCACACCTTCGGCCAGTTCATTGATGATCTTGGTTGCCAGGGCTTTGTTCACGCCAATGGCTTCACCCAGGCTGATAACACTGGCCCTGGTGACCTCCGCATGCGTACGGATACCCTCTGGCTTCCACACCAGTTCGGCCTCTAGCCAAGGTGCTGCGGACTCGCCATAGACCGCCGTGCACAAGAGGTCGTAGTGAGGGGCAAGGTAGTAGGAGTCCGCACGCACGAAAAATGAGAGATTTTTCAGGTGGGCATCATTGTTGCCAACCAGGATGTTGAAGACCAACCACTTGAACAACTGTATCCGCGTCTGCGCAACGTTCCGCACGAGGCCCAGGATTTTTCGCAACGTTTCAGGCGTCGCCTGCTGATACTTGAAGCTTTTATCCAACCCCAGCATCTGGCAGGCATCCAACACGTGTTCCCGCTCTAGCCGATTGTTCACCCGTCGGCGGTCAAACCGCTCAATCAGGTACACCGGTTCAGGCACACGACGAATGTACACCGCCGGAACGCCCAGCTTTACTTCCTGGGCAATGCTCATCACAAACCACTCGTTGACGGCAGTGGCGTCATACAGATCGCGCTGAGAGTGATCAGGCTTGAGGATATGGGTTGAAGGGGTGCTGCCCATAGGCTCGAACAGGCTGCCATTTTCCAGCACGACAGCCAGTTTGTGCTGTGCGCCGGCCAGCGACATGCGCTTCGGGGCGCCGGTGGTCAACGCAACGCGTGGTAGATTGCGAATCCTTTCGCTGAGTTCTGTATCGGGGAGCGGTCTGAGCCCACCCTCCGCTGGCAAGTGTGGGTCGTTGAGCAATGTCACTGCGCCGGCGGACTCGGCCCCGTAATAGCCAAGCAGGCCAAAGGCATCCGAAAATTCGATTTTTGCATCGCTGGCCAGTAATGAGCGCGCTTGCTCCTCAGGTAGCAGGTTGTCGAAGAACCATTGAACAGGGCGCTCTGAAGAACCATCAACGATCACGCCCTTTGCTCTTGCAAGGGCGGGAGACAAGTCGTAACCGTCGGCGCTGGCAATCCATTCAGGGGTGTATTCAAGGCTCCAGACGCCAGCGGTATCTCTCAACGTCGCGACGTGATTCGCATTGATGACAACCTCGAGTGTTCTCATTTTCCGGGTATATCCATGTAGAGGCGTATGCCTAACTCCTGCATCACGAGCAGAACGCTGGCCAGAGAGACAGTGCCTTTTCCTGTCTCGATATCTCTCAGCAATACGTGACTCTTCCCAGCGATCAATGCCAGATCTGACTGAGTGATGCCTTGGGCCTTTCGAACCTTGCGTACCGCCTTCCCCAAGTCATCAGGGGTATGGATCTGTACGAGCGCGCTCATGGTGTGGTCAACCTGTCTGGCTGTCAGTAAAAACGAAGCTATGACTGCGATTATGTGGGCGAAACCCATGAAGTCAAGGAAAACTAAGCCATAGCTTCGTTTTTACGATTTAAGCTGGATATTCCATGAAAACGAAAGTATGGCTTCGATTTTAATTGCGGGCGTGTTGAGCCTCAGAAAACAGTGCTGTGCTGATCAAGGGTGAGCAAATCGAATCACTGTTTGGTCAAGAGGGTAAAACAGCAGGGTGTTAGCCTATGCACCAGATCGCGCGGGCTAGATGACTTCCCTTGGGCAAAGCTGCGCCCGATCGCGGTGTTTTACCTGACAGTCCTCACTGCTTATATCCAATGGTCAAGGAAGCAAAATGCTATTGTGCGATTTGAGTCTTGGAAAAGACGTATATCACTCGTTATGTGAAGAATGAATCGTCAGTTATTTATTTCTCTGGATGGGCCCAAGGGGACCGGCAAAACCACACTGTTGGAGGCCGTTACGAAAGTACTGAGGGCCGACAACAAGAAGGTGATCCGACTTTGCGAGAAAAAAAGCGATCCCTACAGGGGTGAAACGATGGCCCTCGTTAACACGCTCGTCAGAAATCCCAGCCGGGATTTGGAGTTGGGGGTTTGTGAACGCTTTGCTGATAGCCGTACCTGGATTTCCCAGCACGTGCTGGTTAAACAGCCACCGGACAGCATCATCTTGATCGATCGCTGGTACCCGTCTGATGCCGCGTTTCGCCGGATAGTCCCGTTTGCAGAGATTCTGCAGTTGAACATTGAGCGAAACGTGCGAGTGCCAGACCTGCATGTCGGGGTTGTCACCGCCCCTGATATCTCATGGGCGAGGGCAGCGGCACGATCGCGCGGGCTGAGCAGTACGCTGCTTCATACCCAGGAAGAGCAGGTCGCGAGTACCAAGGCGTTCGAGCGAGCGATTGCCGATCACGGCTGGTTTCTGTGCCGCAATGAAGGAACGCTCGAAGACGCAACGATGCACGTGGTTTCCGAGATTTATAGGCTGCTTTGATGCCCTGTGACAGACGCTAGAAAATGGCGTTTCCAGGACGCAGCGACCGCATGGCCTGCCTCTTCAGCGTGAGCTTTTGCTACGTCCCCTTCGTTTGAATCAAACCCTATGACCTGAGTAGCTGGCGCTGGATTTCACCCAGCGCTTGCTGCTGCGCCAGCACCTGCCTTGACCAATGGTCCGGCCAAATTCAGCGTTCGACTTGACCTGTGAAATTTTTCATGTATTTTTTCATGAAAAATAACTCAAATATTTTCACGGCATGCTCCTGAACAATGAAGATGCACGAAGAAGTCGAAGGCCTGGCGATCTTTATCCACGATCTGCGCACATTCAAGAACCTGACACTGGGCGAACTGGCTGAACGTGTCGATCGTTCGGATGACTTTCTTTCCAAGCTTGAACAGGGGGTGTCGCGCCCGACCGTGGCGGACCTCACGGCTATCAGCGAAACACTCGGTGTATCGACCGCGTACTTTTACAACCTGAGTAAGCCACGCGGCATCAGTTGGGTTACTCGCCCCCATGAGCGGCGCACACTGTACCTCGGCTCAGGTATTACCGATGTACTGGCCTCGCCTCGTATTACTGGCAGCTTCTCCATGCTCGACAGCCGTCTTGAGCCGGGTGCCACCAGTGGCGATCAGTACCTGAGCGACCGTTCGGAGCAGGGCTGTTTCGTGCTCGAAGGCGAACTGACGGTTTGGCTGGAAGACGCCGACCCCGTGACACTCCATGCAAACGACAGCTTCCAGCTGCAACCCCACACGCATTTCCGTTACGCCAACCTGACGGACAACCTCACCCGCGTGTTCTGGGTATTCAATTGAATTCGTTCACCTCACAAGGAAAAGAAGATGAGTGCCATCTTTCCGGATCTGCTGACTGAAGTGCGCTCTTTTCGAGCGAAGTACCCTGAAGTACGTTACGTGGACTTGATTGCGCTGGATATTCCCGGGCACTTCTATGGCAAGCGCTACCCCATGGATATGCTTGAGAAAGTCGCAGCGGGGGCACCCCTGAAGTTGCCTCAGAACTGTGTACTGCTGGGTACCCAGGGCGGCCTGTACAATATTGGCGACTATTGCTTTGCCGATGGCGACCCGGATGCATCACGGCGCCTGGTGCCGGGTACGTTGAAACCGGTGCGCTGGGAAAAGGACGTGATCGCGCAGATGCTGATCACTTCGGACGGCACCTCGAAGCCTATCGAGTTCGAGCCCCGTGAAGTGCTGGCCCGTGTGATCGAACGCCTTGCCCGACGTGGCGTGCGCCCGGTGGTTGCCTTCGAACTTGAGTTCTACCTGTTCGATCGCAAGCTTAAGGAAGGCCTGCCACAGTTCCCACGCGATACGTCGACCGATGATGAAGACGACCAGCCGAACATGCATATCGAACGACTGTCGCGTTTTTCGTCGGTACTGCACGAGATGGTCGATGTCGCCAACGAGCAGGGCGTGCCGGCGAATGTCATTACGGCAGAACTGGGCCCTGGCCAATTCGAAATCAACTTCTCCCACAGTGATGATGCCCTGAGTGCGGCTGACTGGTCGGCGCTGTTCTGTCGCAGTACCCGCGGCGTTGCGATGAAACACGGCTATCGCGCCAGCTTCATGAGCAAGCCTTATCTGGACGCTCCGGGCAGTGGGATGCATGTACATGTCAGCCTGTACGACGAGGCCGGAAACAACCTCCTTGCACGCTTCGAGCAGCGCAACCTGCGCCATGCGGTGGCGGGTTGCCTGGAATTGCTGCCCCATTGCATGCCGATCTTCGCGCCCAACCACAATGCTTATCGCCGCTACGGCGCGATGGTCAACGCTGCAAGCCTTGCAAGCTGGGGCTTTGAAGACCGAGATGCGTGCATTCGCATTCCCGAGTCCGACCCGCGCAACCTGCGTATCGAACACCGGCTGGCTGGCGCCGATGCCAACCCGTACCTGGTACTGGCGGCCATCCTGACGGGGATGGAGCACGGCCTGGATCGCGGCCTCGAACCCATTGCGCCGCTGAACGAAAACCGCCAGAGCGGCATCGACTTCCCCAAGGACGCGCTGAGCGCAGTGGCTGCCATGCGTCACCATCCGGTGATCAATGAAGGGCTGGGCAGTGAGTTCGTGATGGTCTACTGCGAAAACAAGCGCCAGGAGCAACTGGATTTTCTGAACGAAATCAATGCGCGCGAATATCGCTGGTTTTTGTAAGTCCTGATGCTCTCGTTACGCCGCACGCTCTACCCACACGTTTGAATACAACTCGAAAGATTGATTTGCCGGAGAATGATATGCCACGTGTGCCAGTTATCGGCATCACTGCATGCACCAGCGAAATTGAGCTGCATGCTACCCAGACCATCAGTGAGAAGTATGCCCGTGCTGCGAGCAAGGCGGCGTGCGGTTTGCCGATCGTGATTCCCAGTCTCGCTGACCTGATAGATACCGCCGACATCATTGACCTGGTGGATGGGCTGATCTTTACCGGCTCGCCATCCAATATAGAACCGTTCCATTACAACGGTCTGGCCAGTGCGCCGGGCAGCCATCACGACCCAGCGCGTGATGCCACGACCTTGCCACTCATGCGTGCGGCCATCGTGGCGGGTGTTCCGGTGCTCGGTATTTGCCGTGGCTTTCAGGAGATGAATGTGGCGCTGGGAGGCACCCTCCACCAGAAAGTTCATGAGACCGGTTCGTTCATGGACCATCGTGAGGTCAAGGGTGAACCCATGGAAAAGCAATATGGCCCACGCCACAAGATGCATATACAGCCGGGCGGCGTGATGGACCGCATGGGCTTGCCGCCGATCATCGATGTCAATTCCATACATGGCCAGGGCATTGATGCACTGGCGCCTGGGCTAAGGGTGGAAGCACGTGCACCCGATGGACTGGTGGAAGCGATCTCTGTTGAAAACAGCAAGGGTTTTGCCCTTGCCGTTCAATGGCATCCAGAGTTTCAGGTACTTGAAAACCCGCATTACCTAACGATCTTCCAGTCGTTTGGAAAAGCCTGCCGGCAACGCTCGGTACTGCGCCAACTGATGTTGAAGTCCGCCTGAAAACTGGCCGTTATCAATATAAAAAATGCCCCCGCAGCCAGGCTGCGTATTTTGATGGAGAGAAGTGATGAGTGAAAAGAATTCGCAAACGCTTGCCTGGCAAGCGATGAGCCGTGATCATCATCTGGCACCCTTCAGCGATGTCAAACAACTTGCCGAGAAAGGCCCACGCATCATCACCTCGGCGAAGGGCGTGTACCTGTGGGACAGCGAAGGCAACAAGATTCTCGATGGCATGGCTGGCCTGTGGTGCGTGGCAGTCGGCTACGGTCGTGACGAACTGGCCGAGGTGGCCAGCCGGCAGATGAAGGAACTGCCGTACTACAACCTGTTCTTCCAGACCGCGCATCCGCCAGCGCTGGAACTGGCCAAGGCGATTGCCGATGTAGCCCCGCAAGGTATGAGCCATGTGTTTTTCACGGGCTCCGGCTCCGAAGGCAACGACACCGTATTGCGCCTGGTTCGCCATTACTGGGCGATCAAGGGCAAGAAGGACAAGAAGGTCATCATTGGCCGCATCAACGGCTACCACGGCTCCACCGTGGCTGGCGCGGGCCTTGGCGGCATGGCTGGCATGCACCAGCAGGGCGGCCTGATCCCGGATATCGTGCACATCCCGCAACCTTACTGGTTCGGCGAAGGCGGCGACATGACCGAAGCTGAGTTCGGCGTGTGGGCGGCGGAGCAGTTGGAGAAGAAGATTCTGGAAGTCGGCGAGAACAATGTCGCCGCCTTTATCGCCGAGCCGATCCAGGGCGCCGGCGGCGTGATCATCCCGCCGCAGACCTACTGGCCGAAGGTCAAGGAAATCCTCGCCAAGTACGACATCCTCTTCGTCGCCGACGAAGTGATCTGCGGCTTTGGCCGTACCGGTCAGTGGTTCGGTTCCGACTACTACGGCCTCAAGCCCGACCTGATGACCATCGCCAAGGGACTCACGTCCGGTTACATCCCCATGGGCGGTGTGATCGTGCGTGACGAAGTGGCCAAGGTGATCAGCGAAGGCGGCGACTTCAACCACGGCTTCACCTATTCCGGCCACCCGGTAGCGGCGGCGGTGGGCCTGGAAAACCTGCGTATCCTGCGAGAAGAGAAGATTATCGAGCAGGTTCGCGAAGTGACCGCGCCGTATCTGCAAAAGCGCCTGCGTGAGCTGGCTGACCACCCGCTGGTGGGCGAAGTGCGCGGCCTGGGCATGCTCGGTGCCATCGAGTTGGTGAAGGATAAGGCCACGCGGGCGCGTTACGAAGGCAAGGGTGTCGGCATGATCTGCCGCCAGCACTGCTTCGACAACGGCCTGATCATGCGCGCGGTGGGTGACACCATGATCATCGCACCGCCGCTGGTGATCACCATTGAAGAGATCGACGAACTGGTGGAAAAGGCGCGCAAATGCCTGGACCTGACCTATCAGGCTATCCATTAAGACATAGCACCTCGGCATGATTCTGCTGACAGTCTGCAGACTCATGCCGAGGTGCTCGCTTTGCGCTCAGTCGCTGAAAGGAATCACCCTTCAGAGCCCTTTATCTTGACTTGCCCTGGTACATCGTCAGGGTTTTGCCCCGCTAGCGACAA
Organism: Pseudomonas defluvii; assembly: GCF_001695625.1. Taxonomy (GTDB): domain Bacteria; phylum Pseudomonadota; class Gammaproteobacteria; order Pseudomonadales; family Pseudomonadaceae; genus Aquipseudomonas; species Aquipseudomonas defluvii. The sequence goes on from NZ_MBPN01000148.1 coordinate 7,998, forward strand.
CGTGCACCGCTCCACGCTGCGGCCGAGTTTCGTGACGCGCTTGATTTGTGAAATTATTCATGTATTTTTTCATGAAAATAACTAAATAATTTTACAGCTGCGCTTAACCATGGCCCACAAGCTCGCTTCACAGCATGCTGCTCGCGATACTGACACCCTGCCTGACCGACCTCTGCGCAGCGCTTTGGGGGTGATGGGTTCTGTCTCCTCTGCTCTCTACCCTCACGTTTCACAAAAATCTCGGCAGCTCCGGTGTTGATTGACACGTATGTGAACCGTGTCCTGGAAAATAGTGCGCAAGCATTCGTATTGTTGGTTTTTGAGGCGTTGAGCAAGGGCTTTTCAGCGCATGCACTTTTTTGATCTATGGATTTAATGATGAAAATGCACAAAGAAGTTGAAGGCCTGGCGATACTTATTCGCGACTTGCGCAAATTCAAAGGGCTGACGCTGGGCGAGCTGGCTCAACGCATTGGCCGATCGGTTGGCTTTCTTTCCCAGGTTGAACGGGGTGTGTCGCGCCCAACCGTGGCAGACCTGACGGCTATCAGCGAAACACTCGGTGTATCAACCGCCTATTTTTACAACCTGAACAAGCCCCGTGACCTTAGTTGGGTAACGCGTCCGCATGAGCGTCGTACGCTGTATTTCGGAGGTGGTATTACCGATGTTCTGGTCTCGCCCACGATAGCTGGAGGCTTCTCCATGCTTGACAGCCGTCTTGAGCCTGGGGCAACCAGCGGGGAAGAGTACCTCGACGACAGTTCGGAGCAGGGCTGCTTCGTGCTTGAAGGCGAGCTGACCGTCTGGCTGGATGAAGGCGATCCCGTGACGCTCTACGCAAACGATAGTTTTCAGCTACAACCCCATGCAAGCTTCCGTTATGCCAACCTGACGGACACGCTCACCCGTGTGCTATGGGTGTTCAATTGAGTGTGATCAGGCTCAATTGTTCATCGTGTTCGCGACCTTGCGGGAGAGGCATCAGCTTTATCTAGCGCTAATAGCTTTGTGGCTTTTCCATATTATGGAAAATCCTAAGCATAGGATTTAATTGATTTTTTTTTGATTTCTTGCTTGACGCTCCAGCCGTAAACGTTTAATTCCGCTGCGGCCCAGATAGCTCAGTCGGTAGAGCAGGGGATTGAAAATCCCCGTGTCGGCGGTTCGA
>NZ_MBPN01000014.1 GCF_001695625.1 Pseudomonas defluvii
ATCGCCGATGGTAGTGTGGGGTTTCCCCATGTGAGAGTAGGTCATCGTCAAGATTAAATTCCGAAACCCCTATCTGCACATGCAGGTAGGGGTTTTGTCTTTGTGGCTTTGAAAAATTTCCGGTTTTTGCGGGCAAAAAAAACCACCCATCACGGGTGGTTTGCTGTTCGCTACGTGCGATTTAGTCGCCGTAATACTCGCAGCCGCTGGTGCAGGTTTCATGAATGCGGACCTTGGAAAGCTCCGGCAGCAACGGCTTGACCTGGTCCCAGATCCACTTGGCAATCACCTCGCTGGTAGGATTCTCCAGGCCAGGGATGTCGTTCAGGTAATTGTGGTCGAGCTGTTCATAGAGCGGCTTGAAGATCGCCTTGATCTCGGAAAAGTCGCGGATCCAGCCTGTATGAGGATCGAGAGGGCCGGTCAGGTGCAGTGCGACCTTGAACGAGTGGCCATGCAGGCGCCCGCACTTATGCCCGTCGGGTACGTGCGGCAGGCGGTGGGCGGATTCGAACGTGAATTCTTTGAAAATTTCCACGGTGTCTATAACTCTTAGAAGCGATGCTGGCGAGCAGTTTAACACCAAGGCTAGTGCAGTGGTTGCAGACGCTCATGTAGCTTGCCGGTTTCTACCCATTCAAGAAACTCGTCACCCAGACGTTGGCTTTCAGCCATTGCCTTGTGCCAGTAGCGTTGTCGCGCAGTCGCATCACCGATGAAACGTTTGAAATCGCTGCGATCGGGTAATTTGCCGTATGGCAGGCTGGCCAGGTACTGCGCTGAAGGTGCCACTAACAGCACATTTTTCAGATGCTCGGCATTGCCTCGCCGCCAAGGCAGGGCTTTGTCGAACCAGCCAGGTACAACCTTATCAGTGAAGTGCGGGTACAGGACTATGTCGTCACCGTTGTAGGGTAAGTCGAGGTGGTAATCGAGTAGGCCACCATCGCGAAAGGTCCCGCGGCCGACACCTGGTATGTCGCGTACGCCTTCCATCACCATTGGAATCGAGCCAGAAGCCAGCAGGGCTTGACGTAGATTGGTGGTGCTCAGCGGCAGCAACCGTGACGGAAAGTCGTTCAGCGGCTGTAGAGGCGGAGTAAGGCGGGCGTCATGGAGGATGATCCGTTCAAAATGCCGAGCCAAGCGCGAGCGCCCGAGTAAATTGTCGGCAATCACAGCGGATAGCCCTGCGCCCAATCGAGCGCGCTGATCGTGCGCGAGCAAGCCATGGCTCTTGACCAGCATGATGTTCAGTCGATAGAGCGGATTGTCGAGAATCTGCGCATCGCGTCCTTCAAGCAGCGCATCAAGCATTCGATGACAACTCAGGCTGACCTCCTCCTGGGTTACACCTTTTGGAAAGTCCAGGGCTGTGTACAGCGCCCCTAGACGGCGTAGCGCTTGCGCAGGCTGGGGGAGGCAGGCACTGGCGAAGCGCCAGGAGCCAATAGAGGCGCCGATCAATGACCGTTCACGCGGGGCTGAAGGTAGCCATTGCCCGAACAATGCCAGATCAAGGCCCTGAATACCGAGTGCTTTTGGGCCACCCGCAGCGCCGGGCACGATGCCCACATCCGCTGCCTGCAAGGGGCGCTGACGTAACCTGGCAAAGGCTTGCGTGCCTGCTTTGAAGGTTAGCGCCGGATACTTGATATGGATCGCACTCATACGGACCTCGCAGTCAGAGGCGCTGATTATAGAGAACGCCAGGCATTAGCGGGGTAGTGCTGCGCTATCATGGGGCCAGCCATTTTCAGTTTGAATTAAGTCCAGTTCGTTATTCTGCTCCCCGTGGACAAGATTAACCTTTATGGAGATGCACTATGAAAACGTTGACTGCCCTGTTCGCCACCGCTGCCCTTGCCCTGACCGCCAACATTGCCATGGCGAAAGACCTGGGGCCGGACCAAGCGATGAAGCTGGTTCAGGAGAACAAGATTCAGTCCTTCGAGAAGCTCAACGCTGCCGCCTTGGCCAAGCACCCAGGCGCAACAGTGACGGACACCGAACTCGAAGACGCCTACGGCCGTTACATCTATAAGGTCGAACTGCGTGATGCCCAGAACGTAGAGTGGGATGTGGACCTGGATGCAACTACCGGTGCAGTCCTCAAGGACCATCAGGACAAGTGATGAAACACGTTTCTCGAACGGGCTTGGCGCTGCTGCTCATACTTTCAGCGTACTGTGCGCAAGTGCTGGCCCGTGACCTTGATCAGGATGAAGCCCTGCATTTACGTCAGCAGGGCGTCATCCTGCCGCTCGAGCAGTTGATGCAACAAGCCCTGGGCCGACATCCCGGGGCGAGGCTGTTGGAGGCCGAGCTGGAGGAGAAACACAGCCAGTATGTCTATGAAGTGGAATTGCTGACCACCGAAGGTGTCGTGCGTGAAATCAAACTCGATGCGGCCTCCGGTGCGCTGCTCAAAGATGAGGAAGACGACTGATGCGTTTGCTACTGGTCGAGGACAATGTTCCGCTGGCCGATGAGCTGACTGCGGGTCTACAGCGTCAGGGCTACGCAGTCGATTGGCTGGCTGACGGGCGTGATGCGGTGTATCAAGGCGCGAGCGAGCCCTATGACGCGATCATTCTGGACCTTGGCCTACCCGGGCTGCCTGGGCTTGAGGTTCTGGCACAGTGGCGTTCCGGCGGGCTGGCTACGCCTGTTCTGATCCTGACGGCCCGCGATTCCTGGGCTGAGCGTATTGAAGGGCTCAAGGCTGGAGCCGATGATTACCTGACCAAGCCTTTTCACCCCGAAGAACTGCAACTGCGCATTCAGTCGTTGTTGCGTCGTGCGCGTGGCCTGGCCAACCAGCCAAAGCTGGAGTCGGCGGGTTTGCACCTGGATGAAGGTCGCCAGTGCGTGACGCGCAATGGTGAAGACGTGCAACTGACTGCGGCTGAGTTTCGGTTGTTACGCTACTTTATGCTGCACCCTCAGCAGATCCTTTCGAAGAGCCACCTGGCTGAGCACCTCTACGATGGTGAAACCGAGCGCGACTCCAATGTTCTGGAGGTTCATGTCAATCACCTGCGTCGCAAGCTCGGTCGCAGTGTGATCGAAACCCGCCGTGGCCAAGGCTACCGCTTCGGTGGAGTGGGGCAGTGAAGTCGATTCAGGCACGTTTGAGTCTCGGCCTGGTTGGCGTGTTAGTCGTCGTGGGGTTGGTGCTGGCTCAGTTGAGTTTGTGGTTGTTCGAGGTCGGGCTGCAACGCTACCTGGAAACCGGGTTGCGCAAAGAGAGTGAGAACCTTCTGGTTGCATTGGGGCGCGGCCAGTCCGGCCTGGAGCTGGATGAGCGACGGGTATCCTCTGCATACAAACGGCCATTTTCCGGCTATTACTTCCGCGTTGATTTCGAGGGCGGCAGTTGGCGGTCCCGGTCCCTGTGGGACATGGACATGCCCATGCCGAAAACCCCAGGCTTGCACGCGGGGCTTCAGCTTGGCCCTGAGGGGCAGCAGCTGCTGGTACTGCGGGCAGACTATCGACGCCTGGGCCAACTGATTTCCATCAGCGTGGCGCAAGACTATACCCCCGTACGCGATGGCTTTCGGCGCATGCAGCAGATCGGCTTGGGAATGGGGCTGATAGCCCTGTTGCTGGTCCTGATACTTCAGCGAATAACCGTTACCCGATCCCTGCGACCTCTGGAGCGTACGCGCGAACAGATTGCCCAGCTCCAGCAGGGCAAGCGCTCTCAGCTCGATACGCAAGTGCCGACAGAGCTGGAGCCTCTGGTTGCGCAGATCAACCACCTGCTGGCCCACACTGAAGACAGCCTCAGGCGCTCACGAAATGCCTTGGGAAACCTTGGGCATGCGCTCAAGACGCCCCTCGCGGTGTTGCTCAGCCTGGCCTCCAGCGAGAAGCTCAACGATCACCCCGAAATCCGTGAACAGTTGCGTGAGCAACTTGAGCAGATTCAGCAACGGTTGGGGCGGGAACTGAACCGTGCGAGGTTGGCGGGTGATGCCTTGCCAGGGGCTCAGTTCGATTGTGATGCCGAACTGCCGGGGCTGCTTTCAACCTTGAACATGATTCATGGCCAGGCGCTTATCCTTAACCATGTCTCGGCGCCGGGCCTGCTCTTGCCCTGGGACCGTGAAGACTTGTTGGAGCTCCTCGGCAACCTTCTGGACAACGCCTGCAAGTGGGCTTTCGCAGAGGTGTGCGTCACTATTCAGGAGTGTGCTGAGGGTTATGTGCTGTGGGTCGACGACGATGGCCCGGGTATCGCGGAACATTTGCGTGACGAGGTGTTAAACCGCGGTGCTCGGTTGGACGAGCAGGTCGATGGTCATGGCCTGGGGTTGGGCATTGTGCGCGATATCGTCGACGCCTGGGGCGGGCGCATGAGCTTGCAGGACAGTCCCATGGGCGGATTGCGTGTCAGTATTGAGTTGCCGCGCCAAGGCAAGCGGCAGGCGGCCCCATAGCGGCTGGGTAGCCGCTATGGGGTTTGGTTGTCACACTCGGAATTGATCCATCAGGCCTTGCTGCTGGTTGGCCAGGCTGTTGAGTGACTGGCTGACCCGCGCCGACTCATTGGCCTGACCGGCCAACGATTCGGTAACGTCGCGAATGGTTGCGACGTTGTTGTTGATTTCTTCGGCCACCGCACTTTGCTCCTCGGCCGCGCTGGCAATCTGCAGGTTCATGTCGGTGATGACCGTGACGGCATCACCGATCTGGCGCAGGGCGATGACGGCTTGGCTGACGTGTTCGACGCTGCCCTGGGCCTGGCGGTGGCTGCTGTCCATCGCGCCCACCACGTCATGCGTACCGGCCTGGAGCTGCTCGATGACCTGACGGGTTTCTTCGACCGACTCCTGCGTGCGTCGCGCCAGGTTGCGTACTTCATCGGCGACAACGGCGAAGCCGCGACCGGCTTCACCCGCTCGGGCCGCCTCGATGGCCGCGTTCAGGGCCAGCAGGTTGGTCTGCTCGGCGATCGAGCGAATCACTTCCAGCACCGAACCAATCTTTTCACTGTTTTCGGCCAGGCCTTCGACTTGACGCATGGCGGAGCTCATATCGGCCGCCAGGGTGTCGATGCTGCTGGTTGTCAGGTCGATAACTGCCAGGCCCTGGCGGGTGGCCTGATCCGCCTCGCGGGCCGCTTGAGCGGCTTGTGCCGCGCTGCGAGCGACGTCCTGCGCGGTGGCACTCATCTCGTGGGAGGCGGTAGCCACCTGGTCGACCTGGCGGTACTGCTGTTCCATGCCGGCACTGGTCTGGCTGGCAATCGCCGAAGACTGGTCGGCAGTATTACGGGCTGCCTGAACCGACTGTTTGACCTCTGCAATGGTCGGCTGCAACTTGTCCAGGAAACGGTTGAACCAGCCGGCCAACTCACCCAGCTCATCACGTTTGTCGTAGTTCAGGCGGCGGGTCAGGTCGCCTTCGCCACTGGCAATGTCCTTGAGCATCGCTGCAACACCGAGGATAGGGCGGGTGACGCTGCGGGCCATCAACCAGACGAGTAGCAGGCCCACCAGTGCCGCCAGCAGGCCAAGCCCCAGCTCGATCAAGGTGCCGCTGGTGTTGCGTTGATCCAGCTCCGCTTTAAGTGCTTCGGCCGGGCCTGTCAGTGCGCTTTCAGGCACATCCAGTAATACGCCCCATGACTTGGCGCCTGGGATGGGGGCAAACGATGCCAGTACCTTCAAGCGGTTGTTGTGGTGGATGCTGTGCATGGCGCTGGTATCGGCCAGCAGGCGAACCAGTTCGGCGCCGTTGGCGCTGTCGACCTGTTCAAAGCGCTGGGCCAGTTTGCTCGCGTCAGGGCTGTAGCCTGCCAACAGGCCGACAGGGCTGAGGATCCCGACCTGGGTACGGCCTTCATACAGGCTGCGGCTGGCTTGCTGGCTGAGCCCTTGCAGGCTGTTGAGATTGATGTCGACTGAGAGAGAGGCAACGACCTTGTCGGCCACGATCAGCGGGTAGACGATGCTGGTCATCAGCACCTGTTGACCGTTGATCTCATAAAAGTACGGTTCAACCACGCACGGTTGGCGAGTGCTGCGTGGGCAGGCGAACCAGGTGTTGGCGGGTTCCCCGCTCGGGCCGACGCTGGTGTCGTTGATGTCATGTTCGGGCAATGCCATGGACACCAGATTGCCTGGTGTTGGCTGTGACCAGTACAGCGCAAAACGACCTGTTTCGTTACTGCCCAAGTCCTTCTGGCCAATGAACAGCGCGTCTTTGTTATCCAGTGCATTGGGGTCGAAGACGAGCGACAGGCCCAGCAGTTCGGGGTTTGCCTGCAATGCCGAGCGCACTTGGCGGGTCATGTCTTCACGCAGGTCGAACGCATCCAGGAAGCGCTTTTCGGACTGCTCGCGCAGGAACAGGACCTGGCGGGCGAAACCGGCACCGTACTGGTAGGCGTCCATGAATTGACGACGGATGCTTGAGGCCTGGACTTCGCCCTGAGACTCGATGCGAGCCTGGGCAGCTTCAGTCAGCATCTGCATGCTGCTGGCCTTGACCAGGTCGGAGTTGTGTTCCATGCGGTACAACGAAAGTCCTACCAGCAGGGTGACAATGCTCGCGAGGCAAAGTCCGGCCAGCAGGGTGATTTTCCATTGAATGGAAAGTTGTCTGAGCGACATGGCGAAGTCCTTTGAATCAAAAATGATTGAGGCTATCGACTGTAACGGCCGCCAATACTGTTTCTTTATTTAAACGCTCAATTGAAAAGCGTCATTTTCGGATGTTCAGGCGACCCCGTTCGGGGCCCCTGCTTTGACAAGGCGGGGTGTCTGCTTCAGAGTGTGCGCCCTCCATAAAAATACTAATTCGTTCGGCCGGGCCATCCCGTTGCCGAAGCGCACGCTTTTTGTCTGGTTTTCAAGAGGTCTCTGGAATGAATGCAGTAATTGCCGGGGTCGGCATCATGCTGATATTGAGCCTGTCCCGCGTGCATGTGGTGATTGCGCTGATCATCGGTGCCTTGGCCGGCGGGCTGGCAGGTGGTCTTGGTATCGAGGGCACCTTGAAGGCGTTCAACGGTGGCCTGGGCGGTGGTGCAACGGTAGCACTGTCCTATGCATTGCTCGGTGCCTTTGCCGTGGCCATTGCCAAGTCGGGGTTGGCGCACGCACTGGCAGACAGGGCGCTGGCAATGTTCGATCAACAGCGTGGCAAGGAAGGCGGCAAGGTCAAATGGCTGCTGATTTCACTGCTACTGGTGGTGGCCATTTCTTCGCAGAACATTCTGCCGATCCATATCGCGTTTATTCCACTGCTGGTGCCGCCACTGTTGTATGTGCTGACCCGGTTGTCGATTGATCGTCGGTTGGTGGCCTGCGTCATGACCTTTGGCTTGATCACGCCCTACATGTTCCTGCCTGTTGGTTTCGGCAACATTTTCCTTAATGAAATTCTGTTGGCGAATGTCAGCCGCAGCGGTGTGGATGTGAGTGGCGTCAACGTGACCCATGCCATGGCCATTCCGGCGGCGGGCATGCTTTTTGGCCTGTTGCTGGCGGCGTTCTTCAGCTATCGAAAAAAACGCGCCTATGACCTGGAAAAGATCGAGCAGGTCGAGCAGGTCGCAGTACGTTACAACCCGCTGACACTGCTGGTAGCCGGCTGTGCCATCGCTGCCGCGTTCATTATCCAGCTATGGCTGGACTCAATGATCATCGGTGCCATGGCCGGTTTCCTGATTTTCTCGCTGTCGGGCATTGTCCGCTGGAAGGAGACTGACGGCCTGTTTACCGAAGGCATGAAAATGATGGCCATGATTGGTTTCATCATGATTGCGGCGTCGGGTTTTGCCGAGGTAATGAAGGCCACAGGCGAGGTGAAAACACTGGTCGAGGCATCGGCAGTCTGGATCAATCACAGCAAAGGGGTCGGTGCATTGCTGATGCTGCTGGTTGGGCTGCTGGTCACCATGGGCATCGGCTCGTCGTTTTCCACCGTACCGATCCTGGCTGCGATCTTCGTCCCTCTGTGCGTGCAGTTGGGCTTCGATCCTGTGGCTACCGTGTGCATTGTTGGCACCGCTGGCGCGCTGGGTGATGCCGGTTCGCCGGCGTCGGATTCGACCCTGGGGCCAACCTCAGGGTTGAACGTCGATGGTCAGCATCACCATATCTGGGACACGGTGGTTCCAACCTTTATTCACTACAATTTGCCGCTGTTGGCCTTTGGCTGGGTGGCGGCCATGGTGCTGTAGGTCGAACGCGACGGACCATCATTTTTGCGCGTGATACAGCGGGCAATCAAATGGACGTCTCTTTCAGACAAGACAACGGGGCCTTGGTACCTGCGCACCAAGGCCCCGTTGGTGGCCCGCCTTAGAACTGCTCGGCGGACAGCGTGTAGAGCGTCGTGCTGCCAGCGCGAATGCTGGCGTGCAGCGAGAGCACGCGTGGCAGCAGGCGTTCAAAGTAGAACGCTGCGGTGGCGAGCTTGGCCTGATAGAAGGCAGGATCCTGCGCACGGTTCTCGTGTGCGGTGGCTGCCATTCGCGACCACATGTAGGCGTAGGCTACATAGCCAAACATATGCAGGTATTCAACCGAAGCAGCACCCACCGCATTCGGGTCCTTGACGGCCTGCTGGCAAAGCCACTGGCTGGTACTTTCCAGTTGGGCCAAGGCTTGCAGCAATGGCTCGCTGAACGGTGCTGCGGTTTCGCAGAAGGCGCGGATTTCCCGGGCGAAGATCGCCAGCGACTGGCCGCCATCGGCAACTACCTTGCGACCGAGCAGGTCCAGTGCCTGGATGCCGTTGGTACCCTCGTAGATTTGTGCGATCCGCACATCACGTACCAGCTGTTCCTGGCCCCACTCGCGGATATAGCCGTGCCCACCAAACACTTGTTGGCCCAGCACGCAGCTTTCCAGGCCAGTGTCGGTGAAGAACGCTTTGGCTACGGGGGTCAGCAGTGCGACCAGGCGCTGTGCAGAATCACACTCGGCCGCGTTTTCACCGTATTTGCTGATGTCCAGTTGCTGGCCGACGTAGGTGGCGAAGGCGCGACCACCTTCGGTCAGTGCGCGCATGGTCAGCAGCATGCGCCGTACATCAGGGTGAACGATGATCGGGTCGGCAATCTTGTCTTTCGCCTGCGGGCCCCCGGCGGCGCGGCTTTGCAGGCGGTCGCGGGCGTAGGTGGCGGCATTCTGGTATGAGGCTTCGGCGCAGCCGATGCCCTGGATACCGATGGACAGACGCTCGTAATTCATCATGGTGAACATGGCGGCCAGGCCACGGTTTTCTTCACCGACCAGGTAACCAATCGCGCCGTCGAAGTTCATGACGCAGGTCGCGGAGGCCTTGATGCCCATCTTGTGCTCTACCGAGCCACAACTGACGGCGTTGGTTGCACCCAGGCTGCCATCCGCGTTAACCAGGCGTTTGGGCACCAGGAACAGTGAGATGCCTTTTGGCCCAGCCGGGGCATCGGGCAACTTGGCCAGTACCAGGTGAACGATATTCTCGGTCAGATCCTGATCGCCACCGGTGATGAAGATCTTGGTGCCGCTGATGGCGTAGCTGCCATCGGCCTGAGGTTCAGCCTTGCTGCGGATGATGCCCAGGTCAGTGCCGGCGTGAGGCTCGGTCAGGCACATGGTGCCAGCCCATTCGCCGCTGTAGAGCGGCGGCAGGTAGGTGGCTTTCAGGGCTTCGCTGGCGTGAGCGTCAATGGCCAGGCAGCAACCGGCACTCAAGGCCGAGTAAAGGCTGAAACTGCAGTTGGCGGCATACAGCATTTCCTCAAACTGCACGGCCAGCATCTTTGGCATGCCCATGCCGCCATACGCCGGGTTCCCGGCCAGGCCTACCCAGCCGCCGTCGCGGTAGGTCTGCCAGGCTTCCTTGAAGCCTTGCGGTGTGGTCACAGCGCCTGCCTCGAAGCCGACACCCTCTTCATCGCCACTGCGGTTGAGCGGGGCAATCAACTGGCCGGTAATCTTCGCCGCCTCCTCAAGGATCGCATCGGCAGTCTCTGCATCGACCGCGCCGGCCAGTGCTGGCAGGCGGGCCCAGAGGGCAGGGCCCTGGAAAACCTCATGAAGGACGAAGCGCATGTCGCGCAGTGGTGCATTGAACTCAGGCATCGCGGGTCTCGCAGAAATCGGGTGGATAGGGATCAGAGCGCTTTTGCCCAGTCACGCAGCAAGTACTTTTGAATCTTGCCGGTTGAGGTCTTTGGCAGCTCACTGAAAATCACCGTCTTCGGCAATTTGAAACCGGCCAGGTGCTCGCGGCAGAAGGCGATGATCTCGTCTTCTGTGGTGTCCTGGCAGTGGCCTTTCAGCGTGATGTAGGCGCACGGGGTTTCACCCCATTTTTCATCGGGACGAGCGACCACCGCGGCTTCAAGTACCGATGGGTGGCGGTACAGCGTGTCTTCAACCTCGATGGTCGAGATGTTTTCGCCGCCCGAGATAATGATGTCTTTCAACCGGTCCTTGATTTCGACATAGCCGTCCGGGTGCCAGACGGCGAGGTCGCCAGTGTGGAACCAGTCGCCACGGAACGCTTCTGCAGTGGCAGTCGGGTTTTTCAGGTAGCCTTTCATGACGGTGTTACCGCGCATGAAGATCTCGCCGATGGTGTTGCCATCGCGCGGTACAGGCTCCAGGGTTTGTGGGTCGGCGACCATCAGGCCTTCAAGCGTGACGTAGCGAACGCCCTGGCGTGACTTGATGCGGGCGCGCTCATACAGTGGTTTTTCGTCCCACTCGCTATGCCAGGCACACACGGTGACCGGGCCATACACTTCAGTCAGGCCGTAGACGTGGGTCACCTTGATGCCCATTTCCTCGACCGCGCCAATCACCTTGGCCGGTGGCGCAGCGCCGGCAACCATGGCATTGACGGGGTGGTCAATGGCGGCTTTGGCCGTGTCGGGCATGTTGATCAGTGCGTTGAGCACAATGGGGGCACCGCACAGGTGAGTGACCTGATGCTCGCGAATCATGGTCAGGATTTTCTGTGGGTCTACCCGGCGCAGGAATACATGGGTGCCGGCCAGTGCAGTGACGATCCACGGATAGCACCAACCGTTGCAGTGGAACATCGGCAGGGTCCAGAGGTAGACCGGGTGGTTGCCCATTGCCCAGGTGATCTGGTTGCCCAGCGAGTTCAGGTAGGCGCCCCGATGGTGGTAAACCACGCCCTTGGGGTTGCCGGTAGTACCGGATGTGTAGTTGAGCGAGATGGCCTGCCATTCGTCTTCCGGCCAGGCCCAGTCGTAGTCCGGGTCGCCTTCAGCGAGGAAGGCCTCGTAATCCAGCGTACTGACCGCACAGCCTTCGCCATACTCCGGGTCATCTACGTCAATGACCAGGGGTGGGTTCTTCAGCAGGGCCAGTGCTGCGGTGATCACCGAGTGGAACTCGCGGTCGGTGATCAGTACCTTGGCTTCGCCATGCTCAAGCATGAACGCGATGGCCTCGTAATCCAGGCGCACGTTAAGGGTGTTCAGTACGGCGCCGATCATTGGCACGCCGAAGTGTGCCTCCAGCATTGCCGGAATGTTGGGCAGCATGACGGCAACGGTGTCGCCTTTTCCGATGCCACGGCCGGCCAGAGCGCTGGCAAGGCGTCGGCACCGGGCATACGTGTCTTGCCAGTTACGGCGGATCGAGCCATGGATGACGGCAGGATATTGCCCATAGACAGCGGCCGTGCGCTCGATGAAACTCAGGGGAGTAAGGGCAGTGTGATTGACAGAGGCGGGCGCGAGGCCTTGTTCGTAGATCGACATGACAGTGTCCTGTGCAGGAGGCAGCCGCGCTTGGCGAACTGAAACCCCCGTTGGCTGATTGTTAGCTCTGATCAGGTTTCTACAGCGAGATCGTGGCCCGCTGGGTGTCGCATTTTTTACTCGAAACGCCATAGTATATGGAAGCTAGACTATAGCAATATGGTACTTATACTATAAAAAACGGACCTATTCTTGACGCTATCGACGACTGCCTTGTTTGCCAAGGACCCGCAGCCTACGCTCATACTCGATGCAGCGGCGCGGCTGCTCAGCGCTAATCCGGCGTTTGAGGCGCTGGCCCTGGGGCGCTCCCCGGCGACGGTGCTGCCCTCCAACTACGCCGCCTTGATCCAGGCCTGCCTGTTTCAGGATCGGGCTATTGCCGAGGTAGAAGCGCAGGTTGGCGAGCGTATTCTGCTATGGACGCTGATCCCTTCAGATGATTGCCGTCAGGTGATCGCCCGCTGCCGTGACGCGACCGCCGAGCGCCAGAGCGTGCGCGATGCCAGCCAGGCTCGACGGCTCTATCGGCTGATTACCGAGAACACTACCGACCTGATTTCTCGTCACACGCCCGACGGGTGTTTCCTTGATGCGTCGCCGGCATCCTACCGTTTGCTCGGTTACTGGCCTGAAGAGCTGCGTGGTGTCGCCGTGCAGAGCCTGTTTCATCCTCATGACTGCTTGCAGTCGCTACCCCAGGCTGGCGAGGCACTGGAGCAGGATGGTTATCAGACCATGACCTGTCGTGTTCGCCACCGGGATGGCCATTATCGATGGTTTGAGATTGCCAGCCGGGCGATCCGGGAAACCTACACCGGCGCGGTGGTGGAAGTGATCAGTGTTTCCCGTGAGATTACCCTTCGTGTTGAGGCTCAGGAGAACTTGCGACGACTGGCCGAGGTGGTAGAAGCCAACACGGATCTGGTGTTGTTTACCGACCCGGCGGGGCAACTCACCTACCTCAATCGTTCGGCACGGCGTGCACTGGGGCTGGTTGAACAGCAGGCGGCACCGGGCCTTCGTGATGTGCTCGATGATGAGGCCGTGCAGCGCCTGGATGCTGAAGGTTGGCAACAGGCCGAACACGAGGGCGTCTGGCAGTGCGAAGCGACCTTCAAGCCTTGCGGCGGCGGCAGCCTGTTTCCGGTGTCGCTGGTACTGTTGGCTCATCGTGCCAACGGCGGTGAGCGCTATTACTCGCTGGTGGCGCGGGACATGACGGAGCGCGAACTGCGCGAAGCTCAGCAGCGTCGACATCAGGACGAACTGGCGCATACTGCGCGCTTGGTCACCCTGGGTGAGCTGGCGTCGGGGATCGCCCATGAGATCAACCAGCCGCTGGCCGCCGTGGTGAATTACGCCAGTGCCAGTCAGCGCTATCTGCAGACACTGGAGCACGACCCCAAGGCTGTGCAGCGTGTAGCCCAGGGCTTGCAGCGGATCAATGAACAGGCCACTCATGCGGCTGAAGTGATCAAGCGCCTGCGTGCCTTTTTGCGCAAGGAGCCGCGCCGCCTGCAAGCCTTGCATATCGCCGAGGTTGCCCGTGAAGCCGTGCGCCTGTGTGCGTGGGAAGCCAATCAAGCACAGGTGACGATCGACCAGCGTATGGCGCACAATCTGCCGCCGGTTTACGCCGACCGCATCCTCCTTGAGCAGGTCTTGCTCAATCTGCTGCGCAATGCGTTCGAGGCTAACCGCGAGCAACAGCCCGGGCGGCCTTCTCGTGTGCTGCTGAGTGCTGTGCTAGAGGCAGGGTGGTTGACGATCCGGGTGTGCGACCAGGGGCCGGGTGTGGCTGCAGAGCGGCTCGACGGTATCTTCACCCCGTTCAATACCAGCAAGCCGGAGGGGCTTGGCTTGGGTTTGAGCATGAGCCGCAGTATCGTCGAGGGTTTTGGTGGAACGCTGCAGGCCAGTCCGGGCGATGGCGGCGGATTGATTCTGTGTTGTCGGCTGGCGCCGGCAGCTACTGTCTGAACAAGAGGTCTTGATGCAGGAACCGAAGGTTTACGTGGTCGATGACGATCAGGGCATGCTCGATTCCACGGTCTGGCTGTTGGAGTCGGTGGGCCTTCAGGCATTGCCGTTCACCAGTGGCCAGGCCTTTCTGGATGCCTGTGACGCGTGTCTGCCAGCGTGTGTGCTGCTTGATGTGCGAATGCCAGGTATGGGCGGGCTAAGCGTGCAGGAAGCATTGCGGGCGCGTGGGCTTGATTTGCCCATCATCTTTCTCAGCGGTCATGCCGATGTGCCGATCGTGGTACGAGCCTTCAAGGCCGGGGCCTGTGATTTTATCGAAAAGCCCTATAACGATCAGTTGTTGCTGGACAGCGTTCAAGATGCCCTGGGGCGCTCTCACCGGGCGCAGGCTGGCAGCAGTCAGCGTGATGCGGTGCAGGCACGCATTGACAGCCTTACCCCGCGTGAACGTGATGTGTTCCTGCCGTTGGTGCAAGGGTTTACCAACCGGGAAATTGCTGAGCAGTTGGCTGTCAGTGTGAAGACGGTCGACTTGTACCGCTCTCGGGTCATGAAGCGCATGCAGGCCGAACACCTGCCGGAGTTGGTGGGCATGGCGATTGCCTGTGCACAGGTCGACCCGCTGCAACTGCGCGGGCCCTGACGGTCGCGCAGTTGTTGCTTGCAGGCGTTAACCGCGACGTCCCAGCAGCAGGCCGACGATCAGGCCGACCCCGGCCGAAATCGCTACGGTCTGCCAAGGGTGGCCACCGATGTAGGTTTCAGTCGCTTCGACGACCGGTTTCGCACGCTCACCGACAGCGTTCATCGCATGGCGCGCCTGCTTGAGTTTCTGGCCGACCTGGGTTCGCAAGGTCTCGGCCTCTTCGCCAACCAGCGTGGCGCTGTCTCTCAGCAGCCTTTCCGACTCTTCAATCAGCGCCTGCAGCTCACTGAAGGCCTGATCCTTGATCTGCTCGGTATCGGCTTGCACAGTGATTTTCCTGGCCATGAACGCTTCCTCTATTTTGGTGAACATTGATCGATGGATGCTGGCGTCGCGGAAAGTTGCAGCGGTTTGGCCGACGCCAGCGGCTACAGTGTAAGATAACGCCCATTTTCAAGCGGTAGGAAGTCCTCATGAGTTTCAATCTGGCCAACAAGAGTTTTGCCGAACGGGCACAGATCGAAGACGAGAAGTCCCGGCTGTTCGAACTCTGGCAGACCAGCCTGGGCAAAGCCAAGGGCGAGGCTGCACGACTGATCGGCGAAAAGCCACGCCGCAAGGGCAAGTGGGCCGAGTGGGTGCGTACGGAGCTGGACGGCATGTCGCCGCCCGAATACGCCAACATGGTGCGCAGTGAAGTCAACAAGCTGATGGCTGCATCACGCTGACATTGGTGACAGCCGTCTCTACAACCTTGCAAAGCCTGCGGCTACCAGACACTGCTTGTGGGTTCTGGCAGGTTCAGGCGCCCGCGGTTGGTAAAGCGCACGGTACCCTGTGGCCCGCTGGCCAGTTTGCCGCGTAACTCATACGGCAGGCCATCGAGGCTGCGCGCCTGACCTAATCCATACGCCTGGCGCAGCATGGAAAAGGCGGTGATGCTTACCGGTACCACCAGTATGTCCTCGCTGTAGCGAGCAACGCTGCCGCGCTGATTACTGACACCGGCTGCCAGTGGTTGACCATTGACCTCAAGGTTCAGGGCAATGCCGTTGTAGTTGATAGGCGTTTCGTTTGGGTTCTGGATACGCAGCTTGACGGCCATGCGCAGTTCAAGCTCTTGTCCCGGTAGCGGTTCGATACCGATGACGCTGATGTTTACCGGGTCACGCCCCTGAAACAGCGCGCACGCGCTCAAGGCCAGGATCAGCAGCACGCTCAAGGTTTGACGCAAGGTACGGAACATGGGCAGTCCTCGGTAATAGGGCACAGGCTCAGTGTGGCAAATACACCGGGGTGGTGGTAGCCGATGTGAGCAGCAAACCACAGGTTTGTCGCTGAACCTGTAGTGTTCCGAGCTATCCAACGATTGGGCGCAACGCGTTGTGGAGGTGATTCGATGAACACATCATGGCTAGGCGTGCAGTTGCTTGGCTTGAGTCTGTTGCTGGCGGCAACCGCGCAGGCGCAACCGGCTGCTCCGTTGTACCTGGCTGCGCAACCCGATAACCCTTATAACAGCCCGATCCGCAGAGCCAACCCGAACAGTCGACAAGGTAGCGTGCCGGCCATGCCGCCAGTTCCTGGCCCGTCTACCCAACCCAATCCGCGCCCGCCGACCCTGGAAAACCGGGGCATCGGTAATGGCGATAACCTGCGCCGGGAACAGCAGGTGCCGAATCTGGAGCCTTCGCGTCCGCCACGCGACTCCAGACGTGTACCGTAACTGCACTGAGGGCAGGGGAAGGCTGGCGCTCAGGCACTGCACGGCGGTAGGCTTGGCGTTTTGCCTGAGACGCTCCTGATGTCTGGCTTCAGCGAAGCTTCACCGTTGCAGTTCTACCAACAGGCGGTCGCCTGTAACGGCTTTGTCGCCGATGCAGCCCAACTGCAGGCGGCGACAGCCCTGCAAGCCTGTTTCGACGCTGTAGAACAGGGTGCGTCAGCACGTGGCGTCTACCTGTGGGGGCCGGTGGGGCGTGGCAAAACCTGGCTGATGGACCAGTTTCATCGCAGCCTGAAGCAGCCGGCACGGCGCCAGCATTTTCACCACTTCATGCGTTGGGTTCACCAGCGGCTGTTCCAGCTCAACGGTACGGCTGATCCGCTACGGGCCCTGGCACGCGCCTTGGCTGACGAGATCCGGGTGCTCTGCTTCGACGAGTTGTTCGTTAACGATATTGGTGATGCGATCATTCTGGGTGGACTGTTCCAGGTGCTGTTCGATGAGGGGGTGGTCATCGTTGCCACCTCTAACCAGCCACCGCAGCAGCTCTACCACGATGGCTTCAACCGTGAGCGCTTTCTGCCGGCCATCGCGGCGATCGAGCAGCATATGCAGGTCGTCGCTGTGGACGGCGGGCAGGATCACCGCCTGCACCCTGGGGTGGCTAAACAGCGCTATTGGGTGCGCCAGCCTGGCGAGAGCAGTGTACTGGGGGCGGTGTTTGCGAGCCTTTGTGGTGATGCCCAATGGTCAGCCGAACCCCTGCGTGTAGAGCACCGCAGCGTGCAGGTAGTGCAACGCAGCGACCAGGTGCTCTGGTGTCGCTACGCCGACCTGTGCGAGCAGCCGATGGCCGCGCCGGAGTTCATGGCCTTGTGCGACCGTTTCCAGGCGATTCTGCTTGGCGAGGTGCCTGCCCTCGGCGCGGCTCAGCGCCCGGCAAAAATTGCCCGGGGCACTGAGGACGGGGTTGAGCGGGTTGCTGCAGGTGATCGCGAGTTGCCACAGTTATCGGTGCAGGATGATGGTGTGCGGCGTTTCATTGCATTGGTCGATGAATGTTACGACCGTCGGGTGGCGTTGTACCTGGAGGCGCAGGTACCGCTGGAAGCGCTCTACACTCAAGGGTATCTCGAGTTCCCGTTCCGGCGTACGTTGAGTCGCTTGCGGGAGATGCAACTGCAACGCTTCTGTTGAGGAGCCGATCATGGCCGAGCCACTGTCGCACCACCTGCTGACCATGGCCTACAACAATGCCTGGGCCAATCACCGCTTGTACAAAGCCTGTCAGCAATTGACTCAGGATGATTTCGTCGCGCCACGCTGCGGTTTTTTTCCATCGATCAAGGCAACGCTTGAGCACATTCTGCAGGTCGACACGTTCTACCTTCAGGCCTTGGAGCGTGAGCACCGTGGTGAGCCGCCGGACATCGAGGCAGAAGGGCTCTTCGAGCCACTGGAGGCGTTTGAGGGCTGTGACCAGTTGCAGCGCGAGCAGGCGCAGGTCGATCATCGGCTGATCGCCTACTGCAGCCAGTTGCACGATCATCAATTGCAGCGTGAAGTCAGTATCGTGCGGCCTGACCGTGTGCAGTGTGAGCAGCGCTTGCGTCTGCTGGCGCACCTGTTTCAGCACCAGATCCACCACCGTGGCCAGGTGCACGCGATGCTTGCCGAAACCGAAGTGCCGCCACCGCAACTCGATGAGTTTTTCTGTGCGCAGGAGTCTGAGCTAAGGGCTCAGGACTTTGCCGAACTGGGCTGGACAGAGGAGCAGATCTGGGGCTAGTGCCGTGCCAGTATCAACGGTGTATCCAGCCAAGGGTGAGCAGCGCAAGTATCAGGTAGCGACCACCCTTGGCCACACTGACGAGTAACAGGAAGCGCCAGAACGGCTCACGCATTACCCCGGCAATCAGGGTTAGCGGGTCGCCGATCACCGGCATCCAGCTCAGCAACAGTGACCATTGACCGTAACGTTGGTAGCGCTGCTGGGCCTTGTCCAGTTGCTCGGGTTTGAACGGAAACCAGCGTTTGTCGCGTAGCTGTTCGATACCGCGGCCCAGCAACCAGTTGACGATCGAACCCAGCACATTACCGAGTGTGGCAATCAGTAGCAGGCTGAGCACCGCATCGGGCTCGCCAATCAGCAAACCCACCAATACGGCTTCGGACTGCATGGGCAGCAGCGTCGCTGCCGCAAAAGCACTGAGAAACAGCCCCCAGTGGCTGAGCATGAACACGCGATCAGTACGTGGCGATCACTTCGTCAGTGCCGTCCTTGGTCAGGCCGATGACTTGGTAGGCGTCTTTGTGGTCTCCCATTTCCATGCCGGGTGACCCCATTGGCATGCCTGGGACGGCCAGGCCTTTCAGGTCGGAGCGCTTGGCCAGCAGTTTGACCTGTTCGGCGGGTACGTGGCCCTCGACGAACTTGCCGTCGATCACACCGGTGTGACATGAGGCCAGGCGGGGGGCAACGCCCAGGCGTTCCTTGACCGCGCTCATGTTCGGCTCGACATGGTCATTGACCGTGAAACCGTTGTCACGCAGGTGGCTGATCCATTCCTTGCAGCAACCGCAGTTGGGGTCGCGGTAGACATCAATGGTCTGGCCGGCTTGAGTCAGGGTGCTGAAGGCCAGCAGGCCAAACAGGGCGATTTTCTTGGTCAGCATGGTTAATCTCCAGATCCAGACGCTGGTGTGTCACGTGTGTTCGAGTGCCCAGCGGTTAGCCGGCAGAATAGCGGAATTGGCGTTCAGGTGCAGCGTGGCCTGTTGCCGCTGGCTCATCCCCCGGTGTGGCGAAGCGGGAGACAGCGATCACGCTGAGGGCTCGATTCTAGCCCGTTTGGCCTGTCAGAAAGCTGAGCGTTGGATTACAGGTTTGTAAGGTGTTGTCAGCGGCCTGATCGGGGCGTTAGCCTTAATTAAGCAAAGGTTATTTGGGCAAGGGGTTTTCATGCAGCAAGTCATCGTCATAACCGGCGCAAGCCGTGGCATCGGTGCCGCTACCGCACGTCTTGCGGCGCTTCAGGGCTATCGGGTTTGCATCAACTATCACGCCGACGATGAGGCGGCCGAGCGTGTGTTGGCTGAGGTCCGTGAGTTGGGTGCCGAGGCGATTGCCGTTCGCGCCGATGTCAGTGTCGAAGATGAAGTCATCCAGTTGTTTCATCGGGTCGACAGTGAGTTGGGGCGGGTGACGGCGCTGGTCAACAACGCCGGGACCATCGGGCACACCAGCCGGCTTGAGGACATGTCCGAGTTCCGTCTGCTCAAGCTGATGAAGACCAATGTGGTGGGGCCTATGCTCTGCGCCAAACATGCGCTGCAGCGCATGTCGACCCGCCATGGCGGGCTGGGGGGCAGTATCGTGAACGTATCTTCAGTGGCCGCCCGGCTCGGTTCGCCCAACGAATATGTCGATTATGCCGCCTCCAAAGGTGCGCTGGACACGTTTACCGTGGGGCTGGCCAAGGAGGTCGCGAGTGACGGTGTGCGGGTCAACGCCGTGCGTCCTGGCTACATTCACACCGATTTCCACGCGCTCAGTGGCGACCCGGACCGGGTCAGCACGCTGGAGGCCAGCCTCCCCATGGGGCGCGGCGGGCGGGCTGAAGAAGTGGCCGAGGCCATTATCTGGTTGCTGTCGGACAAGGCGTCCTATTCCACCGGCAGTTTTATCGAGTTGGGGGGTGGGCGCTGACGCGCCTGCAGATCAGAACGAGCGGACGATTCGCCCCAGTGTCTCCATGGCCTTTTCCGATTGCTCGGTCCAAGGGCTGCCGTAGTTCAATCGTATGCAGTTACGAAAGCGCTGAGTGGCTGAGAAAATCGGCCCCGGTGCAATGCTGATACCTTGTGCCAAGGCCATCTGAAAGAGCTTCAGAGAGTCCATCTGCTCCGGCAATTCCAGCCACAGGAAGTAGCCTCCATCCGGGTGGCTGACCCGCGTTTGTGCCGGAAAATGCCTGGCAATGGCCGCGAGCATGGCGCTCTGCTGTTCTTCCAGGGCATAGCGCAGTTTGCGCAGGTGGCGGTCATAGCCGCCGTGCTGCAGGTAGTCGGCAATGGCTGCCTGCGCCGGCATTGAGGCGCACAGCGAGGTCATCAGCTTGAGCCGTTCGATCTTCTGGGCGTAGCGTCCGGCGGCCACCCAGCCGATGCGATACCCCGGTGCCAGGCTTTTGGAGAAGGAACCGCAGTGCATCACCAGGCCATCGGTGTCGAACGCCTTCGCCGGTTTCGGTGCCTGTTGGGCATAGTAGAGTTCGGCGTAGACGTCATCTTCAATCAGTGGCACCTGATGCTGACGCAGCAGTTCCACCAACTGTTTCTTCTTCTCCTCCGGCATGCTGGCGCCCACCGGGTTCTGGAAATTGGTCATGCACCAGCAGGCTTTTACCGGATGCCGCTCCAGTGTCTGGGCGAGGACGCCAAGGTCGATGCCTTCGCGTGGGTGAACGGGAATTTCCACGGCCTTGAGTTTCAACCGTTCAAGAATCTGCAGGCAGGCGTAGAACGCAGGTGCCTCGATCGCTACCAGATCGCCGGGTTCGGTGACGGCTTGCAGGCACAGGTTCAGCGCCTCCAGGGCGCCGTTGGTGATCAGCAGCTCCTCCATCGGCAGCATCAAGCCGCCGACCATATAGCGCAGGGCTATCTGCCGCCGCAGTTGCGGGTTGCCTGGCGACAGGTCGGTGACCACCATGCGTGGGTCCATTTCCCGGCTGGCGCTGGCCAGCGAGCGGGCCAGGCGCGGCAGTGGGAACAGGTTCGGGCTCGGGAAGGCCGAGCCGAAGGCGACGGTTTGCGGGTCTTTGATCGAGTCGAGGATGGAGAACACCAGTTCGCTGACGTCAACTTCGGTGGACTCGGTGGCCTGCTCGATGATCTGCGGCTCATTGAACTGGCGTGGTGCGTGGGCGTTAACGAAATAGCCGGAACGTGGCCGGGCGCGGATCAGCCCGCGACGCTCCAGCAGGTAATACGCCTGGAACACCGTGGACGGGCTGACGCCGTGGGTCTGGCTGGCATAGCGCACCGACGGTACTCGCTGGCCAGGGCCGAGCACCCCGGAACGGATCAGTTCGGCAATATCGTCGGCGAATTTCTCGTAGCGTTTCATCATGGCTCGGCAGGTTCTGGGTACACGGAGTGTATGTGATCAGCGGTTCAAAGGCGCAACAAAGCGGCTGCGGGCCACGCTGCGTACGCTGGGTTCATCGCTGTCGACAACCTCGAAACTGATCTCCTGGGCGCTGCTGTCCGGACGGTCGGCGAGCATGGCCACCGAGACCGGCAAGTCGCTGATCTCGCCCGGTGCCAGGTTGAACTCGGTCTGGCCGTGGAGCACGAAGCCTTCGCTGTCGACCAGGCGCAGGCGGTAATGCTGGCGCTGTTGGGTTTTGTTGATGACCTTGAGGGTGTAGATGTTCTCGATCTGCCCCAGGTTGTTTTCCCGGAACAGGCCGCGGTCCTTGCTGACATCGAGCGAGACCATTGGGCGCTGGTTCAAGGCAATCACCAGGGCACCGATCATCACCACCAGCACGGTGCAGTAGCCGAGCAAGCGTGGGCGCAGCCAATGGGTTTTGCCCCCTTGCAGGGTGTGTTCGGACTTGTAGCCGATCAGGCCACGGTCATAGCCCATCTTGTCCATGATCGAGTCGCAGGCGTCGATGCAGGCCGCACAACCGATGCACTCCATTTGCAGGCCATCGCGGATGTCGATGCCGGTGGGGCAAACCTGTACGCACATATGGCAGTCGATGCAGTCGCCCAGGCCCTTGGCCTTGTGGTCGACGTCTTTCTTGCGTGGGCCGCGTGACTCGCCGCGTCGCGGGTCATAGGCGACGGTCAGGGTGTCTTTGTCGAACATCACGCTCTGGAAGCGGGCGTAGGGGCACATGTGCATGCAGACGGCTTCACGTAGCCAGCCAGCATTGATGTAGGTTGCCCCGGTGAAAAACAGCACCCAGAACAGGCTGACGCCGCCCAGTTGCAAGCTGAAAAGTTCTTCGGCCAGTGGCCGGACCGGCGTGAAGTAGCCAACAAAGGTCAGCCCGGTCAGTACGCTTATGGCCAGCCACAGGGTGTGCTTGGCTGAACGGCGGGCCAGCTTGTTCAGGCTCCAGGGCGCAGCATCCAGTTTGATTCGCTGGTTGCGCTCGCCTTCGGTGATCTTCTCGCACCACATGAAGATCCACGTCCAGGAGCTTTGCGGGCAGGTATAACCGCACCAGATGCGCCCGGCAAACACGGTAATGGCGAACAGGCCAAAGGCGCAGATGATCAGCAATGCCGAAAGCAGGATGAAATCCTGCGGCCAGAACGTGGCACCGAAAATATGGAACTTGCTTTCGGCCAGGTCCCAGAGCACGGCCTGACGACCGCCCCAGTTCAACCAGACCGTGCCGAAAAACAGCAGGAAAAGAAAGCCGGCACCACCGATGCGCAGGTTGCGGAACAGGCCGGTGAAGCTGCGGGTGTGGATATGTCCGTCGCTGCTGGCGGCCTTCTTCTTGAAGGGGGAGGGCTCGGCAATCTCAACGATCTGGACGGGGATTCTATCGCTCATGGTTCGTCGCTCATCAGGCCTCGATCAGGCCAGAGCACTATGGCGAGCGTTCTGTTTGCATAACAGGCTCAGGTATTGCGATAAAAACCGTATCAGATTCAGTTGGGTGGGGGCGCAGGCCGCAGATTGCCTGGCTCGGGCCGTTGTGCGCGACGTGCCTGCGACTATCCACCGCACCCGTTGCAGAGGCGTGGATCTGTGGGCGATTTTTGAGGAGGCAGGAAGCACTGAGGGGAGCCTAGGCTCCCCTCAAAGATTGTTGCGTGCTCTTTTTATTATTGTGAGGGTGGCCTTTTGTTGTTTTTGTCGGCCACGACCTCTGTGTTGCGGGCGATCCCCATCCGGGATCAAGAGCAAACGTATTTTTTTGAGCGCTGATCTGCTTTCATCATTGCTGATACAACCTGACGGGCGCTACCTTGGGGTAGTTTTATTGTTCTCTGCCTGGTCGTGGGGGCACGCCCCCGAAAAGCACATCATCTCCAAAAAAATCTGTTAGCTGCGTCTCTGCCGTGGTTGTTCTTGTTATGCCAGAGTCGTTGCGTCTTATTTTTATTGGGTTGTCGCATTTTTTATTGTTGTTGTACCGAACATATAGCAGGTGGCGTGCCAACTTTTTAAAACTCAATAAAATCAATGGTTTAGAGATTTTGTTGAAAAGGTTGGCCGGGAGAATCTGTCGATTTGTTTCTGTGTTACCCGTTTTTTCCCTGAAAAATGTGGGGGCGGTAACACTGGCTGCGAGGCCGGCTGTTACCGTCACGGGATTACTGGGCGTTACGTGCACGCGCAACACGTGAACCGCTGGCGCGGCCCAGAACGTTGCTGATCCGCTGGCCGGCTGCAATCAGTGCGTCCAGGTCGATACCGGTCTTGATGCCCAGGCCCTGAAGCATGTACAGCACATCCTCACTGGCCACGTTACCGCTGGCGCCCTTGGCATAAGGGCAGCCACCCAGCCCTGCGACCGAGCTGTCGAACACGGCAATCCCTTCCAGCAGGCTGGCATAGACGTTGGCCAGTGCCTGGCCATAGGTGTCATGGAAGTGCCCGGCCAGTTGTGCCCGTGGTACCTGCGCACCAACCACCTCGAACATCCGGCGGGTTGCGCCTGGGGTGCCGGTACCGATGGTGTCACCCAGCGAGACTTCATAGCAGCCCATGTCGTAAAGCTCGCGGGCTACCGGGGCCACTTGCTCGGCGCTTACCGCACCTTCATAAGGGCAGCCCAGTACACACGACACATAGCCGCGTACACGCACGCCGTGCTGTCGTGCGGCTTCCATGATCGGTACGAAGCGTTGCAGGCTCTCGCTGATCGAGCAGTTGATGTTTCGCTGCGAGAAGGCTTCAGAGGCCGCCGCGAATACCGCGACCTCCTTGACTCCGGCGGCCAGTGCGTCCTCGAAACCGCGCAGGTTCGGTGCCAGGGCGGCGTAGGTCACGCCGGCTTTTTGTTTGATGTGCGCGAACACATCGGCGGAACCCGCCATTTGCGGTACCCACTTCGGTGAGACAAAGCTGCCGACTTCAATGTAACCAAGCCCCGCAGCAGTCAGGTCATCGACCAGCTGTACCTTGTCTGCCACGCTGATCGGCTGGGCTTCGTTCTGCAGGCCGTCGCGTGGGCCGACTTCGACCAGGCGGACATTCTCGGGCATTGTCATTGGGAGGGTTCCTGTGAGGCCTCAACGGCGCTTTTCTGATTGTTCAGGGTGGTTGCCAGCGCCTGTATGCAGCGCTCTTCGGCGGTGTCCAGTTCCAGTTGCATCTGTTGGATGTCGAGTAACTGCTGCTCAAGCTGGGCGCGCCGCTCGGCAATCTTTGCCAACATGCTGTTGAGCTGCTTCTGGTTACCGCTGCTGGGGTCGTAGAGCTCGATCAGCTCGCGGCACTCTGCCAGCGAAAAGCCGATTCGCTTGCCACGCAGGATCAGCTTCAGGCTGACTTTGTCGCGAGCCGTATAGATACGCTCCAGGCCCCGGCGTTCGGGGCTGAGCAGTCCTTGCTCCTCATAAAAGCGAATGGCACGGGTGGTAATGTCCAGTTCGCGGGAAAGGTCGGAAATACTGTAGGTCTGGCTACTCATGGCAAGGCTCGGCTAGGTGCATGCGCTAAACCTAAAGGCAGCTTTACGTATACGTCAAGCTGGATTGTGATTGTGCATGCGACAGGGTTTGAGTTCAGGCGTGTACGGGCTGCGTTTCTTGCGCGACGACCCGTTGGCACAACTCGATGATCTGCTCGCGCATCCAGCGGTTGGCGGGGTCCTGGTCCGTGCTCTCATGCCAGTACAGGTGGGTTTCCAGCGGCGGAACATCGTTGACCGGCAGTGGTGTGAAATTCAGATGATGGAGCCGAGCAAAGCGTTCTGGCACGGTCATCACCATGTCGGTCTGTTGCAACACCTGCGAGGCCATCAGGTAATGTTGTGAACGCAGGGCGATCTTGCGTTGCAAGCCCATCTTGCCCAGTGCCAGGTCGACATAGCCCAGCCCGTTGCGGCGGCTGGAAATGTGGATGTGGGTCAGGCCCATGTATTCATCCAGGCTGAGCGTGTCTTTGGCCAGCGGGTGGCCCTCGCGCATGGCGCAGACGTACTGGTCTTGCATCAGTTTTACATGACGCACTTGCGGGTCTGTGTTGAGCGGCGCGTCGACGGCGAAGTCAAGGCGCCCGGCCGCCAGCTCCTTGGTGGTCTCTCGGCGTTTGCAGAGGAAACTTTCGATGGCCACTGCCGGGGCCAGACGCCGCAGGCGTTGGAACAAGGGGGGCAGAATCACCGCTTCGGTCAGGTCCGTCATGCTGATACGAAAGGTCTTGTTCGCCTGCAGGGGGTTGAAGATCCGGCTCTCCTGTACCGACACACGCAGCAACGACAGGGCGTTACGCACCGGGCCGATAATGTTCTGGGCCATGGGGGTAGGCACCATGCCCTGAGCGGTACGCACGAACAAGGGATCGTTGAAGGTATCACGCAGCCGTGCCAGGGCGTTGGAGACCGCTGGCTGGGTAATGCCGACGATCTGCCCGGCGCGGGTCAGGTTGGCTTCGGTGTAGATCGCATCGAAGACGATAAACAGATTGAGATCGACCTTGTTCAGGTTCATGGGCGCTGCTCTTGTAGGTGTTATCTGCTGATCATATATCGCTTATGAATGTTTATACACGGTGAGAATAGGCTAGGTGGATTTTGGCCGGTGAACTACAGTCTGCTCAGCCCCTTTTTACGCAGAAGGTACTGCCGATGGATTTCGCCTATTCACCCAAGGTCCAGGCGTTGCGCGAGCGCGTCATGGCGTTCATGGATGCCTATGTTTACCCGGCCGAAGCGGTCTTCGAGCGTCAGGTCGCCGAGGGTGATCGCTGGCAGCCGACTGTAATCATGGAGGAACTCAAGCGCAGGGCTCAGGCTGAAGGCCTGTGGAACCTGTTCTTGCCTGAGTCGGAACTGGGGGCGGGGCTGACCAACCTGGAATATGCGCCGTTGGCCGAAATCATGGGCCGCTCATTGCTGGGGCCGGAGCCATTCAACTGCTCTGCGCCGGACACCGGCAACATGGAAGTGTTGGTGCGCTATGGCAGTGAGGCGCATAAGCAGCAGTGGCTGGTGCCCTTGTTGCGTGGCGAGATTCGTTCTGCGTTCGCCATGACCGAGCCGGACGTGGCATCTTCTGACGCCACCAATATGCAAGCTACGGCGGTGCGCGATGGCGACGCGTGGGTGATCAATGGGCGCAAATGGTGGACCTCCGGCGCCTGTGATCCGCGTTGCAAGGTCATGATCTTCATGGGCTTGAGCAACCCGCAAGGGCCACGTCATCAACAGCACTCGATGATCCTGGTACCTACCGATACCCCCGGGGTGAACATTGTCAGGCCGTTGCCGGTGTTCGGTTATGACGATGCGCCCCATGGTCATGCTGAAGTGCTCTTCGAGAATGTCCGCGTACCCTACGACAACGTATTGCTGGGCGAGGGCAGGGGTTTTGAGATTGCCCAGGGCCGTCTCGGCCCAGGCCGCATTCACCACTGCATGCGTTCGATCGGTATGGCCGAGCGTGCCCTGGAGTTGATGTGCAAGCGTTCAGTGGCGCGCAACGCCTTTGGCAAACCGCTGGCGCGGCTGGGCGGTAACATCGACAAGATCGCTGATTCGCGGATGGAGATCGACATGGCCCGACTGTTGACCCTCAAGGCGGCCTACATGATGGACACGGTGGGTAACAAGGTGGCCCGCAGCGAGATCGCCCAGATCAAGGTGGTGGCACCAAACGTTGCGTTGAAGGTGATCGATCGGGCCATTCAGATACATGGCGGGGCTGGCGTTTCCGGTGACTTCCCGCTGGCCTACATGTACGCCATGCAGCGCACGTTACGATTGGCCGATGGCCCGGATGAGGTCCACCGCGCCGCGATCGGCAAGTACGAGATCGGCAAGTACGTACCGCGCGAGCCACTTCGCAGCGAGCCTCAGTAAACCCAGACCTCGACCCGGCGGTTGCGGATTCGGCCTTCGTCCTGGTCGTTCGCCGCTACCGGCAGTTCGGCGCCCAGGCCAAGGATCTCCCGAGCGGTCACGCCTTGCCGGGCCAGCTCGCGGCGCACGGCCATGGCGCGCAACTTGGACAGCAGGGTGGCGCGCGCCGGGTCGCTCTTGGCATCGCCGAACCCCACCAGGCTGATCTTCTGGTCGAGCTTGCCGGTGCGCTTGAGGTACGCGACCACCCGTTGCAGATCGGCTTGCGCCTTGTTGTCCAGCGTGGCGCTGCCTTCGGCGAAGCGAAAGTTCACCGAGAGCCGTTGTGCCTGTTCAAGCAGACCTCGATAAGCCGCAGGCATCTCGGCATTGGCCCGTACCGGCATCGCCTGGATGGTCTGGGCAATGAAGCCGCTGGCGGTGACGATGGCCTGGCCGGGTTCGCTTTGTGCAAAGCGAATCAGCGCCTGGGCCCAGGGGTTGTGCTGGCCGGGTGGCAGGTAGAAATACAGCCGACGGGCCAGCGGATAATCTTCGCTGGCGATCAGCCCGGGTGTCGGCAACATCGCACTCGCCGCGCCGTCGGCGATGGCCAGGACTTTGGCGCCGTGCACTGAGCTCAGGCTGCTGAAACCGATTGCCTGACGATCACGACGAACTTCGGCGGCCAACTGCTCACCCGACTCAAACCGTGTGGTACTGGTTGCCAGCGTCAGATCATGGGGGTCGAGTACCAGGCTCTTGAACGTCTCGAACGTACCGGAGCGATCGTCGCGAGCGTACAAGCGGATCGGCCCGCTGCCGAGACCTAGCGCGTCCCAGGTCGTAATGCGGCCAGCGAAAATTTTTGCCAACTGTTCGGTGGTCAATTGTGGCAAGGGATTGTCCGGGTGGACGATTACCGCCATGCCATCAAGGGCGATCACCTGCTCGGCATCGGCACTTTTCAGATCGCCAAGCGCTTCCAGGTCGACCAGTTCGCTGTCTTTGATCGGGCGCGAGGCCGCCGCCAGGTCGGCGTCACCGTTTTTAAGCGCGGTAAAACCGGTGCTCGACCCGTGGGCCGCAATGTTCACCTGGATCAACTCGCCCTGAGCAGTGTGGCCTTGTACCTGGACTTCGTTGGCAACCGTGCCGGGCAGGATCTGGATGTCCTGCACGGCTTGCGCTTGCAGCATGCCGCGCACCAAGGCTGGCGCCAGCACGCTGCCGATAGTGTTGGAACCCTGCAGGCGTAGTACCGTTTGCCCGGCGTGCGCGGCGATGGGGAGGGCGGCTAACAGGCTGAGGAGCAGCCGAAAAACAAGGGGGAACATGCCAGTGGGTGCTCGCGGCTATAGGTCGTGCCGGGAGATTAAGACAATACGATGACCGCAAGATGACGAAGGGTCAGAGGATCTTGGCTGAATGGTACGCCGGCAACATTGCTACTACCCTCTGAGAAACACGCATTTTGCGTGGTTCCCTGTGGCCAAACGCCTGACGTGAGGATCGACCGATGCTGCAACGGTTAAGCGTGACGTTACTGGTTTCTTCCTTTGCACTGCTTGCGGCGTGTGCGACGCACGTCGACAGTACCAGTGAAGCATCATTTTCTGCGTCGATGGTGGCCATAAGTCAGGGCTTGGACCTGGAGCAGAAAGCGGCGTTTGATCGGGCGCTGACAGTGGTCAGGGAAGCATATGGGCTTGACCGCGCGCGAATGGCCAAGGCGTTGGATGGCAAGGACGCCGAGGATGTCCTGGACCTTGCTGCGGATATCCGTGAAAAACAGGATGAGGCGGCCCTGGCGCAAGCCGAAAAGGATCAGGCGGCTCATCTTGAGTCATCGAAGGCGAACCTTGCGCAGTACACGGAACACTGTGAAGCGCTTGAAGCCAAGCGCCTGGCCGAGGATCCGGACAGCCGCGGCCCCAGTCGTTTTGAGGCACACGTGTGTGCGTCCGCAGACAGCTATGAACGCACGGTCGACAATCTTGAAGAGATGACGGCGCAGCAGTACAAGGACGCTGATAAAGACACGATCAGCCAGCTCAAGCTGGACTGAACATCGGCGTTGTCTGCCACCGGGTGTCGGTGGGGTGCCTTGGCGTTCGCGGTGTTTGCATCGCGGGCAAGCCCGCTCCCACATGTGGGATGCAGGCAAGCCAGGGGCGGGGCTTAGCTCAATTCCAGCCAGATCGGTGCGTGGTCCGAGGGCTTTTCCATGCCGCGCAGTTCGTAATCGACGCCTGCATCCTTGAGCCGTGGCAGCAGCCCTTGAGAGGTCATGATCAGGTCGATGCGCAGGCCACGCTTGGGTTCATCCTCGAAACCACGGCTGCGGTAGTCGAACCAGCTGAAACGGTCGCAAACGTCAGGGTTCAGGTGGCGGAAGCTGTCGACCAGGCCCCAGTTTTTCAGCCGTGCCATCCACTCGCGCTCTTCCGGCAGGAAGCTGCATTTACCGGTCTTGAGCCAGCGCTTGGCGTTGTCCGGGCCGATACCAATGTCGCAGTCTTCCGGGGAGATGTTCACGTCGCCCATTACCACCAAGGGCTGCTGGTTCTGGAACTGGCTTTCAAGCAGGGTTTGCAGGTCGCTGTAGAAACGCTGTTTGGCCGGAAATTTGGTGGGGTGGTCGCGACTTTCACCCTGGGGGAAGTAGCCGTTCATGATGGTGATCGGTGTGCCATCGACGTCGGCGAAGGTGCCCCAGATGAAACGGCGCTGGGCGTCTTCCTCGTCGGTACTGAAGCCCTTGAACAGGCTCAATGGCGCTTGGCGCGAGAGCAGGGCGACGCCGTAGTGGCCCTTTTGACCATGGAAGTTCACGTGGTAGCCCAGCGCCTGAACTTCAGCCAGTGGGAATTGCTCGTCAGCCACTTTGGTTTCTTGCAGGCCGATCACGTCCGGTTGGTGCTTTTCGATCAACGCGGCCAACTGATGGGGCCGGGCGCGCAGGCCGTTGATGTTGAACGAGACGATCTTCATGGAAGCAACAATCCTGGTAAAAGTCAGGATGCTAGCTGACATCGTCGGCCACGACCAGCGTGGCGGCCCTGTCGATCGCCTGCTAACGTGCTTCACGAGGGCGCGCCAGCGTAGCGAGTACCTCACTGGCAATGAATGCCCAGGCCTGGAGGTTTTCACGATGTCCGAATCGACTGCTGTTACGGCTGAAGTCCGCTTGCTCGATGGGGGCTACAGTCATGAAACCCGCTCGTTGCTTTACCATGCCTACCGCCGCGAGCCGACCTTTGCCTACCTGTTCGAAGCGGCGCGCCCTGGTTACGACCACCGCATCCGCGCCACGGTGCGAGAGCTGGTGCAGCAGCACTTCTATCAAGAACTGCCCGCGTTGGGGTTGCTGATCGGGGAGCGTTTGATTGGCGTTGCACTGATTGCACCACCACAACGTCGGCTCAGCGTCACGGAAAGCTGGGCCTGGCGTATGCGCATGTTGCTGAGCACCGGGTTCAACTGCACGCGCCGTTACCTGGATTACCAGGCGGCACTGATGGCCTGCCTACCCACTGACGCGGTTCACATGTTGCCGCTGCTGGGTGTCCATCCGCAGTTTCAGGGCCAGCACTTTGGTGAACAGTTACTGCAGGCGTTGCACGACTGGTGTGCCGAAGATGAGCACTCTCAAGGGATTGTTCTGGACACCGGCAATGAGCATTACCTGGCGTTTTATGCGCGGCAGGGCTATCAGGAGATTGGTGAAATTGCGGTAGGGCCTGTTCGTGAGCACGTTTTTTTTCACCCGAACCCCCAGCATTCCCGGCAAATCGGGGCGTAATCGAGCAATGAGCGATGGCCGCGGTCGCCCGGCTGCCGTAAAGCTCTGGTAGCATCGGTGCTTATGACGTATTTAGCACCTTTTACCTGTGGTTTGATTCTATGCATCGCCAGCTTCGCCGTTTGTGCACAAAGTGAACTGGTCGTTCGGATAAAGCCTGCCAACAGCGAGCTCAAGGACAATATCGAAGGTTACATTGGTAGCCTGGGTGACCGTGACGAAGAGGCTTTGATGCGCTTCAGTCGCGGTGCCGTCGAGCAGGCCAGAAAAGCGGCCCAGGCCTTGGGTTACTACCAGCCCCATATCGAAACCGAGATCAAACCCCCGGCCAAGGCGAACAAGGGGCCACGCCTGGTGATGACCGTTGAGCCGGGCGAGCCAATCCGGATTCGCGACATCACGGTACGTATTCAAGGGCCGGCCAGTGAACTGAAAGCCTTTCGGATTCCAAATAGCCGTTACTTGCGCTCGGGCGAAGTGCTCAATCATGGGCATTATGAGGACGCCAAGCGGCTGATTCAGAACCAGGCTTCCCGCTATGGCTTCTTCAGTGGCCGGTTTCTCCGGCAACGTCTGACGGTCGATCCACTGGCTGGGGTCGCTGATATCGAGCTGGTCTACGACAGTGGCCCGCGCTACGCCCTGGGCAAGGTCCAGTTTACCGGTGACAGCCCGTTCGATGAGGACCTGTTGCGCAGGATGGTGCCGTTCCAGGAAGGTGCGCCCTATGATTCTGAGCTGATCGCCGAGCTCAACAATGCGCTGCAGTCCAGTGGTTACTTCGAGAGGGTGCGTGTCGATGCGGCACCGACGGCAGCCGTCGGCCAGACAATCCCGGTGGCGGTTCAGTTGCAGACCCGCAAGCCCCGTACCATGGGCTTGGGCCTGGGTTTTTCGACGGACGTCGGGCCTCGTGCCAAGGCTAACTGGACGCGCCATTGGGTTAACCCTGAAGGTCATAGCTACGGTATCGAGACCGAGGTATCGGCCCCCCGGCAGAACGTCGGCCTGTGGTACGACGTGCCTCTGGATCCTCCGCTGACCGACAAGTTTCGTTTTGCCGGCGGTTACCAGAACGAAGAAATCGCCAATACCGACAGCCTCAGTAAGCTGCTGACGGTAGGCCCGGAATGGCACAGCAAGTTGCCCAGTGGTTGGCAGCGGGTGATCTCGCTGAAATGGCAGCGTGAAGAGTATCGCCTGGGTGACGACTCCGGGTTGAGCAACCTGCTGATGCCCGGTGTCAGTTATGCCTACCTGCGCAGCGACAACCGCATTGATCCGCACAATGGCTACCGCCTGCAGTTCGACACGCAGGTCGCGAAGGAAGGCCTGCTCTCGGACACCAATCTGGTGCATGGCAATGTCCTGCTCAAGGGCTTGACCACCCTTGGGCGGAACCACCGTTTCCTGGGCCGGGTACAGTTTGGCGGCAGCGCCACCAACGGCTACAAATCAATGCCGCCGTCGTTGCGGTTTTTCGCCGGTGGCGATCAGAGCGTGCGCGGTTACGACTACCAGACGCTGTCGCCGAAGAACTCGGACGGTGACCGTATCGGTGGCCGCTACCTGGTGGCCGGCAGTGTTGAGTACCAATACTCGATTGCCGAGAAGTGGCGCGTGGCGACCTTCGTCGATCAAGGCAACTCATTCAACAGTCTGGAACTGCCTAGCCTCAAGACCGGCGTCGGTCTTGGTGTGCGCTGGGTATCTCCGGTGGGCCCACTGCGCCTGGACCTCGCCCACGCGCTGGATGACGAGGGCGGTATTCGTTTGCACTTTTCCATGGGGCCGGAACTGTGAGTCGTGTGTTTAAAGGGATTGCCATCGGCCTGGTCGGCCTACTGCTGATTGTGGTCTTCGGTGTGGCCGCTGTACTGGGTACGCAGGCGGGCAGCCGTTGGGTACTGAACCGGGTGCCAGGGTTGCAACTGGACGAGTTCCAAGGGCGGCTGGCAGGGCAGTGGCAGGCCAAGCGCCTGTTGTGGGAGCAGTCGGGTAACCGGGTCGAGTTGACGCAGCCGTTGCTGGCGTGGTCGCCCGCCTGCCTGTTGCGAATGACGTTATGCGTAACCCAGCTACGCGCCGAGCGGGTGGACCTGGCGTTTGCCCCCGGCGAGCCCTCGACAGACAGCGGCCCGCTGCAGTTGCCGGCCTTGGCATTGCCGCTGAACATCGAGCTGGGTGAGCTACAGATTGGTCGACTGACGCTGGATGGCAATGAGCAGTTGAGTGAGTTGCAACTGGCGGCGCGTTGGAGCGTCGAGGGCCTGCGTATTGATCGCCTGCAGGTTCAGCGCGAGGATCTGCACCTGGCCCTGCAGGGGATGCTGAAGCCTGAAGGCGACTGGCCCATGCAGGCCAGCGGCCAACTGCAATTGCCTGTAGTGGATGGGCAGCCGTGGCAATTGGCCCTGAAGGTGGACGGTGACCTGCAGCAGACGTTGCGGGTAAGCGCGGACAGTACGGGCTATTTGCAGGGACGACTCGATGGGCAGTTGCAGCCGCTGGCGGCGAACCTGCCGGCCAAGGTGCGTATCAGCGCCGACGCCTTCAAGGCGAGCGCCGACCTGCCGGATACCCTGCAGCTCAATCAGGTGTTGCTGACCGGTGAAGGCGACCTGAGCGCGGGTTACCGGCTTGCGGGCAATGCCAGCCTGCCGGCCTCGCAGGGCCCGATCGCCCTGGCCCTGCAAGGCCGGGTCGATGCCCGTGGTGCCGAACTGTCAGCGCTCGACCTGAACGCTTCCGCAGAACAGTACCTCAGGCTCAAGGCCACCGCCGACTGGCAACAGAGCATCAAGGCCAGCGCTCAGCTTGAGTGGCTGGACTTCCCCTGGTTGCGCCTTTACCCGCTGGATGACGCGCCGCAGGTCACCCTGCGTCGTTTCAATGGCCAGGTCCGTTACCAGGAAGGCCGTTACGAAGGGGATTTTGCCGGTGACCTGGACGGCCCGGCCGGTGCGTTCAAGATCAGCAGCCCGTTCAAGGGCGATCTCACGGCTATCGACTTGCCGCAGCTTGTTCTGAGTGCGGGGCATGGTAAGGCCGCCGGTAACCTGCGGGTGCAGTTCGCTCAAGGCATTGCCTGGGATACGGCACTGGAGTTGTCCGCGCTTAATCCTGCGTATTGGCTGGCCGAGTTGCCCGGTACATTGGCTGGGCCGTTGCGCAGCACGGGCGAGTTCAAGGATGGCCACCTGCGGCTGGATGCCGACGTAAACCTCAAGGGCCGCCTGCGTGGCCAGCCGGCGCTGCTTCAGGCCAAGGCTGGCGGTGCAGGGGAACAGTGGACCTTGGGCACCCTGGACATTCGGCTGGGGGACAACCGTATCAACGGTAGCGGCAGCCTTCAGCAGCGTCTGGCCGGCCAGCTCGACCTCGACATGCCCCGTTTAGGGCAGCTCTGGCCGCAACTGCAGGGGCGTTTGAAAGGGCGCCTGGACGTTGCGGGCACACTCAAGGCCCCACAAGGGCAATTGACCGTGCAAGGGCAGCAGTTGGCCCAGGCCCAGAACCATCTGCAACGCCTGGATCTCAGCGCGCAGATGGACTCGGCACAACGTGTACGGATTGAGTTGGAGGCCGGTGCGATCCAGTTGGGTGAAACGGGATTGGGTACGCTTACTGCCAAGGGGCAGGGCGACAGGCGTCAACAGCAATTGCGCCTGGGCCTGAAGGGGCCGCAACTGGTGCTTGACCTCGAACTGGACGGTCAGCTGGACAAAGACAACTGGCGGGGGCGCCTGGCCAGTGGGCGTATCCAGGCCGGAGGCCAGGATTGGCAGTTACAGGCCCCAGCCCGGCTACAGCGCCTGGCGAATGGCCAGATTGACTTCTTTGCTCATTGCTGGCGTTCGGGTGATGCCAGCCTGTGCGGCGAAGACCAGCGCCTGGCCCCCGAGCCCAAGCTGCGTTATCACCTCAAGCAGTTCCCGTTGCAGAGCCTGGCCCAATGGTTGCCGAAAGACTTTGCCTGGAGCGGCCAACTCAATGCCGATATCAACCTCGACCTGCCGGCCAGCGGGCCCAAGGGACGGGTTCAGGTTGATGCCAGTGGTGGCACCCTGAGGTTGCGCGAGAAAGGCCAGTGGCTGGATTTCCCTTACCAGACCCTGCGCCTGGACAGCACCTTGGGCCCACGGCGGGTAGATTCCCGTTTGGCGTTTCGTGCCGAGCGACTGGGTGAGCTGACCCTGGACACGCGTCTTGATCCGCTTGCGAAAAACAAACCTGTCAGTGGCACGTTCAGTTTGAATGGCCTGGACCTTTCCATCGCCCGGCCTTTTGTTCCGATGGTCGAGCGCTTGGCCGGCCAGTTGAATGGCAGCGGCAGGTTGTCCGGCACGTTGCTGGCGCCACAGGTCAACGGTAGCCTGACCCTTTCGCAGGGCGAGGCCAGCGGTGCAGAACTGCCCATCAGCCTGCGTGAGCTGACCTTGCGTGCCGTGATCGCCGGTGAGCAGGTTCAGTTGCAGGGTGACTGGAAAAGTGGCGAGACTGGCCAGGGACAGTTGAGTGGTCAGATCGGCTGGGCGCGCGCGTTGGCGGTCGACCTGCGTGTTCATGGCCAGCGCTTGCCAGTCAACGTCGAGCCCTACGCCGTGCTGGAGGTAGCCCCGGACCTGAACATCGGCCTGCAAGGCGACAAGCTGGCAATCACAGGCAAAGTGCTGGTGCCCAAGGGCAAGATCAGCATCCGCGAGTTGCCGCCATCCACCGTCAAGGTATCCGATGATACGGTGATCGTCGGCCACCAGACCGAAGCGGGTCAGGCCCCCTTGGCGATGGCCATGGACGTCGACGTCGAGGTAGGGCAGGACAAGCTGTCGTTCAGAGGGTTTGGTTTGAGTGCCAACCTGCGGGGTGCCGTGCATATCGGCGACAACCTCGACACCCGTGGTGAGCTGAGCCTGGTTGATGGCCGTTATCGCGCCTATGGCCAGCGCTTGACTATCCGCCGTGCGCGATTGCTGTTTGCAGGCCCTATCGATCAGCCGTATCTGGACATCGAGGCCGTACGCAAAACCGATGACGTGATCGCGGGTATTCGCCTCAGTGGCAGTGCTGAACAGCCGACCACCCAGGTGTTTTCCGAGCCGGCCATGAGCCAGGAGCAGGCCTTGTCGTATCTGGTATTGGGGCGGCCATTGGGCAGTACCGGTGAGGACAACAACATGCTTGCACAAGCGGCGCTGGGCTTGGGGCTGGCGGGCAGTTCGGACCTGACCGGTAGCCTGGCGAAAAGCCTCGGTATCGACGACTTCCAACTCGACACTCAGGGGAGCGGCGCCAGCACCAGCGTGGTCGCCAGCGGCAACCTGACGGAACGCCTGAGCTTGCGTTATGGCGTGGGCGTATTCGAACCGGCCAACACCATTGCCTTGCGCTACCTGTTGAGTAAAAAGCTCTACCTGGAAGCCGCCAGTGGGATCGCCAGTTCGCTTGATCTGTTTTACAAACGCGACTTCTGAGTCAGCGAACGGTTGCAGCGGCGATGAACTCGTTGTCCGCGGATGGCGGTGCAGGATCGGGCTGGCGGCAGGGGGTAATCAGTTGGGTGTACTCTTCGATCAGACGATTCAATGCCTCGGGCGGTTCGCAGGCCTGAAACTGCATACGAATCTGTACTTCGTCCGGGTCACGATGATCGCCTTGGCGCTTGTTCTGAGCGCCTACGGTGACCATGAACCGTTCGTGCTTGAGTGCGCTGTTTTCCAGTACATGGCTTGCATCGGCCAGTTCGGTGTTCTGGATCTTTACCGAGAGGTCGACTTGCATCCGCTCCAGGGCCAGGCCGCGTGGTGACACCAGCGTGATCAGGGGGATGCTCAAGGTATGTCGGTCATCCATGGCGACATCAACCATCTTGGCTTTCATCGGGGCGCCCAAGGCTTCGGCGTCATAGTCAAAAAACTGGTCAAACAGCTTGATGTACTGTTGTGCGATCAGGTTGTTCGCCGCCGCTGCGGCGTCCTGCAGACCTCGGGTAATGTCAGCCAGGTCGCAGGTGGCAAGGGGCTCTTTGTCGTTAGGACTGCGTTCCAAGAGGCTGGGCTCCTTTGGCGAGGGACGGGGAGGCTCCGCTCATCAGAGCGGAACCTGTTGTCGCGTGTCAGTTAGTGGTTTGTTGTACCTGGTCTGGCATTGGCAGTTTGGATTCAGGCAAGGCGTCCTTGTTCTGCGCCTCGGTGTTGGGAAGCATGACCGGCTTGGTGGCGGCATCGGTCAGGAAGTCGATGACGCGCATCAAGGCTTCTGGCGGATCCT
Source organism: Pseudomonas defluvii (assembly GCF_001695625.1). GTDB lineage: Bacteria > Pseudomonadota > Gammaproteobacteria > Pseudomonadales > Pseudomonadaceae > Aquipseudomonas > Aquipseudomonas defluvii. The sequence goes on from NZ_MBPN01000014.1 coordinate 37,222, forward strand.
GGCGTTTGACGCGGGTGTTGAACGCGTAACGCGCGCGGGTGTCGGTCTTGCGAGTTTGTGTTGACTTGTGGCTGACCTGGCCTTTGACGCTCATCTTGAACGGGCCCCAGCCAATGGAAGCGCCAAACTCAGCGCTGCCACCGGTTTCAGAGCTGCTTTCGGCCTGCTGGCTGATGGTCAGCTCGAACTCGATGTTACCTTCTTCAATGGCGATGTTCGGGTGGGTGATGGCCGCCAGCAGAGGGATCTGCATTTTCTTGGCGACGGTACCCTGATAGACACCCTGTTCGTCCGTGAGAGTTTCTTCATAGTCGAATTGGATGGCGACAGCCTTGCCATCCTGGATACAGACGCCCATGAGGAAGTCTGCGTAGGATTTACTGGCGCTAACCTGCGCCTGAATCATGGCCTGCAGTGGCCCGGAGATCATCCGGTCCAGTGGCAGTGCGTTCATGACCGAGCCGATGAGGCTGTTATCGATAGTTGCCATGGTGAGATTTCCTTATCGTGAAGTGCGCGTGAGTGCGCGGTTACCGTTACGCGGTGTGGCGGGCGTGAGCCTCTTGACGCCGGATATTGCCGATCTGGCGCAGGCTCAGGCCGTATTTGTCGGCCAGCACGCTACGGGACAGGCCGTGCGAGCTTTCCTGTTGAATCTGTTGGTTGCGCAGTTGCCGGTTGAAGTGGTCGGGTTTGGGAATCTCCAGGGCCGTACCGGCATAGCGTTTGATCAAGGCCTCAAGCTGTTCATTGGGCAGTACATCGGCCAGCGTGGTGCGGCCTGGGTGCTTGGGAATGTACTTGGGCCTGCCGCCGTAGATGCAGGTCAAGCGATACGCGCTTTCCAGCCCGACACACGCGATCAAGGCTTGCAGGGAATGAGGCAGTTGGGTGATGTCGATACGGTTCAGGTCGCAGAGTTCCATGATCACTTCCTTGTCAATGAGCAAGCCATTTGGGCCTGCGGTAGGTGTTAGCCGTCAGCATTCAGCGTGATCAGCAGTGCCGTATCGGCTGGCTGCGTTGGTCGGCGTCATGGGTTGATTCTCGGGCACTGCGCGACAAAAGATCTAGGTAGCAAGCGGGTCTGTACCAGTAGCTGTTCCTGCTTATGTTCGGTGGGAAAAATGGCGAAGGGATGTGGGTATTCCGCGGCGCAACGGGCGCAAAGCCCCGGTTTTCGGCCCGCCACCACAACGGCATAGCCGCTGCTTGGCGCTACCAGCGTCAGTCGCAAGGGTGGGTGACCAACAGGCTGACCTGAGCCATCAATGCGGTTTGGCGAGGCAGCGCATTGTCGGGGAAGGAACGCCAATCAACCCATAGGCAGACAGCGGTGAGTGGGCTGTTGCCGCGTGCGCCGACGACCTGAGGTGCGAAGTCGCGTCGGTACAACGCCTGGGTTTTTTTCAACCCTTGAACCCGTTCAGCCGATGCCAGCGTGGCTTTTACCAGTGACGGTATTTCCTGCATGGGGATGGTGAAGGCTTCGCGTGTTTCCGGGCTACCCAGGTGCCCGGCCTGTCGAGAACGTTGCCACAATTGCTGCCATTGGCTGTTGCCTGCGCTGTTCGCCAGGCCGGTTCCGAGTGCTTTCAGGTGCGAGGGGTCGAGGTCTATGGTTTGCAGTGCTTGAGCCTCAATACAGACCAGCAGGCCGACTGTACTGAGCAGGTGGGGTATGCGCATGAGGATGCTCCGCGAGGGACGTTAGTGCTTGAGCGCTCATGTTTGCAAGTTGGTCGGTAGGGCAGAACCGGGAAAATATCCTTGTGAGAGGATTGGACGTTGTATTATTCGCGTTTGATTTTTGTCTTCCACGCGTCAAGGAAACCCACATGACTCAAGGCCAACGCCTTAAATACTCCATCCTGTTGTCCCTGCTGGTGCTGGCAACCATGCTGGGGCTGTCCTACCTGCAGAAAGACGGTGTGATCAGCGAAAAGGTGTTCCAGTACATCGCCATCGGCGTGGCGGTCGTCGTGGTCATCGTCAACGGCATCATGCGCCGCAAGGTCAAACTCTGATTCCAGGTCGGCCAGCGCTGAGGCTGGCCGACACCGGCGGTTACAGGGTCAGGTCACGCAGCAGGAGGCCGTACTCCAGGTTGACCTGCTCAGGAATCGGCAGGTAGACGGTATGGCCATCGCCAGGGGCAACCTCGATCGGTTGGCCCTGGCGATTGCGCAACTGATGCAAGTCGAAATGGTAGTTGCCACGTGGCGTCATCAGTTCAAGGTGATCGCCAAGGCCAAAGCGGTTTTTCACCTGCACTTCGGCCAGCCCATCGACCCGCTCACCGGTCAGCTCGCCAACGAACTGCTGGCGCTCAGACTGCGAGTTGCCACGTTGGTAGTTCTGATACTCGTCATGCACATGGCGGCGCAGAAACCCCTCGGTGTAACCCCGTTGCGCCAGTGACTCCAGATTGAGCATCAACGAGCGGTCGAACTCGCGGCCTGCTACGGCATCATCAATTGCCTGGCGGTAGGCCTGAGTGGTGCGTGCGCAATAGAAGTGCGATTTGGTGCGGCCCTCGATTTTCAGCGAGTGAACGCCCATCTTGGTCAAGCGCCCGACGTGCTGTACCGCCCGCAGGTCCTTGGCGTTCATGATGTAGGTGCCATGCTCGTCTTCGAATGCCGGCATCTCTTCGCCAGGACGGTTGCTTTCTTCCAGCAGGAAGACTTCATCGGTCGGCGCGCCCAGGCCCAGTGTCGGCTCGACTTCGCGGACGATCTCACCGGTTACATTTTCCGTGGCCGGTGTGGCGCTGTACTTCCAGCGGCAGGCATTGGTGCATGAGCCCTGGTTGGCGTCACGCTTGTTGAGGTAGCCGGACAGCAGGCAGCGCCCGGAATACGCCATGCACAGCGCGCCGTGAACGAACACCTCCAGTTCCATTTCGGGAACCTGGTGGCGAATTTCCTCGATCTCCTCCAGCGACAACTCGCGGGACAGGATGACCCGGGTCAGGCCCAGCCCACGCCAGAACTCCACGCTGGCCCAGTTCACCGTGTTGGCCTGTACGGAAAGATGAATCGGCATCTCGGGGAAATGCCGACGAACCAGCATGATCAGGCCGGGGTCGGACATGATCAGTGCATCCGGGCCCATGGTGATCACCGGCTCCAGGTCCTTGAGGAAGGTTTTCAGCTTGGCGTTATGCGGTGCGATGTTGACCACCACATAGAACTGCTTGCCCTGGGCCTGGGCTTCCTTGATGCCGATGGCCAGATTCTCATGGTCGAATTCGTTGTTGCGCACCCGCAGGCTATAGCGCGGTTGCCCGGCATAGACCGCGTCGGCGCCATAGGCGAAGGCATAGCGCATGTTCTTGAGGGTGCCGGCAGGGGCAAGTAATTCGGGTTTGGCGAGGCTGGTCATGGGAGATCGGGTCGCAGCTGAAAAAGGCGCAGAGGCTACCTCACTGCGCCGCTGCTTTTATTGATCTACAGCAATGCCCGGGTGCGGGGCCACAGGATCAGGTGGCCCCACTATGGGTAATGGTTCAGTGCAGGCTGTAGGACACGCCAACGTAGGCCCCGAAGCCCTCGCCGGGTGTCGAGCGGGCGATGTCTTTGCCGTGGTCGTTGTAGCCCGGCGTCACGGTGGCGGCATACCGCTTGTTGGTCAGGTTGCGCAGGTCCAGCCAGGTTTGCCAGTCGTTTTTCGGCGCGTTGAAGCCAAATGTCGCCCCGAGCAGTGCATAGGCATCGGCGGGGTAAGAGTTGGCGTAGTCGACCTGTACCTTGGAGGCCATCTGCGTATTGAGCCCGGCATAGAAGCCCGTCGGGTGATCGAAGCGCACCTCGGCCTGGTAGAAATGCATCGGAATGCCGGGCAAGCGGTTGTCACCGAAGGCGTCGTCATCACGGTAGTGGAAATCGCTGAAGGTGTAGGCCTGACGCAATGACACCTTACCCACGGCAGCACGCTCCCAGAGCAGGCTGTCCAGGCCGGCTTCGATGCCCTGGTGGATCGTAGGGCTGGCGTTGATTTCGGTGGGCGGATTGCCAGGCACCGTTTCGACTGCCAGTAGTTCATGGCGTACCGCTGCGTAGTACCAGGCCAGATCCCAGCGCCCCAGTGCCGAGTCGCCACGAGCGCCGAGTTCAAGGGTGGTGGCGGTCTGATTCTGCAGTTCGACGGGGGTTTTCTGAAGTTTGGCGGCCGGGCCGCTGGTGAAGCGTTCGTTGGCACTCCAGATCAACGCCCATGGGTGTGGCGGCTCGACCGAGCGGCTGAGGTTGCCGTAGACCTCCAACTGCGGGTTGAAGGCGTAACGCAGACCGACGCGCGGGGCATAGTCCCAGTCGTGCTGGCTGACCTTGCCGCCATCGGCGGGATAGCTGACATCGCTTTCCCGGCGGGTGTAGATCAGCGCCAGGCCGGTGGTCAGCCACAGGTCCGGCACCAGTTCCAGTTCGTTGCTGGCGTGCAATACGTTGTCGGAGCCCTGATAGCTGAAGTCGCAGGTTTTCGTACCGATTGGGGTGTTGAGGTTAGTACCCTGTTGCACCCGTACATACTCGGATGCGCCGCTATTGGGCAGATGCTTGGTCGAACGCCAGCCGATCGAGGTGTTGCTCTCGCGGTCGAACAGGGTGTCTCGACGGAAGTAGTTCAACGTACCGCTGACATCGGTGTAGGCCACTTTCAGGCGGTTCAGGCCTTCACGCAGGTCCATCGGGTAGTCGTGATACACCAACCCGGCCTCCAGGCGTGAATCGTCATCCAGAAAGAAGGTGGTCTTGTTCGCCAGCCAGGTGCTGCCCGGCTGTGGGCGGCTGGCGTCACGGGAGAGGTAGACCGGGTTCGCAGCACGTGGATCATGCTTGATCTGTGCTTTGGTCAGGCGACCGGCCAGGTCGTTCTCGGTTTCCCGATAACGCAGGTAGAAGCGGGTTTCCAGGTTCGGGTTGAAGCGGTAGCCGACGTTGGCAGCGATGCCTTTGCTGCTGCCGCTGCTGTGATCCTGATAACCGTCGTATGCCGAGTCGGTAGCCGCCACGTAGTAGTCCAGGTCGCCCAGCACCTGGCCGGAACTGATCTGGCGCTTCATGTAGCCACGGCTGCCGGCTTCAAAACGAACTTGCAGGGGCGCAGCGTCATACCCGGTGTGGGTGATGTAGTCGATGGCTCCGCCCAATGCCAGCGCGCCCTTGTCGAAGCCATTGGCGCCGCGCAGCACTTCGGCGCGGCTCAGCCACAGCGGTTCGAACAGTTCGTAGGGGGTACCACCGGGGCCAGTCAGTGGCAGACCGTCGAGCAGGGTGTACACCCCCGAACCGTGGCTGCCCGGTGCGCGGTTGATGCCCGAGCCTCGAATTGACAACTTGACCCCATCATTACCGGCGGATTGCGCAAATACACCGGGCTGGTAGGCCAGCACATCCTGGTTGCTGGCAACCCTGCCTTGCTCGATCTGCTGCATATCCACCAGATTGGTCCCGCCCGGCACCCGCTGCAGGCGCTCTTTGGCCGACGCCAGTTCGCTCTGTTCCTGCTCCTGAATCAGCACCTGACCCAGTTCGACAGCGTCGTCGGCCTGTACCGTGGTGGCGCAGACGAACAGCAGCGCCAGTGGAGAGCGGGGGAGGGTGGATCGCATTATCAAGAATTCCAGGTTATGAGGCGGCTATCTGACGCCGCAACTACAAGACGAAGCACAGTCGTTGCCCGGAAAACAAAACACCCCGCCGAGGCGGGGTGTCTGTTGTTACTGAAGCGATTGTTACCTGGGCGATCAACCGATCAGCTGAAACCCGGCGTGTTGGACCATGTCCAGCAGCGGCTGCGGGTACACGCCCAGCACGAAGGCCAGGATCGCGATGGCCAGCAGCATGACGCCGCCAGTGCGCTGTTCCCAGTTCAGCGGGGCATCGTGACGACGCAGGTTTGGTTCGATCAGGTACAGGGTAACCATGACACGCAGGTAGTAGAACACGCCGATGGCGCTGCCCAGTACCAGGGCGCCGACCAGCCACCACAGCTGCGATTCGACACCGGTCGCAATGATGTAGAACTTGCCGATGAAGCCTGCGGTCAGCGGGATACCTGCAAGCGACAGCATCATCACGGTCAGTACGGCGGTCAGGTACGGACGGCGCCAAAACAGGCCGCGATACTCGTACAGGGCGTCAGCGTCACGGCCGTTGTACGGCGACGACATCAGGGTGATCACACCGAAGGCACCGAGGCTGGTGATCACGTAGGTGACCAGGTACACGCCGATGGCTTCCATCGCCAGGCCCTTGCTGGCCACCAGGGCAATCAGCAGGTAACCGAAGTGGGCGATGGACGAGTAACCGAGCAGACGCTTGAGGTTGCTCTGGGTCAGCGCCAAGAGGTTACCAATCAGGATCGAGGCGACGGCGATCACCGACAGCACGGTGGTCAGTACGCCGCTGCTGGCCGCCGGCGAGATCAGGAACAGGCGTACGACGACGGCGAACACTGCAACCTTGCTGGCGGTGGCCAGGAACGCTGCGACCGGTGCTGGCGCACCTTCGTAAACGTCCGGGGTCCACAGGTGGAACGGTACCAGCGACAGTTTGAATGCCAGGCCAACCAGCATCATGCCCAGGCCCAGCTGGGCCAGCAGGCTTGGCATGCCAGTGGCTGCCAGTGCCTTGCCAATACCGGTGAAGGTCAGGCTGCCAGCGTCAGCGTACAGCAGGGCCATACCGAACAGCAGGAAGGCCGAGCCTGCGGCCGACAGCACCATGTACTTGATGCCGCCTTCCAGCGAACGCTTGTTGAAGAACGCGTAAGCCACCAGGCCATAGACCGGTACCGAGAGCAGCTCCAGGCCGATGAACAGGCCGGCCAGGTGCTGTGCACAGACCAGTACCAGGCCACCGAGGGCTGCCATCAGGATCAGCAGGTACAGTTCTTCACGGTTGCCCGGGTAGCCTTTACCGCTTTTGCCTTCACCCAGGTAGGCGTGGGCGAGGGTAACGCAAGCCAGGGTGGCGACCAGGATCAGCGCCATGTACAGGCAGGCGAAGTTGTCGACGGTCAGCAGCGGGGTAACCGCCAGGGGTGTGACTTTCAGGGTTGGAATAATCGACAGCAGGGCCAGGTTCAGGCCCACGGTCGACAGCAGGAAGGTTTGCGAGTGATTGCGGCGCCAGGCGATGGCCAGCATCACCACAACAATGGTGATACTGGTAATCAGCAGCGGCGCAAGCGCGATAAAGTGTTGAATCGTCAGGTCCATAGCGCTCTTACCGGGCCGAAGCGAGTTGAGTGAAAGCGGTGCCGAGCCACTGCTGCACACCACTCATGGTAGCGGCAGAGGTGTCGAGGAACGGCTGCGGGTAAACGCCCAGCAGGATCAGCAGGCCAGCCAGGCCCAGCACCATGATCATTTCGCGAGTGTCCATACCAGCCAGGACTTCATCGGATTTCGCCGGACCGAAGTAGGCACGGTGGATCATGATCAGCGAGTAGACAGAACCGAAGACCAGGCCGCTGGTAGCGATCACAGTCACCCATGGCGAGCTGACGAAGCTGCCGATCAGGATCAGGAATTCACCAACGAAGTTACCGGTACCTGGCAGGCCCAGCGACGCGGCGGCGAAGAACAGGCTGATGGCTGGCAGGTAAGCGATACGGTGCCACAGGCCGCCCATCTGACGCATGTCACGGGTGTGCAGGCGTTCGTACAGTTGGCCACTCAGGATAAAGAGTGCCGCAGCCGACAGACCGTGTGCGAGCATCTGGATCACTGCACCTTGCAGCGCTTGCTGGCTGCCGGAGTAGATACCGATCAGCACGAAGCCCATGTGCGAGACGCTGGAGAAGGCGATCAGGCGCTTGATGTCGGTTTGGGCGAAGGCCAGGAATGCACCGTAGAAAATACCGATCAGACCGAGGGTCATGGCGATTGGCGCGAATTCCGCCGAGGCATTCGGGAACAGCGGCAGGGCGAAACGCAGCAGACCGTAGGCAGCGGTTTTCAGCAAAATACCCGCCAGGTCCACGGAACCTGCGGTAGGTGCCTGGGCGTGAGCGTCAGGCAGCCAGGAGTGGAACGGTACAACCGGCAGTTTCACCGCGAAGGCGATGAAGAAGCCCAGCATCAGCAGGTACTCGGTACCGGCTGGCAGTTCGGCCTTGAGCAGTGTGCTGTAGTCGAAGGTCAGTACGCCGGTGGTGTTGTAGTTCACCAGTACCAGGCCCAGGATCGCCACCAACATGATCAGGCCGCTGGCCTGGGTGTAGATGAAGAACTTGGTTGCTGCGTAGATCCGGGTCTTCTTGCCGTCTGCCGAGCTGTGACCCCAGAGCGCGATGAGGAAATACATCGGCACCAGCATCATTTCCCAGAAGAAGAAGAACAGGAACAGGTCCAGGGCCAGGAACACCCCGACCACGCCGCCCAGGATCCACATCAGGTTGAGGTGGAAGAAGCCGACGTGGCGCTGGATCTCTTTCCACGAGCAGAGGACCGAAAGCACACCGAGCAGGCCGGTGAGCAAGATCATCAGCAGCGACAGGCCGTCCAGGCCCAGGTGCAGGCTGATGCCGAAGCGCTCGATCCAGAGCACTTTGTATTCGACAGTCCAGGCAGGCTCGGTACCCGGTGCCGGGGCGAGGGTGTAGTCACCGTGTGCCCACAGCCAGAGGCCGATACCGAGCAACAGGGACATGGTCAGCAGCGCAATCCAGCGTGGCAGGGTGGCGCCGAAGCGCTCACCCAGCCAGCACAGCAGGCCGCCGATGAAGGGGATCAGGATCAGCCAAGGCAAAATCATGACGGGCTCAATTCCTTTCGCAAAGTCGCAAGGTTCATATCAGACCGCAGCCAACAACACAGCGCCGAGAACAATCACGGCACCTGCGGCGATCGAGGCGGTGTACCAGCGCAGCTGACCGGTTTCGGTACGGCTCATGGCAGCGTGGCCACCACGTGCCAGACGCGGCACCAGACCAATGCTGCGGTCAACCGGGTCCTTGCGCAGCACATGGCTGATCAGCAGGTAAGGTTTGACGAACAGCTTGTCGTAGATCCAGTCGAAGCCCCAGGCAGCGAACCACCAGGCCGACAACACGCGACCGATGCCGCTGTTGGCGATGGCTGTTACCAGGCGACGTTTGCCCAGGAACAGCACGGCTGCCAGCAGGATGCCGGCGATGGCAATGGCGCCCGAGGCGATTTCCAGGCTGTGCTTGGCTTCGCCACCGGCATGGCCGGCGCTCTGCGGCAGTACACCGGCCAGTGGTGGATGAATCCAGGCACCGACGAAGGTGGACAGTACGATCAGCACGCCCAGCGGCAGCCAGTGGGAAATCCCGTGGCCAGCATGGGCTTCGGTCTTGGCTTCGCCGTGGAAGGCGATGAAGATCAGGCGGAAGGTGTACAGCGAGGTCATGAAAGCACCGACCAGGCCGGCGTACAGCAGACCGTTGTTACCACTGGCGAAGGCTTCCCAGAGGATTTCGTCCTTGGAGTAGAAACCGGCGGTCAGCAGCGGCAGGGCAGCCAGGGCGGCACCACCGACGATGAAGCTGGCGTAGGCCAGCGGCAGCTTCTTCCACAGGCCACCCATCTTGAAGATGTTCTGCTCGTGGTGGCAGGCAACGATGACCGCACCGGAGGCAAGGAACAGCAGGGCCTTGAAGAAGGCGTGGGTCATCAGGTGGAAGATCGCGCCTTCCCAGGCGCCAACGCCCAGGGCCAGGAACATGTAGCCGATCTGGCTCATGGTCGAGTAGGCGAGGATACGCTTGATGTCGGTTTGAACCAGCGCGGCGAAGCCGGCCAGTACCAGGGTGACACCGCCGACCACGCCGACCAGGTGCAGCACGTCCGGCGCGAGGGCGAACAGGCCGTGGGTACGGGCGATCAGGTAGACACCGGCGGTCACCATGGTCGCGGCGTGGATCAGTGCCGAAACCGGGGTTGGGCCCGCCATCGCGTCAGCCAGCCAGGTCTGCAGTGGCAGTTGGGCGGATTTACCGACCGCGCCGCCCAGCAGCATCAGGGTGGCCATGACGATCCAGAAGTCACCGGCCTTGAAGTGCTCCGGTGCGCGTACCAGCAGTTCCTGGACGTTCAGGGTACCCAGTTGCTGGAACAGGATGAACAGGCCGATGGCCATGAACACGTCGCCGATACGGGTCACGATGAAGGCTTTGAGTGCGGCGTTACCGTTGTTGCGGTTGCTGTAGTAGAAACCGATCAACAGGTAGGAGCACAGGCCCACGCCTTCCCAACCGAAGTAGATGAACAGCAGGTTGTCGCCCAGGATCAGGAACAACATGCTGGCAATGAACAGGTTGGTGTAGGCGAAGAAGCGCGAGTAGCCCGCTTCACCGCGCATGTACCAGGAGGCGAACAGGTGGATCAGGAAGCCGACGCCGACCACCACACCCAGCATGGTGACCGACAGGCCATCCAGGTACAGGGTGAAGTTGGGTGCGAAGCCGTCTACCGACATCCACTGCCACAGCAGCTGGCTGTACGCACCGCCTGCAGGCGGTGCAACGTTGAACTGCCAGATCACGTAGGCCGCGACGATGGCCGAGAGGCCTACCGAGCCAACGCCGATCAGCGCCGAGAGGTTCTCCGAGAACCGTCCGCGCGAGAACGACAGCAGCAGGAAGCCGATCAGGGGAAATACGAAAGTCAGAAAGAGAAGGTTCATCCGCGCATCTCACTGGCTGCATCGATATCGAGAGTGTGGAAGCGGCGATACAGCTGCAACAGGATCGCCAGGCCAATACTGGCCTCGGCCGCTGCCAGGCTGATCACCAGGATGAACATGATCTGTCCATCCGGCTGCGCCCAACGGCTGCCCGCGACAATGAACGCCAGTGCCGAGGCGTTCATCATGATTTCCAGGCTCATCAGCACGAAAAGAATGTTGCGGCGCACCATCAGCCCGACCAGACCGAGGCAGAACAGGATGCCGGCGACGGCCAGGCCATGTTCGAGAGGAATTGCAGGCATGTCGTTACTCCTTCGCCTCGTTGCGGCCGAGGTGGAATGCCGTTACCGCTGCAGCGAGCAGCAGCATCGAGGCCAGTTCCACCACCAGCAGGTAAGGGCCGAACAGGCTGATGCCGACGGCCTTGGCATCGACAGTGGTGTGGCCGATGCCAACACCACTTTGATTGCCGAACAGCACATAGAGCAGTTCCAGCAGCAGCAGGGCGCCGAGGAACACCGGCCCCGCCCAGATACCGGGCTTGAGCCAGTCGCGCTCCTGGCGAACCGAAGCCGGCCCCAGGTTGAGCATCATCACCACGAAGACGAACAGCACCATGATGGCGCCAGCGTAGGCGATCACTTCCAGTACGCCGGCAAACGGCGCGCCGAGGGCGAAGAAGGTCATCGCCACGGAGATCAGCGAAATGATCAGGTAGAGCAGGGCGTGTACCGGGTTGGTGTTGGTGATCACCCGAAGGGTGGACACCACAGCGACACCGGATGCGAAATAGAAAGCGAATTCCATCTTTCTTCCTTAAGGGAGCAAGCTCTTCACGTTGATCGGCTCGGCTTCGTTCTGCGCAGCGCCTTTCGGCTTGCCGGCAACCGCCATACCTGCAACACGGTAGAAGTTGTAATCAGGGTTCTTGCCGGGGCCGGAGATCAGCAGATCTTCTTTCTCGTACACCAGGTCCTGACGTTTGAACTCGGCCATTTCGAAATCCGGCGTCAGCTGGATCGCGGTGGTCGGGCAGGCTTCCTCGCAGAGGCCGCAGAAAATGCAGCGCGAGAAGTTGATGCGGAAGAACTCGGGGTACCAGCGACCGTCGTCGGTTTCGGCTTTCTGCAGCGAGATGCAACCGACCGGGCAGGCCACGGCACACAGGTTGCACGCTACACAGCGCTCTTCACCATCGGGATCGCGGGTCAGGACGATGCGACCACGGTAGCGCGGTGGCAGGTAGACCGGCTCTTCCGGGTACTGCAGGGTGTCGCGTTTGCGGAACCCGTGGGAGAACACCATCACCAGGCTGCGCAGCTGGGTGTAGGTGCCTTTGATGATGTCAAAAATGTACTTCATGCTCTATATCCTCACTGAACCGCGCCGGCCGGCGTGTTCAACAACACGAGCGCGGCGGTCACCAGCAGGTTGATCAGGGTCAGCGGCAGGCAGAACTTCCAGCTGAAGTCCATCACCTGGTCATAGCGCGGGCGCGGGATCGAGGCGCGCAGCAGGATGAACAGCATGATGAAGAACGCGGTCTTCAGGGCAAACCAGAGGAACGGCAGTTGCGGCAGGATGCCGAACGGGCCGTGCCAGCCACCGAAGAACAGCGTTACCAGCAGCGCCGAGATCAGGATGATGCCGATGTACTCACCGACGAAGAACATGCCCCATTTCATACCGGCATATTCAATGTGGTAACCGTCGGCCAGTTCCTGTTCCGCTTCCGGCTGGTCGAAGGGGTGACGGTGAGTCACGGCAACGCCAGCGATGAAGAAGGTGCAGAAGCCAAAGAACTGCGGAATGATGAACCACAGGTTCTGCGCCTGGTAGTCGACGATGTCGCGCATGTTGAACGAGCCAACCTGCGCCACGATGCCCATCAGCGCCAGGCCCATGAACACTTCGTACGACACGGTCTGGGCCGAAGCCCGCAGGCTGCCGAGCAGTGCGTACTTGTTGTTCGACGACCAACCGGCGAACAGTACGGCGTAGACCGACAGGCCGGCCATGGCGAAGAAGAACAGCAGGCCGATGTTCAGGTCCGCGACACCCCAGGTCGGGGTGATCGGGATGATCGCGAAGGCGATCAGCAGAGCACTCATGGCCACGACCGGCGCCAGGGTGAAGATCACCTTGTCGACGAAGGGTGGGTTCCAGTCCTCCTTGAAGAACATCTTCAGCATGTCGGCAGCGATCTGGAACATGCCGAATGGGCCGACGCGGTTCGGACCGTAACGGTCCTGCCACCAGCCCAGCAGGCGCCGCTCGACGAAGCTGAGCAGCGCGCCGCAGACCACCACGGCCAGCAAGACCACGATGGCCTTGACGACGGTGATGATCACATCGATCACTTCAGGGGTGAACCAGGTCATTGTGCTGCCTCCTGCAGGCCTTCGACGGTGTGACCGAAGATGGCTGGCGGGATACCGGCCAGGCCTTTCGGCAGGGCAACCAGGCCAGCGCCCAGTTCCTCATTGATACGCAGCGGCAGACGCAGGGTCTGGCCGGCGACGTTCAGGCTGAGCATGGCGCCGTCGTTGACACCCAGGCGGTCGGCTTCGGACTTGGCCAGGGCGACGTAGGCTTGCGGGATACGCTCTTGCACCGGTGCTGCGCGCGAAGAGTTCTCTTCACTGCCGAACAGGTGATAGAACGGCACCGCTTGCCAGGTACCACGAGCCGGTGCGAAGGCGCCAGGAATGTTGGCGAACCAGTTCAGCTTGTCGCCCTGGCTTTCGATCAGGCGGGTGCCCGGATCGCCAGCGCGCAGGTGACCACCGACTTCGTCCTGGAACTTGTTCCAGGCTTGTGGCGAGTTCCAGCCCGGTGACCAGGCAAACGGCACTTGCTGACGCGGTTCAACCGAACCCGAATAACCTTCCATGGAGAAGGAAAACGCGGTGTCCTGGTCTTGTGGGGTACGCGGCTCGTGTACGCTGATGTTGGCGCGCATGGCGGTACGACCGGAGTAGCGCAGCGGCTCGCGGGCCAGTTTCAGGCCTTTGATACGGAATGCCGCCGACGGTGCCGCGTTGACGATGCCCGCCAGTTGCGGGGCCGCTGTTGCGCAGGCGCTGGTGACATGGTCCAGTTGGGTCCAGTCCACCGGCTTGTTCAGCAGGGTCGAGCGCAGGGCGTGCATCCAGCGCCAGCCTTCGTGAACCAGGATCGAAGCGTCCATGTAGGTCGGATCGAACACCTGGAAGAAACGCTGGGCGCGGCCTTCGAGGCTGACCAGGGTACCGTCGCCTTCAGCGAAGGTAGCCGCAGGCAGCACCAGGTGGGCGCGGTCAGTGGTCGGAGTCTTCTGGTGGTCTGCAACGATGACAACCTTGGCGGCCGCCAGCGCAGCATCGACCTTGGCCGCTGGCAGGCGGCTGTACAGGTCGTTTTCCAGTACGACGATGGCGTCGGCTTTGCCGGAAATCACGGCATCCAGCGCGGCATCGGCCGAGTCACCGCCGAGCATGGCAAGCCCGAGGCTGTTGGCTTCAGGGACGACCAGGCTCAGGGAGCCGTTCTTCTCGCGCAGCTTCAGCGCCTTGGCGATGTTGGCGGCGGCTTCGATCAGGGCCTTGGAGCCCAGCGAAGTACCGGCAACGACCAGTGGGCGGTTGGCAGCGACCAAGGCATCGGCAATGCGCTTGGCCAGGGCCAGGGCTTCGGCGTCCAGCCCTTCAACGGCAGGGGCGCTTGGGTCGATGGCGTGGGCGACGGCGAAACCGAGGCGAGCCAGGTCATCCGGGGATGCGTGTACGCATTCTTCGGCGACGTCATCGAGCTTGGTTTCGGCCAGGCTGGCGATGAACAGCGGGTACATGGCGTGTTGGCCGATGTTTTTTACCGCAGCGTCGAGCCAAGGCTGAACACGCATGGCGTCGGCCATGGCCTCGGCCTTGCCCTTGACCGACTGGCGCAGGGCCAGGGCAACGCGGGCAGCCGTTTGGGTCAGGTCTTCACCGAGGACGAACACGGCGTCGTGGTCTTCCATCTCGCGCAGGGTTGGCACCGGCAGCGGGCTGTCGTTCAGCACCTGCAGAACCAGGCGCACCTGCTCAAGTTCAGCGGCTTCCATACCCGAGTAGAAGTGTTCGGCACCGACCAGTTCGCGCAGGCCGTAGTTGCTTTCCAGGCTGGCGCGTGGCGAGCCGATACCGACGATGTTGCGACCACGCAGCATATCGGCCGCTTGATCGAGGGCGGCGTCCAGGCTCAGTTTCTGGCCATTGGCGAGCAGCGGCTGGCGTGGGCGGTCTTCACGGTTGACGTAGCCATAGCCGAAGCGGCCACGGTCGCACAGGAAGTACTGGTTAACGGAGCCGTTGAAGCGGTTCTCGATACGGCGCAGTTCGCCATAACGCTCACCCGGGCTGATGTTGCAACCGCTGGAGCAGCCATGGCAGATGCTCGGGGCGAACTGCATGTCCCACTTGCGGTTGTAGCGCTCGGAGTGCGTCTTGTCGGTGAACACGCCAGTCGGGCAGACCTCGGTCAGGTTGCCGGAGAATTCGCTCTCCAGGGCACCGTCTTCGACGCGGCCGAAGTAGACGTTGTCGTGGGCACCGAAAACGCCCAGGTCAGTACCGCCTGCGTAGTCCTTGTAGTAACGCACGCAACGGTAGCAGGCGATGCAGCGGTTCATCTCGTGAGCGATGAACGGGCCGAGTTCCTGGTTCTGGTGGGTACGCTTGGTGAAACGGTAGCGGCGCTCGTTGTGGCCGGTCATTACCGTCATGTCTTGCAGGTGGCAGTGACCGCCTTCCTCACAGACCGGGCAGTCGTGCGGGTGGTTGGTCATCAGCCATTCGACGACGCTGGCGCGGAACACCTTGGCTTCTTCGTCGTCAATGGAGATCCAGCTGCCATCGGTGGCGGGGGTCATGCAGGACATGACGATACGACCACGCTTGTCGTTCTCGTCGGTGTACTGCTTGACCGCGCACTGGCGGCAAGCACCGACGCTACCGAGCGCCGGGTGCCAGCAGAAATAAGGAATGTCGAGGCCGAGCGACAGACACGCCTGTAACAGGTTGTCTGCGCCGTTGACTTCGAGCTCTTTGCCGTCTACGTGGATAGTGGCCATGGTTCAAAGTTCTTCGTTGGCCCGCGTCTGCGGGCGTGGCTAATGGAAAACTGTGTGCTTGCAGCCCGCGACAGGCGGACCCGGGCGAGCTGTGCAAGCAGCGGGTGGCACGGACCACCCGCGTTCTATTCGTTATGCGCCGACGACAATCGGCTTCGCCAGGTCCGGGCGCACGCCTGCGTTCGCAGCAATGCCAGCCTCGAATTCCGGGCGGAAATATTTGATCGCGCTGCCCAATGGCTCCACGGCACCCGGTGCGTGCGCACAGAAGGTCTTGCCTGGGCCGAGGAAACCGACCAGACCCAGCAGGGTCTCGATGTCGCCCTGCTGGCCCTGGCCTTTCTCGAGGGCGCGCAGGAGCTTGACGCTCCATGGCAGGCCATCGCGGCACGGGGTGCAGAAACCACAGGATTCACGGGCAAAGAACTCTTCCATGTTGCGCAGCAGCGAGACCATGTTGACGCTGTCGTCCACGGCCATGGCCAGGCCAGTACCCATACGGGTGCCAACCTTGGCGATGCCACCGGCGTACATTTGTGCGTCCAGGTGCTCTGGCAGCAGGAAACCGGTACCGGCACCACCAGGCTGCCAGCACTTGAGCTTGAAGCCGTCGCGCATGCCACCGGCATAGTCTTCGAACAGTTCGCGAGCGCTGACGCCGAAGGGCAGTTCCCACAGGCCAGGGTTCTTCACCTTGCCGGAGAAGCCCATCAGCTTGGTGCCGTGGTCTTCGCTGCCTTCGCGGGCCAGCGATTTGTACCAGTCGATACCGTTGCCGACGATCGCCGGCACGTTGCACAGCGTCTCGACGTTGTTAACGCAGGTCGGCTTGCCCCACACGCCAACGGCGGCAGGGAAGGGCGGCTTGGAGCGCGGGTTGGCGCGGCGACCTTCGAGGGAGTTGATCAGTGCGGTTTCTTCACCGCAGATGTAGCGACCGGCACCGGTGTGGACGAACAGCTCGAAGTCGAAGCCGCTGCCGAGGATGTTCTTGCCCAGCAGGCCGGCGGCCTTGGCTTCTTCGACCGCACGGTTCAGGTGCGCGGCTGCGGTGACGTATTCGCCACGCAGGAAGATGTAGCCACGGTAGGCTTTCAGCGCGCGGGCGCTGATCAGCATGCCTTCGATCAGCAGATGGGGCAGTTGCTCCATCAGCATGCGGTCTTTCCAGGTGTTGGGTTCCATTTCATCCGCGTTGCACAGCAGGTAGCGGATGTTCATGGATTCGTCTTTGGGCATCAGGCCCCATTTGACGCCGGTCGGGAAGCCCGCACCACCACGGCCCTTGAGGCCGGAGTCCTTGACGGTCTGGACGATGTCGTCCTGGGACATTTGCCCCAGCGCCTTGCGGGCGGCAGCGTAGCCGTCCTTGGCCTGGTACTCGTCGAGCCACACCGGCTGGCCGTCATCGCGCAGACGCCAGGTCAGCGGGTGGGTCTCGGCGGTGCGGGCAATGCGGTTGGCAGGCCCGAAGGAGGTAAGGGTCATACGTAGCCCTCCAGCAGTTTGGAGACGCCAGCCGGCTGTACGTCACCGAAGGTGTCGTCGTCGATCATCAGCGCCGGGGCCTTGTCGCAGTTACCCAGGCAGCACACCGGCAGCAGGGTGAAGCGACCGTCCGGGGTGGTCTGGCCGAGGCCAATGCCCAGCTCGCTCTGGATCTGGCTGACCACCGACTCGTGGCCGCCGATGTAGCAGACCATGCTGTCGCAGACGCGGATGATGTGCCGGCCGACAGGCTGACGGAAGATCTGGCTGTAGAAGGTTGCGACGCCTTCGACATCGCTGGCCGGAATGCCCAGGATCTCGCCGATGGCGTAGACCGCACCGTCAGGCACCCAGCCACGTTCTTTCTGAACGATCTTCAGGGCTTCGATGGACGCCGCGCGCGGGTCCTCGTAGTGATGCATCTCGTGCTCGATGGCCGAGCGCTCGGTTTCGCTCAGGGCGAAACGGTCGGTTTGGATAAGCGTGCTATTCATGCTTAGCGGTCCACGTCAGCCATAACGAAGTCGATACTGCCCAGGTACGCAATGAGGTCCGCGACCATGCTGCCGCGGATCACCGAAGGGATCTGCTGCAGGTGCGGGTAGCTCGGGGTACGAATCCGGGTGCGGTAGCTCATGGTGCCGCCATCGCTCGTCAGGTAGTAACTGTTGATACCCTTGGTCGCTTCGATCATCTGGAAGGATTCGTTGGCCGGCATGACCGGGCCCCACGAAACTTGCAGGAAGTGCGTGATCAGGGTTTCGATGTGCTGCAGGGTGCGCTCTTTCGGTGGCGGCGTGGTCAGCGGGTGATCCGCCTTGTACGGGCCTTCCGGCATGTTGCGCATGCACTGGTCGATGATGCGGATACTCTGGCGCATCTCTTCAACGCGGACCATGCAACGGTCGTAGGCATCGCCATTGTGAGCCAGCGGCACTTCGAACTCGAAGTTCTCGTAGCCCGAGTAAGGGCGGGCTTTACGCAGGTCGAAGTCCAGGCCGGTGGAACGCAGGCCAGCACCGGTGACACCCCACTCCAGGGCTTCCTTGGTGTTGTACTGGGCAACGCCGATGGTACGGCCGCGCAGGATACTGTTCTGCAGGGCGGCTTTCTCGTACTCGTCCAGGCGCTTGGGCAGCCATTCGACGAAGTCCTTGACCAGGCGGTCCCAGCCACGTGGCAGGTCGTGGGCGACGCCACCGATGCGGTACCAGGCCGGGTGCAGACGGAAGCCGGTGATCGCTTCGATCACGGTGTAGGCACGCTGGCGGTCGGTGAAGGTGAAGAACACCGGGGTCATGGCGCCGACGTCCTGGATGTAGGTACCCAGGAACAGCAGGTGGCTGGTGATCCGGAAGAACTCGGCCATCATGATGCGGATGACGTCGACCTTCTGCGGCACCTTGATACCGGCCAGCTTCTCGACGGCCAGTACATACGGCAGGTTGTTCATCACACCGCCGAGGTAGTCGATACGGTCGGTGTAAGGAATGAAACTGTGCCAGGACTGACGCTCGGCCATCTTCTCGGCACCACGGTGGTGGTAACCGATGTCCGGAACGCAGTCGACGATCTCTTCGCCGTCCAGCTGCAGGACGATACGGAAGGCACCGTGAGCCGAAGGGTGGTTCGGGCCCAGGTTGAGGAACATGTAGTCCTCGTTGGCACCGGAACGCTTCATGCCCCAGGCTTCAGGGTTGAAGCGCGCGGCTTCTTCCTCGAGCTGTTGCTTGGCCAGGTTCAGGCTGTACGGATCGAACTCGGTGGCGCGGGCAGGGAAGTCCTTGCGCAGCGGGTGACCTTCCCAGGTCGGTGGCATCATGATGCGGGTCAGGTGCGGGTGGCCGGCAAAGTTGATGCCGAACATGTCCCAGACTTCACGCTCGTACCAGTTGGCGTTCGGCCAGATACCGGTGACGGTTGGCAGGCTCAGGTCGTTCTCAGACAGGGCGACCTTGATCATTACGTCACTATTACGTTCGATCGAGAGCAGGTGGTAGAACACACTGAAATCGGCGCCCGGCAAGCCACGGCGCTGGGTGCGCAGACGCTCGTCCACACCGTGCAGGTCATAGAGCATGACATACGGTTTGGGCAGGTTGCGCAGGAACGTCAGTACTTCGATCAGCTTGGCGCGGGTCACCCACAGCACAGGCATGCCGGTGCGGGTTTCCTGGGCGGTGAACGCCTCTGGGCCAAAACGATTGTTCAGTTCGACGACCACATCCTGGTCGTCAGCCTTGTAAGGCGGGATGTAAATAGCGGTGTCCGCTGTCATGGTCTCGGTCGCTTTCGGTCAACGTAGAGAATGAAGCCAGGCCGCCTGTTCCGCAGAGCAGGCAGCAGGTCGCTGGATCAGACTTCGTCGGGGCTGCGCAGGTTGGTGACCTGGATGCGCTGTTCACGACGCTGCTCTTTCTGTGACGGCATCTCGGCGCGGTATACGCCTTGATCACCGACAACCCAGGAAAGAGGGCGACGCTCCTGGCCAATCGACTCCTGCAGCAACATCAGGCCTTGCAGGAATGCTTCAGGGCGAGGCGGGCAGCCAGGCACGTAGACATCCACGGGGAGGAACTTGTCGACCCCCTGAACGACCGAGTAAATGTCGTACATGCCGCCAGAGTTCGCGCACGAACCCATGGAGATGACCCACTTGGGTTCGAGCATCTGCTCGTACAGGCGCTGAATGATCGGCGCCATTTTGATGAAGCAGGTGCCAGCGACGACCATGAAGTCGGCCTGACGCGGTGATGCCCGGATGACTTCGGCGCCGAAGCGGGCGATGTCGTGGGGCGCCGTGAAGGCCGTAGTCATTTCCACGTAGCAGCAGGAGAGGCCGAAGTTATAAGGCCACAGGGAGTTTTTACGCCCCCAGTTCACCGCGCCACTGAGCACATCTTCAAGTTTGCCCATGAAGATGTTCTTGTGGACCTGGTCCTCTAGCAGCGAATCGGAGACGGTTTCCCGTTCTCCGATGGGGTACTGCTCGTTAGGCGCATCCGGATCGATTCTGGTGAGATTGTATTGCATTGCCAAAGCCTCATTGTTTCAGCTTCGCTTGCCGCTTGCGACGACCTACGGGAGCCCAATCGAGCGCCCCTACTCGCCAAAGGTAGACAAGACCTGCCAACAGAATTGCTATGAAAACGAGTGCTTCGACGAATCCGGTCCAGCCGCTTTCGCGGACAGACACAGACCATGCAAAGAGAAAGAGGGCTTCGATATCGAAGATCACGAACAGCATCGCGACCAGATAGAATTTTGCCGAGAGGCGCAGACGTGCGCTGCCGGTAGGCAGCATGCCGGATTCAAAGGGTTCGTTCTTGCTGCGGCCCCAGGCCTTGCTGCCGAGCAGGCTGGACAGACCGAGCATGAAGGCGCACAGGCCGACGACACCCAAAAGGAAAATGGCAAAGCCCCAGTTGTGGGCGATGAGTCCTGTCGAATCGGGCATGCTGAAAATCCTTAACAGAGCGCTTGGGTCTCTGAGCTTGAAAGAAGTAGAGCAGTGACGATATGTCGCAGCGGGATCTATCGGGCTGATTTTATGGGTAAAGCGGGTGCAAGTAAAATTTCTGCAGCAAATTAATTCGTTAGATTAAGAACAAAAATCTTTCGTAACACGCTGCAGGCCGCATAGGCCGGGCATTGCCTCACCTTTTGTTAATTATGTTTCTTGCTTGGTGTAATGAACGACAAGATTGTTAATGATAATTGATATCATTTGGCGCGACTGTTTATTAGCGCCTTCTGTTGCCTGGAAGTTCCTGCTCATAGTGCAGTGTCCATAATTTTTTGCGTTTACCTATTTAGCAGCTTTTTTCCTGGGTTGTGCCGCCTTGGATCAATGCTTCGGTGCGTTGGTTGGTGGCTCATGAGGCAGTTCACCCTGTAGGAGCAGGGCTTGCCCGCGATGCAGTCACCGCGCACTCACGGGCACTCCGCCGAAGCCATCCCAGGTGCGTCTGTAGGGGCGCTGATGGGCCTCCCTGGCTCTCGCTCATGGTAGGTGCAAAAAAACCCGGAGCCCCATCACAGGCCCCGGGTTTTCAGTGCTACCCGAATATCAGCTACTGATCATTGATCAGTGGAACTGCTCTTCTTCGGTGGAGCCGGTCAGTGCGGTTACCGAAGACGAGCCGCCCTGAATCACGGTGGTCATGTCGTCGAAGTAGCCGGTGCCGACTTCCTGTTGGTGAGCAACGAAGGTGTAGCCTTTGGACGCGTCGGCGAACTCCTGCTCCTGCAGCTTCACGTAGGCAGTCATGTCGTTGCGGGCGTAGTCGTGCGCCAGGTTGAACATGCTGTGCCACATGTTGTGGATACCCGCCAGGGTGATGAACTGGTGCTTGTAACCCATGGCCGACAGTTCGCGCTGGAACTTGGCGATGGTCGCGTCGTCCAGGTTTTTCTTCCAGTTGAAGGAAGGCGAGCAGTTGTAGGACAGGATCTGGTCTGGGTATTCCTTCTTGATCGCTTCGGCGAAGCGACGAGCTTCGTCCAGGTCTGGCTTGGCGGTTTCACACCAGATCAGGTCGGCGTACGGCGCGTAGGCCAAGCCGCGAGCGATGGCTTGATCCAGGCCGGCGCGTACTTTGTAGAAGCCTTCCTGGGTGCGTTCGCCGATCACGAATGGCTGATCGTACGGGTCGCAGTCGCTGGTCAGCAGGTCGGCGGCGTTAGCGTCGGTACGGGCCAGAATGATGGTCGGTACGCCTGCAACGTCGGCAGCCAGACGGGCAGCGGTCAGCTTCTGAACGGCTTCCTGGGTTGGAACCAGTACTTTACCGCCCATGTGGCCGCATTTCTTCACGGAGGCCAGTTGGTCTTCGAAGTGAACGCCAGCAGCGCCTGCTTCGATCATGTTCTTCATCAGTTCGTAGGCGTTCAGTACGCCACCGAAACCGGCTTCGGCGTCCGCTACGATCGGAGCGAAGTAGTCGATGTAGCCGTCATCGCCTGGGTTCTTGCCGGCTTTCCACTGGATCTGGTCGGCACGACGGAACGAGTTGTTGATGCGCTTGACCACAGTTGGAACCGAGTCCACTGGGTACAGCGACTGGTCTGGGTACATGGACTCGGCCGAGTTGTTATCGGCAGCCACTTGCCAGCCGGACAGGTAGATAGCCTGGATGCCGGCCTTGACCTGTTGTACTGCCTGGCCGCCGGTCAGGGCGCCCATGCAGTTGACGAAATCTTTTTCGGGGCGGAAGGATGGGTGGGCACCTTGGGTAACCAGGTTCCACAGCTTCTCGGCACCCATGCGGGCCAGGGTGTGCTCTGGCTGGACCGAGCCACGCAGACGGACAACATCAGCAGCGGTGTAGGTACGGGTCACGCCTTTCCAGCGCGGGTTTTCGGCCCAGTCTTTTTCGAGGGCTGCAATTTGCTGTTCGCGTGTCAGTGCCATGAAAATAAACCTCGTCGCATAGGTCTTGGTAAAAATGTTCGCTCTGTCGGCTGCGCTGTTCATTTACAGGGGCAGCACCGATTGCTCGCAGATCAGAAGCATTGGCGATCAGTCGTGTTTGGCGAAATGTGCGACGGTTGAACGAGTGAGGCTCAAGGGGGAAGTGAGCAGGTAGTTGGCGCTTCTGGTGACTGCAGGTTGGCTCGTGGTTGCCGTGCTGCGATCCCTGATGGGCCGTGTACCGTTTGATGCGCTTCCGTCCCTCAGGACAACTTCGTTCCAGTCGCAATCTCGTCAAACGCCTTGTGGGCTGTACAGACACGAATCGGCTCAGTTGGGTAGGTTTAGAGCGCGACTCGAAGGCCCTTGCCAGGGCCTCTGATTAGCGGGAGCGGGGCCATCATGCCTCTGCGATTTGAGGCCGTCAAATGTTTTGTAGTGCTTTTTTATGGTTACTACATCTTTGGTCTAATAAGACTCGTCAGTCAGTTCCGAGGCCGTTGGTCGAGGCCTTGATTTCCCAGGGATCAGTCCAATGCATCGACTTTTACCCGCAACGTCATGTTTTCACCGCGTTGAGTCGAGTAAGTGAAGGCCTGAGTGTTGCGTTCCGACTGGCTTTGCTGGTTGTTGCCAGCCAGTGTGATCCATTCCCCTAGTTTTCCTGTGACTTTTGTGTCGGTGCTTTGAACGTTCACTACATCGGGGCGTTCCTGGCTCATCCGGTCGTTGTTGGTGCTGATGTTCAGGTGCACGGTCTGGCCGGTGACGCTTGCGGTCACGTAGAAACCTTGCGTGACATTGCGGTACTCCGTCTGGCTTTGCAGGCGGCCATAGGTGTCGGTCTGGGTGGTGGTCAGCGGGATGCTCTGGCCCACCTGAATCAGTGCCGGTACGCCTTCGCTGGCCTGAACTTGTTGCAGGCCGCCTTCGCGGTTGGCTGTGCCGTAGCGAATGACGCGTGCGTTGCCGCGATTGTCCTGAAAGTTGCTGTCGTTGTTGTCAACGCTGATCAGCAGGCGCCGTGGCGCGGTATCGAGCTGTTCAAGGAGGGTGCGAAGCTCGTCAATCTTGTCGGGGGCGGCTTTGACGATGAGTTTGTTTTCAAAGGCGCTGACGCTGCCGTCCTTGCCGAGAAAGGACTGCGCGGCGGGGAGGATTTCGGCGCTGGTCCGGTGGCTCAGTGGCAACACTTCAGTGGCGGCCAGGGTGCTGAGGCTGAAGGACAGCAGTATTGAGGCGAGAAGGGGGCGTAGCGGCATGTCCATGATCTCCGCGGGTGGAGAGGACATGATGGCAAATTTGCGGCAGATGTGGGAGTTGTGTGGTGGAAAAGCATCTCCGGCAAGGCCGCCGCTCTTGAAGCGTTGGCCCTGCCGGGGATTGGCCGTCAAGCCAGCTCTTTGGACTCGCGCACCATGTCGACGTGCGGGATACCGGCTTCGAGGAACTCCTCGCTGACCACTTTGAAGCCCAAACGCTCGTAGAACGGCGTGGCGTGAACCTGGGCGCTGAGCATCTGCTGCTTCAGGTCGCGGTTCTGGGCTTCGACGATCACCGCTTGCATCAGGGCATCGCCGACCTTCAGCCCGCGCCAGTCCTTGAGGACCGACACCCGGCCAATATGGCCGCTGGGCAGCAGGCGTGCCGTACCGATGGCAAAATCACCTTCATAGGCCAGGAAATGCACCGCGCTGGTATCGTCAGTGTCCCATTCCAGCTCAGGCGGTACGGCCTGTTCGGCGATGAACACGGCTTCACGAATGCGACGGATGTCAGCGTTGTCTTTCTGCCAGTCGGCAACCCGTACCGTGATCTTATTCATTGGCAAACCCCAGGCTTCCTTGCTTGATCAGTTCGCAGAGCAGGGTAAGGCCATCTTCATGGCTTAGCCACTCGCCAAGGTTTTCAACATGCAATGCGTCGGCGGCACAGATCAGCTTGAGCATTTCGCGCAGGTCGCCCGGCAGCAGGCGACTCTGGCCGCTGGCGAACAGCAGCAGGTTGTCGTCGACTTCGGACCAGGCCAGACGGGCGCTTGGATTGCGGATCAGGATGGCGCCTTGTTCGAGGCTGTCGATCAGCTCTTCCTCGCTCAGCGGCTCGCCACTGACCAGCTCGGGATAGCGTGGCTCGGTCATGAACTGGCCGAACCAGGTCAGCAGCAGGCGCTCGTCGCCCATGTGCTCGGTCAGCAGGTTCTTCAGGCGGTCGAGGGCGTCGTGCTGGATCTGGTGCGGATCGCTGACCGGCTTGGCATCGGCGTCGCTGTAGCGGTCTTCATCAGGCAGGAACTGGCTGAGGAAGTCGGTGAAGTGGGTGAGCACTTCGGCAGCGCTTGGGGCGCGGAAGCCGACCGAGTAGGTCATGCAGTCGTCTTCGGCGATGCCGTAGTGAGCCAGGCGCGGCGGCAGGTAGAGCATGTCGCCGGGTTCCAGGGTCCACTCGTCGCTCTGCTCGAAGTCCGCCAGGATACGCAGGTCGCTGTGCTCGATCAGCGGGCTGTCGCTGTCGCAGACCTGGCCGATTTTCCAGTTGCGCTTGCCTTGCCCTTGCAGCAGGAACACGTCGTAGTTGTCGAAGTGTGGACCAACGCTGCCACCGGGGGCGGCGAAGCTGATCATCACGTCGTCGATACGCCAGCTTGGCAGGAAGCGGAAGTGCTCCAGCAGCTCGCCCACTTCAGGGACGAACTGGTCGACCGCTTGTACCAGCAGGGTCCAGTCACGCGCTGGCAGCTGGCTGAAGGCGTCTTCCTCGAATGGGCCGCGACGCATTTCCCATGGGCGTTCGCCATGTTCGAGGATCAGACGCGATTCGACTTCCTCTTCCAGGGCAAGGCCGGCCAGTTCGTCGGCGTCGATCGGGCTTTCAAAGTCCGGGAAGGCCTGGCGGACGAGCAGGGGTTTTTTCTGCCAGTAGTCGCGCATGAATTCGCGGGCTGTGAGGCCGCCCAGAAGCTGCAGTGGTGTATCAGGATTCATGTGTAACCTATTGAAAAAAAGTAATTTTCTTTCGGTAATAAAAACGCCCGGCTTGGCCGGGCGTTAACGCGCAAGGCAATAATCAGACGCGTTTGGCTTGAGCTGCAGCGTTACCGATGTAGGACGCTGGAGTCAGCTTCTTCAGTTCTTCGCGTGCTTCGGCAGGCATGTCCAGACCGTCGATGAAGGTCAGGAGTGCTTCCGGGCTGATGCCCTTGCCGCGAGTCAGCTCCTTGAGCTTCTCGTAAGGGTTTTCGATGTTGTAGCGACGCATCACGGTCTGGATTGGCTCGGCCAATACTTCCCAGCAGGCGTCCAGGTCGTCGGCGATGCGCTGGGTGTTGATTTCCAGCTTGCTGATGCCCTTCAGGCTGGCCTCGTAGGCGATCACGCTGTGGGCGAAACCAACGCCCAGGTTGCGCAGCACGGTGGAGTCGGTCAGGTCGCGCTGCCAGCGCGAGATCGGCAACTTACTGGCCAGGTGCTGGAACAGTGCGTTGGCGATACCGAGGTTGCCTTCGGAGTTTTCGAAGTCGATCGGGTTGACCTTGTGCGGCATGGTCGAAGAACCGATTTCACCCGCGATGGTGCGCTGCTTGAAGTAGCCCAGCGAGATGTAGCCCCAGATATCGCGATCGAAGTCGATCAGGATGGTGTTGAAGCGGGCAATCGCGTCGAACAGTTCGGCAATGTAGTCGTGCGGTTCGATCTGGGTGGTGTACGGGTTGAACACTAGGCCCAGTTCGTCTTCGATGAAGGCGCGGGCATTGGCTTCCCAGTCGATTTGCGGGTAAGCCGACAGGTGGGCGTTGTAGTTGCCCACGGCGCCGTTGATCTTGCCCAGCAGCGGGACAGCGGCAACCTGTGCGATCTGGCGCTCGAGGCGGTAGACGACGTTGGCCAGCTCCTTGCCCAGGGTGGTCGGCGAAGCCGGTTGACCGTGGGTGCGCGACAGCATTGGTACGTCGGCGAAACGGTGGGCCAGTTCACGGATGGCGTTGGCGATCTGGCGCATCAGTGGCAGCAGCACGTCATCACGGCCGGCGCGCAGCATCAGGCCGTGGGACAGGTTGTTGATGTCCTCGCTGGTGCAGGCGAAGTGAATGAACTCACTGACCTTGGCCAGCTCTGGCAGCTTGGCTGCCTGCTCCTTGAGCAGGTATTCGATGGCTTTTACGTCGTGGTTGGTGGTGCGCTCGATCTCTTTCACGCGCTCGGCGTGCTCGAGGGCGAACTCATCGGCCAGGCCGTTGAGCAGGGCGTTGGCTTCGGCGGAGAAGGCCGGAACTTCGCTGATTTGCGGGTGAGCGGCCAGGCGCTGGAGCCAGCGAACTTCAACCAGGGCGCGGAAACGGATCAGGCCGTATTCGCTGAAAATAGGGCGCAGGGCCTGGGTTTTGCCGGCGTAGCGGCCGTCAACAGGGGAAACCGCAGTGAGCGAGGAGAGCTGCATGGGGTGTTCTCGGACAGTCGGGCAACGAAAAGGGCGCATATCATACATGAAAAATGCACCCGGGTCGGGGGTCTGACAAAAGGTAAAGCGCTTGGTGTCTGCAGGAGCCGGCGTTGCCAGCGATGGTGTGGTCGAGCCATCCGCTGTTTCGCGTTGCTTGAATCGCCAGCAAGGCTGGCTCCTGTGCGGTGTTTAGCCGCGCATCATCGGGTAGAGCTCTTTGAGCAGTTTGCGCCGGCTGAACACCAGTTGCCAGCGATGGCCGCCGAGCTGGCGCCAGAGGCGCGCCGCGCGGATGCCGGCGAGCAGCAGGGCGCGGATCTTCGAGGCGTTGTTGGGTTGTTGCAGGTGACGCATGTCACCGTGTACCTGAATCCGTTGGCGCAGGGTGCTCAGGGTGTCCTGATACAGGGCGCCACTGGAGGCTATGACGTTCTCGTGCGCGAGGCCGAAATGATCGGCCTGGGACTGGATTTGTGGCAGGCGGTTGCCGATGACTTCAAGCATATCGCCACGTTTGGCCAGTTGGCGCTCAAGGCCCAGCATCGACAGCGCGTAGCGCAGTGGTTCACGCTGCAGGCTGGCGGGGTCGCGCTCCAGGGCGCTGACCAGGGCGCGGTAGCCGTCTCGCAGGTTGAGGTCATCGCCGCCGAACACTTCCAGGGTGTCCTTGGGGTCGCGCACCAACAGGCTACCAAGCATGCAGCTCAGGTTGGCTTCGCTGACCTGGCCGGTACGGGCAATTCGATCGACCAGTACGGCAGCCTGAAAGACGCCGCCCAGTGCAACCAGCTGTTCTTGCGTGGTATTCATCAACGCTGGCTCCAAGGCTCGGCTACTTCGATCACGCCGCCGCCCAAGCAGATCTCACCATCATAGAAGACCACGGACTGGCCGGGCGTTACCGCCCGTTGAGGTTCTTCAAATACTGCCCGATAGCCGTCGTTGGTGCGTTCCAGGGTGCAGGCCTGGTCGCTCTGGCGGTAGCGCACTTTCGCGGTCAGGCGGCGCGGGCTGGACAGGTCGATCGGGTTGACCCAGAAGATCTCCGAGGCGAGCAGGGCGCGGGAGAACAGCCATGGGTGTTCGTTGCCCTGGCCAACTACCAGCACGTTGCGGGCGAGGTCTTTCTCCAGCACGTACCACGGCTCGTCGCCTGCGTCTTTCAGGCCGCCGATACCCAGCCCCTGGCGTTGCCCGATGGTGTGGTACATCAGGCCATGGTGGCGGCCGATGACGTCGCCTTCAGTGGTCTGGATTTCGCCAGGCTGGGCGGGCAGGTACTGCTTGAGGAAATCGCTGAAGCGACGTTCACCGATAAAGCAGATGCCGGTGGAGTCTTTTTTCTTTGCGGTGGCCAGGCCATGTTTTTCGGCGATGGCGCGTACTTCCGGTTTTTCCAGTTCGCCGACCGGGAACAGGGTGCGGGCAATCTGCTCGCCGCCGACGGCGTGGAGGAAGTAGCTCTGGTCCTTGTTCGGGTCCAGGCCTTTGAGCAGTTCGGTGCGGCCGTCAATGTCGCGGCGGCGCACGTAGTGGCCGGTGGCGATCAGGTCGGCACCGAGCATCAGGGCGTAGTCGAGGAACGCCTTGAACTTGATTTCGCGGTTGCAGAGGATGTCCGGGTTTGGCGTGCGTCCGGCCTTGTATTCCGCCAGGAAGTGCTCAAACACGTTGTCCCAGTATTCGGCGGCGAAGTTGGCGGTGTGCAGTTTGATGCCGATGCGGTCACACACGGCTTGTGCGTCGGCCAGGTCTTCGCGGGCGGTGCAGTACTCGGTACCGTCGTCCTCTTCCCAGTTCTTCATGAACAGGCCTTCGACCTGATAACCCTGCTCCATCAGCAGAAGGGCGGAAACGGAAGAGTCCACGCCGCCGGACATGCCGACGATCACGCGCGTCTTTTCGGGTTCTTTGAGAGCTGGAGTGGACATAGGAATCGCTGCGTATCCGGGTAAAAGGACAAGATTCTAACAGGCTGTGCGCGGCAAGGCGAAAGCCATGCTCAATCGCGGATCACCGCCAGGCTGTGCAGGGGGCCGGCGAGGAAGTCGTCAATGCAACGAGGTACCAGTTCGCTGCGCCAGCGCTCGGGGTCGGCGAGCAGTTCCTCACGGGTCAGCCACACGGCGCGGACAATGTCGCTGTCCAGTGCGCGGTCGGCATTATGCCGTAGCGGTTTGGCGGCAAAGCAGACGCGCTGGTAGGTCACGCCATTGCTGGGGGCGGTGTAGAGGTAGATGCCGACCACGCCGGTCAGTTCTACGTCCCAGGCAGTCTCCTCGAGCGTTTCGCGCAGGGCGGCCTCGGCCAGCGACTCGTTGGCCTCCAGGTGGCCTGCCGGCTGGTTGAATACGTGCTTGCCGGCTTTGAACTCTTCGACCAGCAGGAAACGGCCCTGGTCTTCGACAATGGTGGCGACGGTGATGTGGGGTTGCCAGGTCATGTGCAAGATCCTGTGTTGTGCAGGTGGATCGCATGGCCGGTGTTCTCGGCGACGCGGGTGCCACGCCTCTGCAGAAAAGCAGAAACCCCGGTGCGTGGCCGGGGTTTCTGGTGTTACATCAAGCGAACCTTACAGGGCAGAAATCGCGCTGTTGAAGGTTTGGCTTGGGCGCATCACTTTGCTGGTCAGCTCGGCATCAGGGTAGTAGTAACCACCGATTTCGGCTGGCTTGCCCTGGACAGCGTTGAGCTCGGCGACGATGGTCGCTTCGTTCTCGGTCAGTGCCTTGGCCAGTGGGGCAAAGCGTGCTTGCAGTGCGGCGTCGTCGTTTTGTGCAGCCAGTGCCTGGGCCCAGAACAGGGTCAGGTAGAAGTGGCTGCCGCGGTTGTCGATGCCACCAACCTTGCGCGCTGGCGACTTGTTGTCGTCCAGGAACTTGCCGGTTGCCTGGTCCAGGGTGTTGGCCAGGACCTTGGCTTTCGGGTTGGCGTAGGCGTTGCTCAGGTGTTCCAGAGAAGCGGCCAGGGCCAGGAATTCACCCAGCGAGTCCCAGCGCAGGAAGTTCTCTTCGACCAGTTGCTGTACGTGCTTCGGTGCCGAACCGCCGGCGCCGGTTTCGAACAGGCCGCCGTTGTTCATCAGCGGAACGATCGACAGCATCTTGGCGCTGGTGCCCAGCTCCATGATCGGGAACAGGTCGGTCAGGTAGTCGCGCAGTACGTTGCCGGTCACCGAGATGGTGTCCTTGCCTGCACGGATACGCTCCAGAGATACCTTCATGGCCTCGACTGGCGACAGGACACGAATGTCCAGGCCGGTGGTGTCGTGGTCTTTCAGGTACTTCTGGACTTTCTCGATCATCACGCCGTCATGGGCGCGTTGTGGGTCGAGCCAGAAAATGGCTGGGGTGTTGCTGGCGCGAGCACGGTTGACGGCCAGTTTGACCCAGTCCTGGATCGGGGCGTCTTTGGCTTGGCACATGCGGAAGATATCGCCAGCTTCGACGTCCTGCTGCAGCACCAGGTTGCCTTTGCTGTCTACAACGCGAACAACACCGTCGGCAGCGAGCTGGAAGGTCTTGTCGTGAGAGCCGTACTCTTCGGCTTTCTGTGCCATCAGGCCAACGTTCGGTACGCTGCCCATGGTCGTTGGGTCGAAGGCGCCGTGTTTCTTGCAGTCTTCGATAACGGCCTGGTAGATGGTGGCGTAGCAACGATCCGGGATGACGGCCTTGGTGTCTTGCAGCTGGCCTTCGGCGTTCCACATCTTGCCCGAGTCACGGATCATGGCCGGCATCGAAGCGTCGACGATCACGTCGCTTGGTACGTGCAGGTTGGTGATGCCCTTGTCGGAGTTGACCATGGCCAGCGCCGGGCGAACGGCGTAGACGGCCTGGATGTCGGCTTCGATTTCGGCTTGCTTGTCAGCAGGCAGGGCCTTGATACGGGCGTAAAGGTCGCCGATACCGTTGTTCAGGTTGAAGCCGATCTGCTCCAGTACGTCAGCGTGCTTGTTCAGCGCGTCCTGGTAGTACTCGGCAACGATCTGGCCGAACATGATCGGGTCGGAGACCTTCATCATGGTCGCCTTCAGGTGAACCGACAGCAGTACGCCCTTGGCCTTGGCATCTTCGATTTCAGCGGCGATGAAGCTGCGCAGTGCCTTGCGGCTCATGACCGAGCAGTCGATGATTTCGCCGGCCTTGACCGAGGTTTTCTCTTTCAGAACGGTGGTGTTGCCGTTCTTGTCCAGCAGTTCGATGCGCAGGCTGTCATCGGCTTCGATCAGCGCGGCTTTTTCGCTGCCGTAGAAGTCGCCGTTGCTCATGTGGGCAACGTGGGACTTGGAGTCTGCAGCCCAGGCGCCCATTTTGTGCGGGTGCTTGCGGGCATAGTTCTTGACCGACAGCGGTGCGCGGCGGTCGGAGTTGCCTTCGCGCAGTACCGGGTTTACGGCGCTGCCCTTGATGCGGTCGTAGCGTGCACGGGTTTCTTTCTCGGCGTCAGTGGCCGGGGTTTCCGGGTAGTCCGGAATGTTGAAACCTTTGGCTTGCAGTTCCTTGATCGCGGCTTTCAGTTGTGGAACCGAGGCGCTGATGTTCGGCAACTTGATGATGTTGGCTTCTGGCGTGGTTGCCAGTTTGCCCAGTTCTGCCAGGTGGTCGGCCACTTGCTTGTCGGCGCCGAGCTGTTCAGGGAAGGCAGAAAGGATGCGGCCGGCGAGAGAGATGTCCCGGGTTTCTACCGCGATGTCGGCGGTAGCAGTGAAGGCTTCGACGATGGGCAGCAGTGAGTAGGTGGCGAGGGCGGGGGCTTCGTCGGTGAAGGTGTAGATGATCTTGGATCGGGTGGGCATATTCGGGTTAACTCTCTGTTTTGCTGAGCGTGCACAGAATCTCGAGGTGCGCAGGGTAATGCGCTTCGCCTGGACACATCCATAAGCAGAAGGTCGAGGGTTCTGGGCGTTGATGGTGATGCATCAGTCGAGTGTCAAACGGCTGGGCTGCGGTAACAGCTCAGTCTTGTCGGGGCGCGGGTCTCATTTCAGGCCGGTTACCCCCAGTGACCCTTTGGTCACCGGCGGAGTATACCAAACCCTTGGTCTTAATCACCAAGACGTAGTGGTCGGTTGGTCACTTATAGACGAAAGATGTAGAGATTTTGGCGCTTTATGACGGATTGGTGTACGAGGTTTCCGTTATCCGTCAACTGGGTTAGGCTCTGGGTAATGCATGATGACGAACCACACCAAAAAAACGGAGTGCAGCATGGGATACCAGAAAATCAAGGTTCCGGCAGTCGGCGACAAAATCACCGTCAACGCAGACCATTCTCTCAATGTTCCAGACAACCCGATCATCCCGTTCATTGAAGGTGACGGCATTGGCGTCGACGTCAGCCCGGTCATGATCAAGGTTGTCGATGCTGCCGTAGAGAAAGCCTATGGTGGCAAGCGCAAGATCTCCTGGATGGAAGTCTATGCCGGCGAGAAAGCTACCCAGGTGTATGACCAGGATACCTGGCTGCCTCAGGAAACCCTGGATGCGGTCAGGGATTACGTCGTCTCCATCAAGGGCCCGCTGACCACTCCGGTCGGTGGTGGTATCCGTTCCCTGAACGTGGCCCTGCGTCAGCAACTGGACCTGTATGTCTGCCTGCGTCCGGTGGTGTGGTTCGAAGGCGTTCCAAGCCCGGTCAAGAAGCCCGGCGATGTCGATATGGTGATCTTCCGTGAGAACTCCGAAGACATCTATGCCGGTATCGAGTGGAAGGCGGGTTCGCCTGAGGCGAACAAGGTCATCAAGTTCCTGAAGGAAGAAATGGGCGTTACCAAGATCCGTTTCGATCAGGATTGCGGTATTGGTATCAAGCCGGTTTCCAAGCAAGGCACCCAGCGTCTGGTGCGCAAGGCCCTGCAGTACGTCGTGGACAACGACCGCGAGTCGCTGACCCTGGTGCACAAGGGCAATATCATGAAGTTCACCGAAGGTGCCTTCAAGGACTGGGGCTACGAAGTCGCCAAGAACGAGTTTGGCGCCGAGCTGCTCGACGGTGGCCCGTGGATGCAGTTCACAAACCCGAAAACCGGCCGCAAGGTCGTGGTCAAGGATGCCATTGCCGACGCCATGCTCCAGCAGATCCTGCTGCGTCCAGCCGAGTACGATGTCATCGCTACCCTTAACCTCAACGGTGACTACCTGTCCGACGCGCTGGCGGCCGAGGTGGGCGGTATCGGTATTGCGCCGGGCGCCAATCTGTCCGACACCGTGGCCATGTTCGAAGCTACCCACGGTACTGCGCCGAAATACGCCGGCAAGAACCAGGTCAACCCGGGTTCGGTGATCCTCTCCGCTGAAATGATGCTCCGTCACCTGGGCTGGACCGAGGCAGCTGACCTGATCATCAAGGGCACCAACGGTGCTATTGCTGCCAAGACGGTGACCTACGACTTCGAGCGCCTGATGGACGGCGCTACGCTGGTGTCGAGTTCCGGTTTCGGTGAGGCACTGATCAAGCACATGTAAGGGCGGTACAAAAAAACCGGCCAGTCCTCGCGGATTGGCCGGTTTTTTATGGGCGATTCAAAAACAAGGTGTGTCAGGCGAGTGTGGTGGTCGAGGCGGGGGTGGGGGCTGCGGTTTCCGTCTTTGCGGCTGCCCTGATTTTCACGGCGTGCAAGCCCTTGGGACCCTGGATGATGTCGAAGGCAACGGTTTGTCCGGCTTTCAGCGTCTTGTAGCCGTCCATCTCAATGGCCGAGTAGTGGGCGAACAGGTCTTCGGTCTTGCCCTCCTCGTTGATGAAGCCATAGCCCTTGGCATTGTTGAACCACTTGACTTTACCGCTTGCCATCCTCATATCCCTCTGCAAAGGACTCCATCACTGGAGTATCATCCACTCAATCCGCTGATTAACCTGCGAACTCTGGTTGACTGCGCGGACCTTGTTGACCACGGTGGGTTCTTATTGGTTGTAACACCGTTTTGCTGATAGTCAAGGCAGTGCGACGGTCGTTCAGGCGTCGACC
The DNA here is from genome assembly GCF_001695625.1 of Pseudomonas defluvii. Lineage (GTDB taxonomy): Bacteria > Pseudomonadota > Gammaproteobacteria > Pseudomonadales > Pseudomonadaceae > Aquipseudomonas > Aquipseudomonas defluvii. The sequence continues at coordinate 71,286 of NZ_MBPN01000014.1, forward strand.
CGGCGGTCAACTCACAACCTTAACGTGTCGAAATGATGAAATTCTTTCCATGCATGCACATAGCCAGATTCGACTAACATTCAATCAGGATCACCCGCAATCGCATGAGGACGATGGGTCCGGGCTGGCGGTGCAGGAAGCCAAGCCAGCGCTGCAGGCACCGCCGATGTACAAGGTGGTTTTGTTCAATGATGACTACACCCCGATGGATTTTGTCGTCGAAGTGCTCGAAATGTTCTTTAACCTGAACCGCGAGTTGGCGACCAAGGTCATGCTGGCCGTCCATACAGAAGGACGGGCAGTGTGCGGATTGTTTACCCGTGACATCGCCGAAACCAAGGCCATGCAGGTCAACCAATACGCCAGGGAAAGCCAGCATCCGCTACTCTGTGAAATCGAGAAGGACGGTTAATCGCCGACCAGTTGGGTATGAGGTGAAGCTATGTTAAACCGCGAGCTCGAAGTCACCCTCAATCTGGCCTTCAAGGAGGCCCGTTCGAAGCGTCATGAGTTCATGACCGTCGAGCACCTTCTGCTGGCACTATTGGATAATGAGGCAGCCGCCACCGTTCTGCGGGCCTGTGGTGCGAACCTCGATAAACTCAAACACGACCTGCAGGAGTTCATCGACTCCACCACGCCATTGATCCCGGTGCACGATGAGGATCGCGAAACCCAGCCAACCCTGGGCTTCCAGCGCGTGTTGCAGCGTGCAGTATTCCATGTACAGAGCTCGGGCAAGCGTGAAGTGACCGGTGCCAATGTGCTGGTGGCGATCTTTAGCGAGCAGGAAAGCCAGGCGGTGTTTCTGCTGAAGCAGCAAAGTGTGGCCCGTATCGACGTGGTCAACTACATCGCCCATGGCATCTCCAAGGTGCCAGGGCACGGCGAGCATTCCGAAAACGATCAGGACATGCAGGATGAGGAGGGGGGCGAAACCTCTTCCTCGAGCAACCCGCTGGACGCCTATGCCAGCAACCTCAACGAGCAGGCACGCCAGGGCCGTATCGACCCATTGGTAGGGCGTGAGGCCGAGGTTGAGCGCGTGGCGCAGATCCTTGCCCGTCGGCGCAAGAACAATCCGCTGCTGGTCGGTGAAGCGGGCGTGGGCAAGACGGCCATTGCCGAAGGCCTGGCCAAGCGTATCGTTGATGGCCAGGTGCCGGATCTGCTGTCGCATAGCGTGGTCTATTCGCTGGACCTGGGCGCGCTGTTGGCCGGTACCAAGTACCGTGGTGATTTCGAGAAGCGCTTCAAGGCGCTGCTCAATGAGCTGCGTAAACGGCCGCAGGCGATTCTGTTCATCGACGAGATCCACACCATTATCGGTGCCGGTGCGGCATCGGGCGGCGTGATGGATGCGTCCAATCTGCTCAAGCCCTTGCTGTCCTCGGGGGATATCCGCTGCATTGGCTCGACCACGTTCCAGGAGTTTCGTGGCATCTTCGAGAAAGACCGTGCCTTGGCGCGGCGCTTCCAGAAGGTCGATGTCAGTGAGCCATCGGTGGAAGACACCGTTGGTATCCTGCGTGGGCTCAAGGGGCGTTTCGAATCGCATCACAACATCGAGTACAGCGATGAAGCCCTGCGTGCCGCTGCCGAGCTGGCAGCACGCTACATCAATGACCGGCATATGCCTGACAAGGCCATCGACGTCATTGACGAGGCGGGCGCCTATCAGCGCCTGCAGCCGGTAGAGTCGCGAGTCAAGCGTATCGATGTACCTCAGGTCGAGGATATTGTTGCCAAGATCGCGCGGATCCCACCAAAACACGTCACCAGCTCCGACAAGGAACTGCTGCGTAACCTGGAGCGTGACCTGAAGCTGACCGTGTTCGGTCAAGACGCTGCCATCGATTCGCTGGCCACCGCAATCAAGCTGTCGCGGGCTGGCCTGAAGTCGCCGGACAAGCCGGTTGGCTCGTTCCTCTTTGCCGGCCCTACAGGTGTCGGCAAGACCGAGGCGGCGCGACAGCTGGCCAAGGCGCTGGGTGTCGAGCTGGTGCGCTTTGACATGTCCGAGTACATGGAGCGGCATACCGTGTCGCGCCTGATTGGTGCGCCACCCGGTTATGTCGGTTTCGATCAGGGTGGTTTGCTGACCGAGGCAATCACCAAGCAGCCGCACTGCGTGCTGCTGCTTGATGAAATCGAGAAGGCGCATCCGGAAGTCTTCAACCTGCTGCTGCAGGTGATGGACCATGGCACGCTGACCGACAACAACGGGCGCAAGGCGGACTTCCGCAACGTGATTGTCATCATGACCACCAACGCGGGTGCCGAGACGGCTGCGCGAGCCTCGATTGGCTTTACGCAGCAGGATCACTCCTCCGATGCGATGGAAGTCATCAAGAAGAGCTTCACGCCGGAGTTCCGTAACCGCCTGGACACCATCATTCAGTTTGGTCGTCTGAGCCACGAAACCATCAAGAGTGTGGTCGACAAGTTCCTCACCGAACTGCAGGCGCAACTCGAAGACAAGCGCGTGCTGTTGGAGGTTTCCGATGCGGCGCGTAGCTGGCTGGCAGCGGGTGGCTATGATGCGCAGATGGGTGCGCGGCCAATGGCGCGGCTGATTCAGGACAAGATCAAGCGGCCATTGGCTGAAGAGATCCTGTTTGGTGAGCTGGCCGAGCATGGTGGCGTAGTGCACGTCGACATGCGTGATGGCGAGTTGGTGTTCGAGTTCGAGACAACGGCTGAAATGGCCTGATAGCCGTCATCGGCAGCCCGGCTCCTGCGGGAGTCGGCCTTGCCGGCGATGGTGCGTGTGGGTTCTCCATGGTTTCATTGAGACAAACGAAAACGC
>NZ_MBPN01000149.1 GCF_001695625.1 Pseudomonas defluvii
AACAGCCCTGACGAAAGGTGAATACCGCACGCCCTGCCACATCACGGGCACTGCGCACCGGGGGATGATCGGCCTCGACAGATCTCCACCAGGGTTTCCTGGGCACGGTACTGGGCCCAGGCCGCTGCCGTGGTACCGGCGTCCTTGGCCGAATCGGAGTAGCCGATCATCACTTCCTGAGGGCCGTGCAAACCCGCACGATAGCCCGGCAGCCCCAGCAGACGCTGCATGACCGGCCCGGCATTGTCCAGGTCGGCCAGTGTTTCGAACAACGGCACAACCCGCATCGGACGGGCAACACCCGCCTCCTTGAGCAGCAACTGTACCGCCAGCACGTCTGAAGCCGCGCCGGCCATGGAGATCACATAAGACCCCAGCGATGCCGCCGGGGCGGCAGCGATTTCACTGCAGGTCGCAAGCACTTCAGCCGTCTCGGCCTGAGGCCGGAAATGCCGTGGCAACAACGGACGACGGTTGTTCAGTTCGGTCTGCAGGAAGGCGATACGCGCCTCTTCATCCCAATCCTCATAGCGCCCCAGCCCCAGATAATCGGTGATCTCACTCAACGCCGAAGCGTGCCGTGCTGCGTCCTGACGCACATCCAGGCGCACCAGGAACAGGCCAAAGGTCACCGCCCGACGCAAGGTGTCGAGCAGCGGGCCATCAGCGATAACGCCCATGCCGCACTCATGCAACGACTCATAGCAGAGCCGCAACGGCTCAATCAGGTCGTGATTGTCGTGCAAGACCTCGGCGGATGCCGGTTGCGTAACAGCCAGTGACGACTGCGCCCAGCTTCGGGTTGCCCGCAGGCGCTCGCGCAGTTGCTTAAGCAACGCCCGGTAGGGTTCGGCATGCTCGCCCACCCTGGCCCGCAGCGCCGGGCTGGCCTGCTGCATGGACAACTCGGCGGCCAGAAAATCGACGTCTCGCAGGAACAGGTCTGCCGCCATCCAGCGGGCCAGCAACAGCACTTCGCGTGTGACCGTGGCGGTGACATTGGGGTTACCGTCACGGTCACCGCCCATCCACGAGGCAAATCGAATCGGCGCAGCCTCTAGCGGCAGGTGCAGACCCGTGGCCGCGAACAAGGCCTTGTCCGCCTTGCGCAGGTGGTTGGGGATAGCCTGCCAGAGCGAGTTCTCAATGACCGCAAAGCCCCATTTGGCTTCATCGACCGGGGTGGGTCGAGTACGGCGGATTTCTTCGGTATGCCAAGCCTCGGCAATCAACCGCTGCAGGCGCTCGCGGACCTGCGCACGCTCGGCAGGTGTCAGGTCGCGGTGGTCTTGAGCCGCCAACTGCGCGGCGATGGCATCGTACTTGTGAATCAAGGTACGGCGGGCGACTTCGGTCGGGTGCGCAGTAAGCACCAGTTCGATGCTCAGTTTGCCGAGCTGGCGGGCCAATGCGTCAGGGCTATGACCCGCCTTTTTCAGGCGATCGAGCAATTCGGGAAGCACCCTGGCCTCGAACGGCTCGGGCTGATCCGCGTCGCGGCGGCGGATCAACTGGTACTGTTCGGCGATGTTGGCCAGGTTGAGAAACTGGTTGAACGCTCGGGCCACCGGCAGCAACTCGTCCTCGGACAAGCCGTCGAGGCTGGAGCTCAGTTGCTCGGCACTGCCACTGCGGTCCGCCTTGGCGCTGCGACGAATGTCCTCGATTTTCTGCAGGAAAGCTTCGCCGTACTGTTCGCGTACGGTGTCCCCCAACAATTCGCCCAACAGATGGACGTCTTCACGCAAGCGCACATCAATACCAGTCATCAGCCTTCATCTCCAACGCGGGCAAACAGCGATGACATCAGAGTGCCGCAGTACCGCCTGTGCTTCAAGGCAGACCAAAGTGCGACCAGTAGCTACGCTGAAAGAAGGCCATCCGTCTTCAACGAGGTCACCATGAAAATCCGCGAACTTGCCCAGAACTGGGAACAGACCGCCACGGGGCGCATGAGCCCTACCGGTTATGTGTTGCACCTGGATGTCGAAGCCGCGGCGCGTCTGGCGGCGCTGGCCGAGATGTACCCCAAGCGTCAACCCGAGGAACTGCTCGGCGAACTGCTCGGCGCCGCGCTCGAAGAGCTGGAGGCCAGCTTCCCTTATGTCCGCGGTCAACAGGTCATCGAAACCGATGAAGAAGGCAATCCGTTGTATGAAGACATCGGGCCAACACCCCGGTTTCTAGCGTTGTCCCGACACTACCTGCAGACCTTAAGCGCGGAAAAAGAGGCGCCCAACGACTGAAACCGGTAGGTGCCGGGCTTGCCAGCGATAGGGACGCCGCCAATTGACGGTATTACTGTACCTGCTGCGGCGTCTCCTGCCCCATGCAACGCACCGCCTGCTTCTTGTTGTCGACCAGTACGCCGGTCAGGCCCTTCTGCTGGGTGTCGAACAGCACCAACACGCCATCGATGCATTGCGCCACCTGTGGCGCCGGGCTGAGCGAAACCTTGTAGTCTTCACCGGGAACAGTCTTGAGCATGGTGAAGTCGGACAGCAGCAGCGCATCCTCCGGCTTGGCAAAATGCAGGTAGCCGTAATACCAAAGCGCACCGACAGTGCCAATGATGCTGCAGACACCGGTGATGATCAGCGGGATGGCGTTGCGTTCTTCACTCATTACTACTTCTCGTCAGGGTAATTGGGGACTTCGGCCAAACGTCGCAGTCCATTGAAATGTTCAGGGTCTTCCAGAAAGCGCAGCATTACCTTACGCCAAATCGGGTCGTTGAAGGTCTGCACATGACCACCACGGGTCAACTGCAGCACGCGCGGTGGTGGGGCCGCCTGATACAGACGGATACCATTGACCATGGGTACGGTGGTGTCGTCGATGCTGTGGTAGATCAACTTCGGAACCCCGGACAATTGCCCGACCGAGCGCACCGCGCTGTCGCCATCCGGCACCAGCCATGACAGCGGAACCTGCAAAGGCCAGGTCAACCAGGTCGAACTCAAGGCACTACGCCCGACATCCCGGTAACTGGCCGGCACTCCGTCGAAGACCATGGCCTTGAACCGATGTGATTGCTCAGGGTGTTGCGCCAGGTAATGGATGGCCAGGGCGCCACCCAGGCTTTGCCCCAGCAACACCAGCGGCTTGCCCTGCGCTTCAGGCGCCTGCTGCAGCCAGTCCATCGCCGCGGCAATGTCGTCATAGACTTCAGGCAAACTCGGCGTGCCTTCCGACAAGCCATAGCCCCGGTAGTCGATCATCAACACCTGATAGCCATGCTCCGGTAGCCACCAACTGCCGCCCAGGTGCAACGCCAGGTTGCCACCATTGCCATGCAGGTGAAGCACCGTCCCCTTGACCGCTACACCCTCCTTGGCCGGCAACCACCAACCATGCAGGCGCGTACCGTCTGCAGCGGTCAGGGTGAGGTCACGGTACTCAAGCTTGGCTCGCTTCGGCGTGAAGGGCTCGCCCGGCTCAGGGTAAAACAGCAAGGCACTGCAGCCGGCCAGACTCAACAGCACAAGAAGCAGGCACAGCGGCCTGCCAAGGACGTCAGAGAATGTTCGAGTAGTCGGCTTCAATACGGTCCAGGCTCAAGTGATTGAGGAAGTTGGAGAAGCACATCCAAGCCGACAGCGCGTTCAAGTCGCGGAACTGCTCGGGCAGGTACTTGGGCGGCTCCACCAGGCCTTCGTCGACCAATTGGCGCAGAGTCCGCATATCTTCCAGCGTCGTCTTGCCGCAAAACAGCAAAGGAATCTGCTCAAGCTTGCCTTTACGCACGGCCAACTGAATATAGTTGTAAACCATGATAAAGCCCTTGAGGTAGGACAAGTCCTTGGTAAATGGCAAGCCATTGGGCACCGAGCCACGAAACACGCGGCTGGCATTGCCATAGCTCTCCTGCATGCCAAACCCTTGAGCGCGAAAGAACTCGAACACCTGGAGGAAATCAGCCCCCTCCTCGACCATGTGAATGGCACGGGTGCGGTTGGTCAGCTTGCGCAGCCGGCTGGGGTAGGAGGCGAAAGCAATCACCTCCATGAGGATCGCTAGCCCCTCCTGGGTGACCGTGGAAGAAGGCGGGCCTTTGGACAGGAAGGTACAGATCGGCTGGTTCAGGCCGTTGAGGGTGGTGCCGACATGCACCAGCCCCTCATGGACCTCCAACGCGCGAACATCGCGGTTGTTGAACATCGCGTCAGCGCGGATCTTGATGTAGTCGGCACCGGCGGCCGCGTCGGCAACGATACCGTCCGACTCGAATACACGGATGGTCTCTTCCGCCTCACCGAACACCTTGTTCAAGCGATGCTGGAGTATCTCCACGGCCTGCTTGGCGGTAAGGTTCTTCGGCTCGTCCTTCAGGTCACCCAGGCAATCGATGTTGTTCAGGTAGTCGGAGAGCATCAGGCCCAGATCGGACAGGGTCGGGTCACCGGCATGAAAGGCATCGGATGCGGCGCCGTAGAGCTCCTGGGAGATCAGCCCGAAATCCTCGGTGCCGCGCGCTTCAAGCATGCGCACCACCATGCGGTACTCCTTGCACATGCGTCGCATGATCTGCCCGACCGGGTTGAACTGGCCAAGCTGGCGCGTAATGTCACGCTCGATGTTCTGAAACTCAAGCTTCACCGCACTGGAGTCAAAGGACAGTGGTCGACCTTGATAGTATTCACGGTCCACCTTCGGCAACTCTTTGCCCTTGGCCTTGAGGAACCCCTGGCGGATGCTATCGTCCCACTTCACCGCATCGAGCACGCGGATCGGCGTCTGTGCCTGAACAATGCGATCAGACAGGCCGCGTATCGTCTGCTGGTACTCGTCCACACCACACTCCTTGCTTCGAATCGGTTATTTGCCTGCGCGCTGAAACCGCGCGACTTCGATGAACAGATCGGAGTTGGCAGGGTCATCCAGGTAGGCAAAAACCTGCTGTGCAGGGCTGTCGATCAGGACACCCTCGCCATTATCTTCCGGCACTTCGTAGCGTTGACCGCTGAGAGCCTTCTGCTCCAACGCCTGGTTGATCCGTTCAACATCAAGGTTGTAGAGCACTAACTCGTTGCTACCGATCACGTCAAAACCGGCAATCAGGAAGTTTCCGCCGAGCTTTTTCGGCACACCAGCCGAGAAATACCAGCGATTACCGTGACGCGAGACCGTGAAGGTGTATTCCTGGCGTGGCTTGCCCTTGGCCGTGGCCACTGCCTTGTAGGCATTGCCCCCCGTGCGACTGATCAGCAGTTTCAAGGGTTCGCCCCAGGCATCCTTGCTGCTCCAGTTACCGAGCAACGCCTTGGGCGCCGGCTGATTCGCCGGAATGGGTTCATTGAAGGTAACCAGACAACCGCCAAGCAGTAAAAACGACAAGGCCAACAGCACACGCCAGGCTTTCATCAGGTTCTCCTTGAAATGGATCGTGCCTTAGACCGCAGCCAATACCAGATGCAGGTATCGCGTAAGAATAGCGAGCATCTGTGCTTCGGCGTGCGGTCGTTCAGCATCGAGCAGGCCCTGATATTCCATCTGCTCGATTATCGCCGTCAACACCAAGGCATCCTGCTGAGGTTCACGCGACCCCACGACCTGAAGCATCTGGCCCGCGCCGCGTAGCAAAATCTGCTCGTGCGACTTGACCAGCTCGGCCAATTTCGGACACAGCAGCGCCTCCTGGCGAAAGGCCTGCTCGGCCATCAGGAAGTTACGGCGGTTATGCAGTTGGCGTTGCACATACTCGCTCATCATCTTCGCCACTTCGTCGGCCAGGCGCGCTCGGGATTGTGGACTGCCGTCGCCCTGAGACAACAACTGACGCAACACCACTTCGGTGTGCTCCCAGAGCTTGGCCATGTACGCAGCGCTGCGCTCCACGTACTGGGCAAAACTGTCGATCAGCAGGTCTTCGATATCCTTGAAGTAGTAGGTGGTGGCCGACAAGGGCACCCCGGCCTCGGCGGCTACTGCACGATGCCGCACACCCCGCACGCCATCACGGACAACGATGCGCATCGCCGCGTCGAGAATCTCCTGACGACGCTGCTCACTGCCACGACGGCTCGCCTTGCGCCCCTGGTACTGAACACTTTCCGCCACCGCTGTGGCCACGCCAGCAGCACCTTGTTGAGCCATTGCAGGAGTCACTACAGGTCTACCTCTATGAATTACTGTCGATTCGATCAACTTATTGCGGGCAAGAAAAAGCCGCCCCGGAAGGCGGCTTGTTCAGTACGCTCAGGCCTGTGGGCGCATGTGCGGGAACAGGATCACGTCACGGATCGACGGCGAGTCAGTCAGCAGCATGACCAGGCGGTCGATACCAATGCCTTCACCGGCGGTAGGCGGCATGCCGTACTCCAGGGCACGTACGAAGTCGGCATCGTAGTGCATGGCTTCGTCGTCACCGGCATCCTTGTCGGCCACCTGCGCCATGAAGCGTTCGGCCTGGTCTTCGGCATCGTTGAGCTCGGAGTAGGCGTTGGCGATTTCACGGCCACCGATGAACAGCTCGAAACGGTCGGTGACGTTCGGGTTCTTGTTGTTGCGACGTGCCAATGGTGACACTTCGAACGGGTATTCGGTGATGAAGGTCGGCTGCTCGAGTTTATGCTCGACCAGTTCTTCGAAAATCATGGTCTGCAGCTTGCCCAGGCCCTCGAAACCTTTGACGTCGGCACCGGCCTTCTTGGCCAGGGCGCGCGCCTTGTCGATGTCCTGCAAGTCGGCAGCGGTGATTTCCGGGTTGTACTTGAGGATCGAATCGAACACAGAGATACGCTGGAACGGCTCGCCGAAATGGAACACCTTGCCCTGATACGGCACATCAGTGCTACCCAGAACCAGTTGCGCCAGTTCGCGGAACAGTTCTTCGGTGAGGTCCATGTTGTCTTCGTAATCGGCGTACGCCTGGTAGAACTCCAGCATGGTGAACTCAGGGTTGTGACGAGTCGACACACCTTCGTTACGGAAGTTGCGGTTGATCTCGAACACACGCTCGAAACCACCGACCACCAGGCGCTTGAGGTACAGCTCCGGGGCAATACGCAGGAACATTGGCAGGTCCAGCGCGTTGTGGTGGGTTTCAAACGGCTTGGCCGCGGCGCCGCCAGGGATGGTCTGCAGCATCGGCGTTTCGACTTCAAGGAAGTCGCGCTTGGCCAGGAAACTGCGGATGTGGCTGATGACCTGCGAACGAACGCGGAACGTCTGGCGGGTGTCTTCGTTGACGATCAGGTCAACGTAGCGCTGACGGTAGCGGGTTTCGGTATCGGTCAGGCCGTGGTGCTTGTCTGGCAGCGGGCGCAGCGACTTGGTCAGCAGGCGCACGTTGGTCATTTCCACGTACAGGTCGCCCTTGCCGGAACGCGCCAGGGTGCCTTCAGCGGCGATGATGTCGCCCAGGTCCCAGGTCTTGACCGCAGCCAGGGTTTCTTCCGGCAAGGTCTTGCGGTTGACGTAGACCTGGATACGACCGGTCATGTCCTGAATCACCATGAACGAACCACGGTTGAGCATGATACGGCCGGCAACCTTGACCGGGATCGCTGCAGCTTCCAGCTCTTCCTTGGTCTTGTCGACATACTGTTTCTGCAGGTCGTTGCAGTAGCTGTCACGGCGGAAGTCGTTGGGGAAGGCCTGACCCTGTTCGCGCACAGCGGCAAGTTTTTCCTTGCGCAGGGCGATCAGGTTGTTTTCTTCCTGTTGCAGGTCTTGCGGATCGAGTTGTAGGTCGCTCATGTCTTCACATTTTCCATCACGGGTTCGTTGCCCTCGCCCGTCGGGCGAGGGACTTGTGGCAGGTCTCGGAGGGGTTATAGCCCCTGCTTGAGACTGGCCTCCAGGTATTCGTCGAGATCGCCGTCGAGCACCTTGTCGCAGTCGCTGCGTTCGATGCCGGTACGCAGGTCCTTGATCCGCGATGCATCAAGCACGTAGGAACGGATCTGATGCCCCCAGCCAATATCGGACTTGCTGTCTTCAAGGGCCTGGGAGGCGGCGTTACGCTTCTGCATTTCCTGCTCGTACAACTTGGCCCGCAGCATTTTCATGGCGGTGTCCTTGTTGGCGTGCTGGGAGCGTTCGTTCTGGCAGCTGACCACGGTGTTGGTCGGGACGTGGGTAATCCGCACCGCCGAGTCGGTGGTGTTAACGTGCTGACCACCGGCACCGGACGAACGATAGGTATCGATTCGCAGGTCGGACGGGTTGATATCGATTTCGACCTTGTCGTCGATCTCGGGCGAGACGAACACCGCCGAGAACGAGGTATGACGGCGGTTGCCGGAGTCGAACGGGCTCTTGCGCACCAGGCGGTGAACACCGATCTCGGTGCGCAACCAGCCGAAGGCGTACTCACCCTTGATATGCAGGGTGGCGCCCTTGATACCGGCCACTTCGCCTTCGGACAGCTCCATGATCGTGGTATCGAAGCCGCGCTTGTCGGCCCAACGCAAGTACATGCGCAGCAGAATGTTGGCCCAATCCTGAGCCTCGGTACCGCCGGAACCGGCCTGGATGTCCAGGTAGGCGTTGTTCATGTCCATCTCGCCGCTGAACATGCGACGGAACTCGAGCTTCTCGAGCGCGACGCGCAGGCGGTCGAGTTCACTGACGACGTCCTCGACAGCGGCTTCGTCGTCTTCTTCAACGGCCATGTCCAGCAGGTCACGGCAATCGGCCAGGCCACCGGACATTTCGTCCAGGGTCTCGACGATCTGCGCCAGCATGGCGCGCTCACGGCCCAGTTCCTGGGCGTATTCGGGCTTGTTCCAGACGTTCGGGTCTTCAAGCTCGCGGTTGACTTCGATCAGGCGCTCATGCTTTTGATCGTAGTCAAAGATACCCCCGAA
>NZ_MBPN01000150.1 GCF_001695625.1 Pseudomonas defluvii
CCCCGGGCAGCTTCACGAGGCACGCTGAAGGCCACAAAGGCCCCTTGCTCGTCCACATGCCAGCTCTTCAGGCTCAGGGTGCGCTCGTGCTTGAACCCGGTGGGCTCGCGCTCCTCGACAATCAACGGCCCCACCAGCCCGCGCCCCAGCTCTTCACTGCTGCTCACATGCGGGTGATACCAGTAGCTACCGGCATCCGGCACACGGAATTTGTAGTCGAAGTATTCGCCCGGCAATACCGGCAGTTGCGAAACGTAGGGTACGCCATCCATTTCCAGCGGCAGGCGAATGCCATGCCAGTGAATAGTTGTAGGAACCGGCAGGTGATTGATGAAGCGTACACGCAGCCATTCGCCCTGACGTACGCGCAACTCGGTGCCCGGCGCCGAAGGCCCAAACGCCCAAGCCGGTGTCTTGTAGCCCGATACCAGCTCCACATCCAAGGGTGCGGCAATCAGCTCGTAGTCATGGCCAGCATTCGGATCGGTCCTGCCCAGCCAATAGCGCGCAGCGCCACCCGCCCCCAGGCCAACCGCCACCAAGCCAGTAAGGCCACCGAGAATTTGTCGCCGGGTAAAGGACATCGGAGCAAGCACCTCGTACTGCAGACTCAACAGGCTGGCGAACTGTGCCAGCGATGAAGGGCGAATACGATACACCTGCATTTGAGAAAGATTAAGTGAAGACTTTGTCGCACCCGCCTTGTGGCACCCACCCCATCTGCACCAGAATCCCCACGACCAGCCCCTGCCATTGAAAAGCCTGGACTGTTGCTCACCTCATAGGGATATCCACGCATGATCGACTTCAACAACAAAGGCTTCTTCAAACTCAAGCAAAACGACGAATACGCCGAACGCGTAACCGCCCTGCTGCTAGACGGCGAACACGTCATCGACGCTTACAAATCCATGCGCGACGGCGTGGTGTTCACCAACAAGCGCATCATCGCGGTGAACGTGCAAGGCCTCACCGGCAGCAAAAAGGATGTCACCTCCCTGCCCTACAAAAATATCGTGGCCTACTCGGTTGAAACTTCCGGCACGTTCGACCTGGACTCGGAGTTGGAAATTTACTTTTCGTCGCTGGGCAAAGTGAAGTTCGAGTTCACCGGCAAGACCGCGATCGTCGAAATTTCCAAGCTTATCTCTGCACATATTTTTGCCTGACAGCACTGCGCGACGCGGGGTGTCAGCGAGCCTGCGGCGCCTGCATCGTTGGCAAGCCAACTCCCACAGGGGACCGCGCAGCACATGGGCGCTCCCTGTGGGATCCAGGCTTGCACTGGTAACGGTCAATGGCTTCTTCCAGCGTTTCGCCGGGCAACCATTAGAACAAATCGTGTAAACGCCTGCCGCAGGCGTTTACACGCCCGAGCGCGATCACATTATTCAGTAACGGCTTGAGCTTCAATCTCCAGGAGCCAGTCTGGGCTCGCCAACCCCGAGACCAAGATCCACGAGGAGGCTGGCAACTTGTCTCCAAATGAGTCATGCAGTGCTCTTGAGATATCGTTCTGAGAATCTGGATTACTCGCATCAGCTCGTATATAGATTCTGAGAATTGTTACATCACTCAAGCGCGCAGGGACTTCTGCCAACAACCTTTCAATGCATGTTAAGCATCGTATTGCTTGCTCGTACATGCCAACGCTGTGCAGAGACTGATCTGCATTGGCTGCAACTTGCCCTGATAAGAAAATGTGATTACTTCCTTTTGAAACAACAGCCTGGCTGAATCCGTATTGGGTGCTATCAAATAAAAAACCTGGATTTATCCTCTTATGCATGAAAACACCAACCTGTAAAAATATTGATTCAAGAGTATCGAGTCATGAACACTGAAGCCACCCGTTTTAGCCCCGAGGTACGTCAACGTGAGCGATGCTTCTGTGCTGCCCGGCTTACCGCCGACGCTTGGCGGAAACCAAGATGCACGGCAGCAAAAAGGATTTCACCTCCCTGCCCTACAAAAATATCGTGACCTACTCGGTTGAAACTTCCGGCACGTTCGACCTGGACTCGGAGTTGGAAATTTACTTTTCGTCGCTGGGCAAAGTGAAGTTCGAGTTCACCGGCAAGACCGCGATCGTCGAGATTTCCAAGCTTATCTTTGCACATATTGTTGCCTGACAGCACTGCGCGAAGCGGGGTGTCAGCGAGCATGCGGCGCCGGCATCATTGGCAAGCCAACGCCGATAGGGATCAGTGCCAGAATCCACTCGGCTTAAAAAACAAACCCCCGCTAAAAAGCGGGGGTTTGTCAGTAGCCTATGCCGAACGCGGGATCATTCCCACTCGATGGTTGCCGGCGGCTTGCTCGACACGTCGTAGGTCACCCGCGAGATGCCATCGATCTCGTTGATGATGCGACCACTGACAGTTTCCAGCAGCTCGTACGGCAGGTGCGCCCAACGGGCGGTCATGAAGTCGATGGTTTCCACGGCACGCAGGGCCACGACCCAGGCGTAACGACGGCCATCACCTACCACGCCAACGGATTTGACGGGCTGGAACACCACGAACGCCTGGCTGACCTTGTGGTACCAGTCGGCCTTGCGCAGCTCTTCGATGAAGATGTGGTCGGCACGACGCAGCAGGTCGGCGTACTCTTTCTTCACCTCACCGAGGATCCGCACGCCCAGGCCTGGGCCCGGGAACGGGTGACGGTAGACCATGTCGTAAGGCAGGCCCAGTTCCAGACCGATACGGCGGACTTCGTCCTTGAACAGCTCGCGCAGCGGCTCGACCAGCTTGAGGTTCATTTCCTCTGGCAGGCCACCAACGTTGTGGTGCGACTTGATCACGTGAGCCTTGCCGCTCTTGGCACCGGCCGACTCGATCACGTCAGGGTAGATGGTACCCTGGGCCAGGAACTGGATGTTCTCCAGCTTGCTCGCCTCAGCATCGAACACGTCGATGAAGGTGCGACCGATGATCTTGCGCTTCTTCTCTGGGTCGGCTTCGCCGGCCAGATTGGACAGGAACTGTTCCTCGGCGTTGGCACGAATCACCTTGACGCCCATGTTCTCGGCGAACATGGCCATCACTTGCTCACCTTCGTGCAGACGCAGCAGGCCGTTGTCGACGAAGACGCAGGTCAGTTGATCGCCAATGGCACGGTGCAACAGCGCAGCCACCACCGAAGAGTCGACACCGCCAGACAGACCCAGCAGTACGTTTGCCGAACCCACCTGCTCACGCACCTGGGCAATGGCGTCTTCAACGATGTTCGACGCAGTCCACAGTGCTTCGCAGCCGCAGATGTCGAGGATGAAGCGCGACAGGATGCGACCGCCCTGCTTGGTGTGGGTCACTTCCGGGTGGAACTGCACGCCGTAGTAGCCACGGGTGTCGTCGGCCATACCGGCGATCGGGCAGCTCGGGGTGCTGGCCAGAATATGGAAGCCGGCTGGAATCTCGGTAACCTTGTCACCGTGGCTCATCCAGACATCGAGGCCAAATACACCATCGTCGTCTACATGGTCTTCGATGCCGTCCAGCACACGGCTCTTGCCGACGACATCGACACGGGCGTAACCAAATTCGCGCAGGTCGGAACCTTCAACCTTGCCGCCCAATTGCTCGGCCATGGTCTGCATGCCGTAGCAGATGCCGAACACAGGTACGCCCAGGTCCCAGACGGCTTGCGGAGCACGTGGGCTGTTGGCTTCGTGGACCGACTCGGGGCCGCCTGCGAGGATGATGCCGCGCGGGGCGAATTCGCGAATCGCTTCATCGTCCATGTCGAACGGATGCAGTTCGCAGTACACACCGATTTCGCGAACGCGACGAGCGATCAGCTGGGTGTACTGGGAACCGAAATCGAGGATCAGGATGCGGTGAGCGTGAATGTCGAGGGCCATGACTCAATCTCGTCAGTGGTAATCGGAAACGACACGGGGCTGTCGATAACAGCCCCGCTTGCTAGTACTGCCAGAAGCATCAACCTACGCGGTAGTTTGGCGCTTCTTTGGTGATCTGCACGTCATGCACGTGGGACTCGGCCATGCCGGCACCGGTGATGCGGACAAACTCAGGCTTGGTGCGCATCTCTTCGATGGTGGCACTGCCGGTGTAGCCCATCGAGGAGCGCAGACCGCCCATCAACTGGTGAATGATTGCGGTCAGGGTGCCTTTGTACGGAACGCGACCTTCGATACCTTCCGGTACCAGCTTCTCGGCACCAGCCGAGGAGTCCTGGAAGTAGCGATCGGAAGAGCCCTGGGCCTGGGACATTGCACCCAGCGAACCCATGCCGCGGTACGCCTTGTAGGAGCGGCCCTGGAACAGCTCGATCTCACCTGGCGCTTCTTCGGTACCGGCGAACATCGAACCCATCATTACGCAGGAAGCGCCTGCAACGATGGCCTTGGACAGGTCACCAGAGAAACGGATACCGCCGTCAGCGATCAATGGCACACCAGTGCCTTCCAGTGCAGCAGAGACATTGGCGATGGCGCTGATTTGCGGCACGCCAACACCTGCAACGATACGGGTGGTGCAGATCGAGCCTGGGCCGATACCGACCTTGACCGCATCAGCGCCAGCTTCAACCAGTGCCTTGGCCGCAGCGCCAGTGGCGATGTTGCCGCCGATGACCTGCACTTCAGGGAAGTTTTCCTTGACCCAGCGAACGCGGTCGATAACGCCTTTGGAATGACCGTGCGCGGTGTCGACCACAACCACGTCAACGCCAGCAGCAACCAGTGCGGCAACGCGCTCGCCAGTGTCCTTGCCGGTGCCGACAGCGGCGCCGACGCGCAGACGACCCTGGTCGTCCTTGCTGGCCAGCGGGTAGGCCTTGGCCTTTTCGATGTCCTTGACGGTCATCATGCCCTTGAGGGCGAATTGCTCGTCGACGATCAGGACTTTTTCCAGGCGGTGCTTGTGCAGCAGCTCGCGGACTTCGTTCTTGTCGGCGCCTTCGCGGACAGTGACCAGACGCTCTTTCGGCGTCATCACTTCACGCACGGTGGCGTCCAGACGGTTCTCGAAGCGCACGTCACGGGAGGTCACGATACCGACCAGGTCACCCTTGTGCAGTACCGGTACACCGGAGATATTGTTCAGGCGGGTCAATTCGAACAAGTCGCGCACGGTAGCGTCAGCGTCGATGGTGATCGGGTCTTTGACCACGCCAGCCTCGAACTTCTTGACCTTGCGCACTTCGGCAGCCTGCTGCTCGATGGTCATGTTCTTGTGGATGATGCCGATGCCACCTTCCTGTGCCATTGCAATGGCCAGGCGGGCTTCGGTCACGGTATCCATGGCGGCGGAAACCAACGGAATATTCAGCTCGATGCCACGGGTCAAACGGGTCTTGAGACTGACTTCATTGGGCAGTACCTCGGAATAACCAGGCACTAGGAGAATGTCGTCGAAGGTCAGGGCTTCTTGGCTGATACGCAGCATCGCGGGGGCTCCCGGGCGGGAAAAATGGAAGCGCGCCATTATACTCATACCCGGGCCTTCACTCAATGTATAGATGGCCCTTCGGTCAGTTGTCGTTCAATGTCACCTGCACCACGGCCACGGGCTGGTCCAGCCAATCGGCAAATGCTTCGATAAAAGAGGGTTTGAAACCGGCTTCGGCCCAGTTGTTGAAGATAAACCCCAGGTTGGAAAACCCACACGGCTGCAGGAACAGGAAGCCGTTGATATCGTCCTCATGGCCGCACTCGGGGCAGGTGAAGTTATCGGTCTGCCCAGGCATCCACTCTTCCAGGCTCTCGAACAGCGCCTCGCCAACCTCGCGACGGCATTCGGCACACCCGGCCTCCTCCAGAAACCCCTGCACCGGCGTATAGATGCAACGCTTGGTGACCACCTCAAGGCCATTGACCGGCTGATCGAACGGCAGCAGTTCCGGATGCAGTACCACCTTGCGTGCGCCCGGCGCAATGGCATACGCCATGCGATTGCCGGTACGCCCGCAGGTGCTCAGCTGTTCTTCGACAATGTTTTCGCGCACTAGCCAACGCAGGATCGCCCGGGCCCTCGGCTCGTGTACCGGGACCGTGGAAATTTTCGGGACGATGATGCACTGGGTATTCATAACGACGGCCAAACCAATTCAAAGCCGCCAGTTTAACCCGTGCTCAGGCACTCAGATAGCGACCGATCAGTGCAATACCACTGGCCAGCACCAGCCAGGTGACCATGCGCACAAACGCTTCGCGCGACATGTTCAGGGTCAGCCGTCGGCCCACCCACACGCCCAGCAGCATCATCGGCGCCAGGCACAGCGCCAGCAGCAACAACGGCAGGTCGGCATACACACCCGCCAGCAGGAACAGGCTCAGGCGCACCAGCGTACTGCAACTGATCAAGGCACTCTGGGTGGCACGCACCTGATCCTTGGAGAGCAACCGGGCATTAAGGTAGATCGCATAAAGAAAGCCGCCACTCCCGAACAGCGCCCCAAACAGGCCACCAACCGTACCCATTGGCACCACCCAGCCAGGCGCCAGGCGTGCAGGCTTGACGGTCACTGCCAGGCTGTAGACGGCATACGCCGTAATAAACAGCCCCATCAGCAGCAACAGCAGGTCAGACTTGAGGTTGAGCAGGAACACCACACCCAGGGTGCAGCCCAGCGCCATGCACGGCAGCAGACGCATCAGCTCGCTGCGAACCACAGCCTTGCGTGCCGGTAGCCAGTTACCAAACGCCGCCACGAAATCCAGCAGCACCAACAACGGGATAATCCGCGACAACGGCATGAACTGAATCATCACCGGCCCCGCGACCAGCGCTGTACCAAACCCGGCGACACCAAAGACAACATAGGCCGCACCGACACCCAACATGATCAGCAGCCAGTCAATCGCCGAAAAGGGAAGTAGGGAAAACACCATTGCCACCGTCATAGCGAGCGACCTCTAAGGAAGACGCGGAAACTTTATCCACTCACCAGCCATGCCGACTAATATGCAATTCATGCAGAAGGTATCTTTAAAAGGCATAGCTCAATGATCTCCACGCGACAGCTGCGCTACTTCGTTGAAATCGCCGACAGCGGCAGCTTCAGTGCCGCCGCCGAGCGCCTGTACATCGCCCAATCGGCCTTGAGCCGGCAGATCAAGGTGCTGGAAGACCTGCTCGACACGCCACTGTTCGAGCGCACCGCCCGCCAGCCGCGCCTGACAACGGCGGGCGAGGCGTTCCTGCCACGCGCACGCAGCCTGCTCAGCGAACTGGAAAAAGCCAGTCGCATGGCCCACGAAATCAGTAATGGCCTGCGCGGTAGCCTTCGCCTCAGTCACTCCAGCACCGTACCGCTGACAGGGCACTTGCTCGCCCGGCTCACCCGCTACCTGCAGGACAACCCAAAGGTCTCCATGGAGATTGCCCAGCAGTCCTCCGAAGCGCAGCTCGAAGAACTTGTCGAAGGCCGGCTGGAACTGGGCCTGCTGCGCCTCCCCGTACTGCGCCAGCATGAAGCCTTGTGCATTGAGCCACTGTTCGAGGAACCGCTGCTGCTAGCGGTGGCCAGCGACCACCCCTTGGCCAGCACGGCCACAGCCAGCCTGGCGCAATTGCGAGAAGAAGCCTTTATCTCCATCCCCCATCGCCAACGAGGCGGCTTGAGCTACCTGTCTGCGCAGTTATGCATGCAGGCGGGATTCTTTCCCAAGGCTGCGCGAGTGGTGTCACGCAAGACCACACAACTGCAGCTGATTCAGGCCGGGTTTGGCGTGGCCCTGCTACCGCGCTGCATGAAAGATATCGCGCCCAGCGGACTAACATTCGTGCCCTTGGCCGATGAGGGCTGTACCAGCACCGTGGCCGTCGCCTATCGGCGTGATGCCGGGCCGTTGGTGCAGCAGTTTGTTAAGCACCTGCGTGAACGGGGATGACTCATCTGCCAACCGTTAATGGTTGCGATTGAACCTTCACTCAATCAAACCGGGTTTGAGGGTGTATCCAACGTGTCGGTCCTGTACTTGTTCAAGGTTACAAAATCTGGGACTGACCAGTTCGGGCCTTTCATCGGCTGGCCTTTTTCGTTTTTGACAAACACCCCGTCTTTGAAAAGCTGCTTATACACGTTCATAAGCTCACCGCTGGCGACGACTTCGAATTTGAATCGAACGTACATATAGTCAATCATTGGGTATGAGGAGATGGGAATTAATGCCGTCAGCACGTCAGCGATGGGCTCATTGACTATGACCTTCTCTAGATAACTCATTGCTCACACCCCTTTTCTCTTTATCTGTTTATATTCGGTCCGCTTCTACTGCATAAAACGGGTCCGTTTCTTCATCGCCCCATGGTCATCAAGGGTTGCCATATAAGCATCGTTCCATACGCGCTTATCTTCACTCCGAGCACTCGATAGCGCTCCAGCCCCTCACTTCTGCCCTTGTCAGTAAACGCCAGGAAAACTCCGGTCACGTCAGCACAGGCCGCCTGACCTAAGCTGAGTGATCGGAATGTTCTCAATGGTTGTGATTGAACCTTCACTGGATCAAACCGGGTTGGAGGGTGTATCCAACGAGTCGGTCCTGTACTTGTTCAAGGTTACAAAATCTGGAACTGACCAGTTCGGGCCTTTCATCGGCAGGCCTTTTTCGTTTTTGACAAAAACCCCGTCTTTGAAAAGCTGTTTATA
>NZ_MBPN01000151.1 GCF_001695625.1 Pseudomonas defluvii
CGCTGAGAGCATCCTTGCCTACTTCGACCGGCCAGGAACCAGCAACGGTCCAACAGAAGCTATCAACGGGCGACTTGAGCACTTACGAGGTACCGCCTTGGGCTTTAGAAATTTAACCAATTACATAGCCAGGTGCTTGCTGAAGTCAGGAGGGTTTAGAAATCAGCTACACCCTTAAATGCGAAGAGCCGCTTTAGTGTTTCTTTCGCTTTCGGGTTTTGATTGGTCTTGCTCGGCCATGCTAGATAAATAGCAAAGTGCTCTTTTGTGTTTGGGTGCGGCCATAATAAGGCAGCTTTCGGCTAGTGCATATATTTTGGCGTCGTATAAGAATTGGCCGGTTCCATAGAGGATGTCGCTATCCATCGTGCTGTTGCAGTAATCGTTAGGTGCTGCGGTAGGGAGTAATGTTTGTAGCGATAGAGTGGGGAGTGTGCTGTTCAGGTCGGGCTCATCTGGTGTTGTTGAGCAGCCTGTGAGCAGCGTTGCTGTGATTAGCAATAGGAGGTTGTGGTTTTTCAAGTGGTATCCCAGGTCGGTGTTGGTCTTATTGTTGGTTGGTTTTTAGTGTGTCGTTGAGTGATTGAGTTGTCTGGAGGTACTACTAGCAAGTGCTGGGGGGCTGACTTGTATGAAAGTTTCCGATTTTTACACAGTGTACTCACCTCGGCATTCGTCAGTTTCCGCACTTCGCGTCAGGAATTTCACAGTCTGCTGTAGGTTTATTGCTTAATGCTTTGTAGTATTTTTCTGTAGCGACCTGGATGCTCTTTGTCACGCTGCACCATCCCTTGTGCAGCATGTGCGGTCATGGCGAGGTGTGCAGAACCCGTGTTGTAAACCGGGTTGCAGCCTGCGGTCAGGCTCGGTATGGTTCGCCCGTCGCTGACTCGTCAGCGAAAGTCACGGTCAATCCCGTGGCCGGGCGTAGGAACCCGTTGGATAACTTGGCGCACATCGCGTATCCATAGCGATTGCACGCATCTTTTTTGAGCGTGTGGTTCGCGTTATGGCGGCTGTGTGTGGGCAGGCTTCGGCCTGGCCGGGTTCCAAGTCTCCCGGTATTCCTACCCCATGCACAGCTGCCACCCAATCCCGTAGGAAGGATCGTGGCAGCTCCAGAGCAAACTTGGAGCCCATCATGCAGATATTCAGCCTCTCCCATCCCCACACCCTCATGCCCAACGCTTGCCCGCCAGCCAGGCAAGGCGGTGCCCAATGACGCCTGAAGAGCGGCAGAGGTTCGTTATTAGTACCGGCCGAGGTGCGTTGTTTCATGGCACTGGCGACGCAGCAAAGCAGGGCAAGTTGTTCGCTGTTGTGCCCGGTGTCGCCATGCCTGATGCGCTGGAGAGTGTGTCTGAATTGCTCGGTACGATGCAGGGCGTGCTGTATGACGCGGCGATGGGCGACGTGCCGCTGCAGGGCAATGCTGCCTGGCTGCTTCGGCATACCTTGAGCAGCGCCAAGGCGGTTGTGGATGCGTTGATCGAGGGTTGCGACGAGGCTTTTTAAGCCAAAGACAGTGCATGTTGCCAACGATGCAGGCGCTGCGAACGCACTGACACTCCACCGACGCCATCGCAGGCAAGCCAGCTCCAACAGAGCCCGCGCTAGCCTGTAGGAGCCGGGCTTGCCCGCGATGCAGACGCCGCGAACTCACGGACACCGCACCGAGGCCATCGCAGGCAAGCCTGCTCCAACAGGGGCCGCGCCATTTCTGTAGGAGCCGGGCTTGCCCGCGATGCAGGCGCCGCGCACTCACAGGCACCCCGCCGACGCCATCGCAGCATCTGCATACCTAATCCAAACGGCCGTGTTTTGATCGCGGTACGGCGCCATATCATGGCACGCTAAAGCGAGCGGCTTTAGGCGGTTATCGGTATGGTGGCGATAAGCCAAAAGGGAGTTGAGCTATGAAGCTTGGTCGGATGCAACGCGCTGTTCGTGTTCCCCTCGTGTGTGCAGTGCTGGCATTGATGATGCCGAGTGCTGCATTCAGTAGCCCACCCACCCCCAATGCGCTGGAGAGTGATCCGGCCAAAATGGGCTGGATGGTCGGGTCGCCACCCCCGCCCGAGCGTATTATTCGCTTCGAAGATGGCAGTTACTTCCAGTATCCGCAGTGGCGTTGGAGTGTCGCGCATTTCAGGGAGTTGATGCCGACGATTAATGTGTCGCGTGGCATTGGTGCACCCAACACGCTCGAGCGTGAGCTGCAGGCGGGTATTGATGAGGTAAGTTTTGTCCCGATGGGCAGCGACCGCCCGATGACCTGGCGCGATTCGTTGTTGGCGAACTACACCGATGGCATCGTTGTGCTGCACAAAGGGCGCGTTGTGTACGAGCGCTATTTCGGCGTATTGAAGCCAGAAGGGCAGCATGCAGGGATGTCGGTGACCAAGACGTTCATCGGCACGCTGGCGGCGATGATGGTGGCCGAGGGCACGCTTGACCCTGAGCGCAAGGTGGTTGAGTACGTGCCAGAGCTGGGCAAGTCGGCCTTTGGCAGTGCGACCGTGCGCCAGTTGATGGACATGACCGCGGGCATACGCTTCAGCGAGAACTACGCCGACCCCAAGGCTGAAGTATGGGCGCATGCTGCCGCCGGTAGCCCTCTGCCTAAGCCGAAAGACTACACCGGCCCGCGTTCGTACTATGAGTTCCTGCAAACCGTGCAGCCAGAAGGTGTTCACGGTGAGGCGTTCCATTACCGCACGGCCAATACCGATGCCTTGGGCTGGGTGTTGGCGCGGGTGAGTGGTAAAAACGTCGCGCAGCTGCTTTCCGAGCGTATCTGGAGCAAGCTTGGGGCGGAGCAGGATGCCTACATGACGGTCGACTCGACGGGTACGCCGTTTGCGGGTGGTGGTTTCAATGCGGGGCTGCGTGATTTGGCCCGGTTCGGTGAAATGATCCGCAACGAAGGGCGGTACAACGGGCAGCAGGTCGTGCCTAAGGCTGCCGTGGATGACATTCGCCGCGGTGCCAGCAAGGAGGCCTTTGCCAAGGCCGGCTACGCCACATTGGCCGGCTGGAGCTACCACGACATGTGGTGGAACACCCATAACGAGCATGGTGCATTCATGGCGCGAGGTGTCTATGGCCAGGCACTCTATGTTGATCCAAAGGCCGAGGTGGTGATCGCACGGTTCGCCAGCCATCCCGTCGCCGCCAACGCGGCCAACGATGCGACGTCGTTGCCGGCCTACCATGCCGTGGCCAAGTACCTGATGAGCCGGTAGGGTCAGGCCGCTATTCAATTGACGCTGCACCCTCTGTTGGGCAGTCTGGTGTCAGCGCCGTTGAATAACTCATAACACGTCGGAGCCCATTACCCCTCATGCCCGTTACCAGCCCCTCTCTCACGCTCGCCCTGCTACAGGCCCGCGAAGCAGCCATGGCGTTCTTTCGGCCATTGCTCAACCAGCACGGTTTCACCGAGCAGCAATGGCGGGTCATCCGCATTCTGCGTCAGCAGGGCGAGATGGAAAATTATCAGTTGGCGGAGCTGGCCTGCATTCTCAAACCGAGCATGACCGGCGTGCTGGGGCGTCTGGAGCGCGACGGTATCGTCAGCCGGCGCAAGCTTGTCCATGATCAGCGGCGGGTCATGATCAATCTGACGGCAAAGGGGCAGCAGTGCTTCGTGTCCATGATTGACGAGGTGGAGGCGAACTATCGGCGTATTCAGCAACAGATGGGCGAGGAGAAGCTGCAGCAACTGCTTGGCTTGCTGGAAGAGCTCAAGCAGATCAAGCCCTGAGTGTGTCGCACCTGCCCAGGGTTGCGGGCAGGCGCGCGTCAGGCTTAGAACAGTGCCAGGGTGTAGCCGAGGATGATGCGGTTTTCGTCGATTGCGGTTTTCAGGCCGTCACCGGAGCGGAAGGTCGCGTTGCGCAGGCGTATGTTCAGGCCTTTCAGTGAGCCGTCCTGGAAGGTGTAGACCAGGTCGGTATCGCGTTCCCACTCTGTGCCGCCCTGCACGGCGGCAGTCTCGACGTTCTTGGCGTTGACGTAGCGGGTCATGAAAGCCAGCCCGGGAATGCCCAGGCCCGCGAAGTCATAGTCGTAACGGGCTTGCCAGGCGTCGGTCTCGGCTTTGGTGAAGGCGTTGTAGGTCACCAGGTTGACCGAGTACGGGTCTACGCCTGGGAACGCGAAGTCGCCATCTCCCGACAGGTTCTGGTAGCCCAAACCGAATTTATGCGCACCCACCGCCAGGGTAGTCATGCCGTTGAAGAAGCGGTTGTCGATGTGCCCGCCATTGACCCGTGCCGCACTGCGAAAGCGTTTCTCGCCGTCTTCGCCGGTGCTGAAGTAGCGCAGGTCGGTTTTCAGGCTGACGCCTTCGCCCAGTTTCCAGGTGTGTACCAGGCCGGCGAAGTGCTGCTGGTAGATGTCTTCCATCTTGGCGAAGTAGTAGCTCGCCGTCAGGTTCGGGGTGAGGTTGTAGCTACCGCCGGCCAGGTCGAGGTGATCGCTTTCCACGCCGCCGTAGTTCATCTCATCGTTGCTGGATGAGTCGCGCAGGTTGATCTTGTCCAGGCGCCCAGCGTTGAGGGTCAGGCCGTCGATTTCCTGCGAGGTCAGCAGGCCGCCGGAGTAGGTGGAGGAGAGCAGGCGCGTGTCGTTATACGAGACTACGGGCAGAAGGGGCTGCAAGGTCCCCACCTTGAGCACGCTTTTCGATACCCGCAGTTTTGCGGTCATGCCCAGTTCGCTGTAGTTGTCTTCCGGCTCCAGGCTTTGCCGGCCATAGGGCAGCAGGCCGGTGTTGCGGCGGTCACGGCTGGAGTCGAGTTTGATCCCGACCTGGGCGAGTGCATCCACCCCAAAACCCACCGTGCCTTCGGTGAAGCCTGACTCGAAGCGGCCGGTCAAGCCTTGTGCCCACTCTTCGGCTTTGGCCTGAGGGGCATTGTCCTGGCGGAAGTCGCGGTTCATGTACATGTTGCGCGCTTCGATGCGTGCGGTGCTGTCACCGATGAAATCGGCCAGTGCGACGCCGCTGAAACTGCTGGCGATGGCACAGGAGAGCAGGGGCAGTGAGCCCAATTTCCTTATCATTATTGTTATCTCTAGGCATTTTTGTTTTTGGAGTGAAGGCCCCTTTGCGCGGTAGGGGCTTGCAGCTGAAAGTTAGCTACTTGTTAAGCTGTTAACAACATTTTTTTAGATTTTTAGCCGAAGGAGCTTCATTTGAAAAACAGAGTAATCATGCTAATTAACTGATTTTTAAGAGTTATTAAATTTTTTGTCGGGATTTTTGGTAGCTTCAGCTCATTTTCAGGCATGACGAGCCGGTTGATAAAATTAACCTGTTAACGTATCAATGCCTCCCATGCCGGCACGAACCACGGCTGCGCACACGACTACAAAAACAAAACGGAGCTACCACAATGAAGAAAATCAAAGCTGCCGCCCTGTGCATTGCGATGACAGGTGCCCTGTCTGCTCATGCCGAGACCTACACCCTCAAGGTCGCGCATTTCCTGCCGTCCACCTCCAACGCTCAGGTCAACATCATTCAGCCGTGGTGCGATCAGCTGCGCCAGGAATCCCAGGACCGCCTGCAATGCCAGCTCTATCCGTCGATGCAGTTGGGCGGCACGCCGGCCAAGCTCGCGGATATGGCCCGTAACGGGGTCGCCGATATCGTCTGGACCGGCCCGTCGTACTCCGCCGGCAAGTTCCCGCGGGTCGAGGCGCTGGAACTGCCGTTCGTGCTGCCTTATGGCGGCAAGGTTGGGAACCAGATCATCTGGGATTACTACGAGCAGTACGCCAAGGACGACTTCAAGGACTACAAGGTGCTGGTGATCCACGGTGACGGCGGCATGAGCCTGCACACGCGCGGCAAGGCGGTGCAGAACCTGGCGGATCTGACAGGCCTGAAGCTGCGTGCCTCCAGCCGTACCGCTGCCAAGACCATCGAAAGCCTGGGTGCCACTCCAGTCAGCATGCCGCCCGCGCAGATGACTGAAGCCATTTCCAAAGGTGTGGTGGATGGCGCCCTGGCGTCCTGGGAAGTGGTGCCGGCGACCAAGCTCAACGAAGTGACCCAGTACCACAGCGCCACGCCGGCCGGGCAGCCGGCCTTCGGTTACACCGTACTGGCCATGCTGATGAGCCAGCGCAAGTTCGACAGCCTGCCTAAAGACTTGCAGGCGATCATCGAGCGCAACAGCGGCAAGGCGTTGTCCGAACGCTTTGCCAACTCCTGGGACAACGCCATGGACCGCGCTCACGACGCCACCCCGGCCGAAGGTCTGGTCGAAATCAATGGTGCGGCCTACGCCGACATGCAGGCGGCGGCTGCGCCAGCGGTCGATCAATGGGTCAAGGAAGTGGCCGGCAAGGGGCTCGACGGCCAGGCGCTGGTGGACGGCGTGCGTAAGCTCTCCCGCGCAGCGCAGTAACCGCCCATGAACGAATCCTTGGACTTCAACGTCGCCTCGGACGTAACACAGGGGAGTGGCCGAAGGGCCTTGATGCAGCTGGCCCAGGGCTTTGCCCTGGCCGGCGGGCTGACGTTCATGGCATTGATCGGCATGTCGCTGGTTTCCATTGTCGGGCGCAAGCTGTTTTCGGCGCCGATCCGGGGGGACATGGAGTTGATGGAGGTGGGCGCCTCCTTTGCCATCGCTGCGTTCCTGCCGTTGTGCGAACTGCGCGGTCAGCACATCAAGGTCGACGCGCTGACCCAGTGGTTGCCAGCACGGGTGCGTGACCTGCTGGATGTGTTGGCACACCTGCTGTGCTGCGCCGTGGCGTGGATTATGGCCTGGCGCACCACACAGCAGATGTTCGACAACCATGAGAACGGCGATGTCACCACATTGCTGTCGTTCCCGCTGTGGATTCCGTTAATGCTGATCGTGCCTAGCCTGGTGCTATTGGGTGTGTGCGCGCTGGCGCGTATTGCCGACATTTTCCACCGTATGGGAGGTCGCGCATGAGCGGTCTGAGCCTGGGTCTGATTGCGCTGTCCATTACCATGGTGCTGTTGTTACTGCGTGTGCACATCGGCATCACCATGCTGATCGGTGGCGCGGCCTGTTTCTGGGCGGTGAACAACGGCGATCTGTCGAGCCTGTTGTTCACCCTCAATGATCTGGCCTATTCGCGCCTGTCCAACTACGACCTGGCGGTCATCCCGCTGTTTGTGATGATGGGCCAGTTCGCCACCCACGGTGGCCTGTCACGTTCGATCTTTCGCTGTGCGTCGGCGTTCATCGGCCACTGGAAGGGCGGCATGGGCATGTCGGCGATTGGTGCTTGCGCGGGTTTCGGGGCGATTTGCGGGTCGTCCCTGGCCACGGCAGCGACCATGAGCCATGTGGCATTGCCCGAGCTGCGCCGGCACAACTATTCCGGTCGTCTGGCGACCGCGACCGTTGCTGCCGGTGGCACCCTGGGTATCCTGATTCCGCCGTCTGTGCCGTTGATCATCTATGCCGTGCTGACCCAGGAATCGATCGCCAAGCTGTTTGTGGCGGCGATCGTGCCAGGGGTTGTTGCCATCATCGGTTACATGATCGTGTTGCGGATCATGGTCTCCCGTGACGAAAGCCAGGCCACGGTGTCGCCGAAGGCGACGCGGGTGGAGCGGCTCAAGGCGCTGGTTCAGGTGTCGCCAGTGATTGGCGTTTTCCTGGTGGTGATCGTCGGCATCTATGGTGGTTGGGCCAACCCTACCGAAGCGGCTTCGATCGGTGCGGCGGCCTGCGGCATCCTTGCGGTTCAGCAAGGCGGCATGCGCTGGGACGGTATTCGGGCGAGCCTGTTGGGTACAGCAGAAACCTCGGCGATGATTTTTCTCGTGCTGCTGGGCGCGGATCTGCTCAACTCCGGCCTGGCCCTGACCCAGATGCCTACGGAGTTAGCCGCGTGGGTGATCAACAGTGGTCTTGCGCCGATGCTGGTGCTGGTCGTCATCCTTGGCCTGTACCTGCTGCTGGGCTGTGTGATGGATTCGTTGGCGATGATTCTGCTGACCATCCCGATCTTCTATCCGATGATCATGGGCCTGGATTTTTATGGCCTGGACGCCTCGGAAAAATCGATCTGGTTTGGCATTCTGGCCTTGATGGTGGTGGAGATCGGGCTGATTCACCCTCCGCTGGGCATGAACCTGTTCATCGTCCAGCGCACCGCGCGCGACGTGCCTTACAGTGAAACCGCGATAGGTATCGTCCCGTTCCTGTGTTCGGACCTACTGCGCATTGTGTTGCTGGTCGCGTTCCCCGCTCTCAGCTTGTGGTTGTTGAGTTTCTAACGGCTACCTGTTGGCGCAGGCTTGCCTGCGATGGCTTCGGCGGGGTGTCAGTGAGTGCGCGGTGTTTGTATCGCGGGCAAGCCCGGTTCCTACAGCTTTGCGCGGGGTCTGTTGGAGCTGGCTTGCCTGCGATGGCTTCGGCGGGGTGTCAGTGAGTGCGCGGTGTTTGCATCGCGGGCAAGCCCGGTTCCTACAGCTTTGCGCGGGGTCTGTTGGAGCTGGCTTGCCTGCGATGGCGTCGGTGGGGTGTCAGCGAGTAAGCGGTGTTTGCATCGCGGGCAAGCCCGGCTCCTACAGGCT
>NZ_MBPN01000152.1 GCF_001695625.1 Pseudomonas defluvii
AACTTCAGGGATAAACTGAACACTCGGATTTTTTTCTGCAAGCAATTTAGACAGCGCAGTAAAATCAACATCCCCCTTACCAATTTCAATGCCTTCACCGTCAACGCCTCTAGCATCAACAATATGCATATGAACATTATATGGAGCTATGATTTCTACGAACTTTATGAGGTCCCAACCATAGTAATTGCAGGACATCATTGAGTGAGAAACATCCAAGCAGATCTTAATCTCAGGATTTTCTTCACAGAATGCTCGTATTTCCTCAGCGCAGACAAACAGATTATGGTAGCTCTGACCGCCGAAATGCCACGGATAAGGAGGCATGGTCTGAACAGCGATCTGAACACCGCTCAAGTCCATACCGTTGAACGCATCAGCAACCTTTTTATACATTGCAGGCTTCAGCGCTGGATCAATAAACCCTTTGTTATCCCAGCCACCCGCATTAACTACAATTACCGGCCGTTCAGTTTTCGGGAAAATCTTCTTCAGTTCACGGGTAATGCCAACCACTCGCTCGAGCTCCCGAATTGAGTGCTGGCGATATTCTTCATCCTCGGCGCAGAGGTCCAGAATATGGTCACCGGCAAACAGCTCAGGGCTGTGTACTGCAAAGCCAATTGGCTCCTGGCCGTCGAAGAAGTCGTTCAGGTTCACTTCAAGGTCTTTGTAAGACAAGTGAAACTCGACAAAATCGAGGTTTGAGTCTGTCACGATTTTGCGATAATCGTGGTATCGAACTGGTACACCAAACGGGCGATCAAATTTATAGTCCGCGCGTTTCTGCACAACACCTTTAATGTCTGAGTCGTAGAAGAAACCGCCGGCATCAATATCACGGTTGGCAACCTTGCCGACCAGTTCATCGATACGGTTTGGCTGAATACCTTGGCCAGGGCTCTTGATAGCCACCATTGACCGCGTGATGATAGTACCCTGCTTGATGGGCGTATTTGCAACCAAGCTCTTCGCCAGGTTTTCGCGGTTCATGAGTTCGCCTTGTGTAATTTCTCTTGGCAACTCGTCTGACCCCAGCCCCTCTTCGACGTTGCGAATCTGCCGTACCATCTCGGCAAACTCATCAGGCAGAAGACTGACTTTATGGTCAGTTCCCTCCAACCCCTGATCAACCGTCAAATGTTTTTCGATCACACAAGCACCTAATGCAATAGATGCGATAGGAACGCATATTCCACGCTCATGTCCAGAGTACCCAACGAGTTTTCCGGTAATTTTCTTCAACCGAGTCAGGTACTTCAGGTTTACGTCTTTGTACGGTGTCGGGTACGTAGAGTTGCAATGCAACAGAACATAATCTGCACCGAGGCGATCTAGAAAAGCAACGGTACTTTTA
Organism: Pseudomonas defluvii; assembly: GCF_001695625.1. Lineage (GTDB taxonomy): Bacteria > Pseudomonadota > Gammaproteobacteria > Pseudomonadales > Pseudomonadaceae > Aquipseudomonas > Aquipseudomonas defluvii. The sequence continues at coordinate 1,358 of NZ_MBPN01000152.1, forward strand.
ATTTCACTTTCGCTGGACATGCCTGTTGAGCACAAAAATGGTTTGCCCGTTTTAGCAATCGCTTCCAGCAACTCGTAGTTAGTGAAGTCCGCCGAGGCTACCTTGTAAGCAGGCATGCCATAGGCTTCCAGTGCCGCCAGTGAGTCATGGTCCCACGGTGTGCACAGCGGAAGTACGTTCTTTTCTTTACAGTAATCAAAAACCTCGTATAGCGCTTCGTTACTCAGCTGGAATTTCTCCAGCAGATCCATCGTATACTGCGCCCCCAAATCCACCGAGGCATCGTTGCTGTTGCCTTCATTCTTGTAAAGCTGTTTAACATTGCGCATTTGGAATTTTGCGCAGTCCACGCCTGCAGCAACAGCGTGATCAACCAGCTGCTTAGCCAGTTTAATATCGCCCTGATGGTTGTTCCCTATTTCGGCGATGATAAAAGACGGCGATTTCTCGGAGATTTCACGAGAACCAATATAGAAACCTTCGGACTTCTGGAATGCCAACTGCACCAGATGGCCAGCCTCATCAACAACAGGCAGGCAATCAACACCGCTGTGAAACAATGAATTATAGGTGCTCTTCTCTTCACCTAGCACAACACGCTTACATGCGGTGTTCATGATGCTATGTGCCGGCACACCAAGGTCAATTTCAGTATTATTGGTCAACCAGCGACGAACGTCGCCATCAGAAATACTACCCAATAGGACTGCATGCTCTGAAACGACAAATGCAATTCTAGACTTGTTTTCATTAATCTTCTTCAAAACATCAACAAGGGAATCCTCAGAAAACACAATATATTTCTGAGTGCTTTTTGTAATATACATATTCAATTCCCTTCCAGCGCGAACATGATGCTTTCGCAAACTTTAAAATCTACCAAGGAGTCAATTTCATAGGACTCCTCTTCCGGTGTTATGTACATACCGACCTTTCCACAAAGCCGGTTACGCGTGCTAACCAGATCATCCCAGCGAGTAATATAAAATGACCCTGTTTCCATGTATCTTCTATCAGACTCAGGAATATCCTGCCGCCGAGGACGTTTCATGAAGTCATATGATGCTTCAGGCGCAGATGGATTTTTCCAGAAAAAACGATGGGACGGTGTAACCGTCAACAAGCTGTTGAACTGCTCCGCTTCAAAAAACCGGATCGCTTCGTCGAAACGCCCTGCTGCTCGAATGGGCGATGTCGCCTGCACTAGCAAAAAGTTATCAAACTTCTCGCCACGGGCACTTAGCCATTCGCAATAGTGCAGCATTGCGCTTTCAGTTGTAGCAGTGTCACCCGAGATGTCAGCAGGCCTCATGAATGGCACTTCGGCACCGTACTGGCGAGCACAGGCGGCGATTTCGGGGCAATCGGTAGAGACAACAACCTTGTCAATCAGACTAGCGCTTTTCGCCTGTTCGATGCTCCATGCGAGCAGCGGCTTGCCAGCTATCAATTTGACGTTCTTGCCAGGAACCCCTTTGGAGCCGCCACGGGCGGGTATAAATGCAACCGTTGTCATCCGAGATACTCACTAAATCATCATATTCATCAGGATTGGAACGCTGGAGACAGTGCCTACCTGGATGCGCAATGCAGAAACCATAATTTAGGCACGCTACCGCCCCAGGATTTTTCGTCTGTTTCCTGAAAACGTTGCCAAACCATTTCTACCTCCAGCCTTCTGGCCAGATGCAACTCAATACGCTGAAACACTCGCCAACGGTAAACTCACCTGTTGCTGGCGGCTCAAAAGGTCAATCAACAACACGACACGCTCTTCTCCGTCCATTGCCATGAATATGGCATCAAGCGCTGAAAAACGGCCTTCTATGATCCGAACGTTTTCGCCTGTTTGGAAATTCGCAACACTATGACCTGCCGCCTGTTCTTGAAGGCGGGCAATCAGTTCATCCCCAACGGCCAGCGGTCGACCTCCAAAACTGACAACACGGCTAACACCACGCGTTGAACGCAACGGTGCCCAAGAAGATTCATCCGACATTTGAATGAATAGGTAGCCAGGGAACAATGACTCAGCCACCGTATGACGCTTTCCACGGCTAATACGCTCGCGGGTACACATTGGGCGAGCACAGACATAGCCTTGGCGCGCCAAATTTTCTTCTGCCCTTTCGTCCTGGCGCGGCTTGCAATGCACCAGATACCAATTTTTTTGAGGAATCATGCAGTACCGTTTTTGGGCAGCGACTCAACACCGATAAACTCGATCCCGTTCAAGCTGCCTACGCTCGTTGGATGATGCTGCATGACATCAAAATAACAGCATCGCGACAGGCTTCTTCAGGGCTTACCAAGGTTCAACTAAACCGCCTCAAACCTCTGCGGCATTGATGGCAGCCATCACTCACTGCGACACCTCTCGACACTTCAAAAATGCATTTCAGCATAACAGAAGCGTTAGCGGGCTTGGATTGCCGATGGCTACTCTGAGCGGGCCCTGTTGCCCCTCCACCGTCACTTCATCCTACCCGGCATCCCTGGAAATCAAAGCTTCACACCACCAAACGGGTGCTTCTGTTCCGAAATCACCACGCCAAGGTGCCCCTCATACTCCTAATAATTTAACCGTGCGGCGCCTTATCGCAACGGACTATCAGGCTGAATGGCAGCCCCGGTCATTTGAGACAATGCTGCAGGACTGGAACGGAGTAGGTGCATACGACGAACCACCAACAAATGGCGGAAAACAGCCATCAACACGCCTAGCAAGCAACCCACTACCACCCCCAATGCAATGATCAGAACTTTCTTCGGCTTGACTGGATCGGCTGGCTCCACTGCGAGTCGGTCAACATTAACCAGACTCAATCCACGCATATCGGTACTGATACTCGACAAGCGCACACGCTCAGCTCTAAGTGGCGCGATATCACTCAAAAACACTTCTTCATTTTCCCGCTGGTTGAGCACCTCAACCTCGCGGTTCGTGTTCAACAACAAGAGTTCCTTGCGAATTTGCGCTACCCGCGGGTCGGCAAAATCGTCAGACGTGCGTTGACGCAAGGCTTTACGCTCTGCCTCGAGGGCGTCGGTGCCCATGAAGTAAAGGGGGATTTGTTGGTTGTTGACTTCGGTTCGAATGATGTTGCTGCCCGACTCACCTTCGCTGGCCATGGACGATGGCGTTGAAGGTTTTTTCAGGCCGAGCGAACGCGCAATGCTGATGGCTTCATCCAGTTGGGCGATACGGTCTTCACGGCGTACTTTTAGCTGTACGCGCAGCGCCTTGAGCTCGTCCTGCAACTGCGCACGCTTGAGGTTATCGGCCTCCAGCAAAGCTGCAATCTTGCCTTCTTTCTCGGCATCATAGGCAGCACGAGCGGCGCTCAGCTTGGTGTCCACTTCGCTCAAGCGGTTACTGATGATGACCTTCAGGTCGTCAGCGATCTGCTTACGTTCATTTTCAATGGCGTATTGAACAAACCCATTGAGAATTTCATCACCCTCTACCCCTTTGGGGTAGCGCATTTGCAAGCCGATATAGGCGCTCAGCAGGTCAGCCTTTTTGGGGTCTGGCTGTACCAGCTTGAGTGAGTCGCGGTTGAACTCGTCAAACACCTGCTCGGGCGACTGCCCTGCCTTGCCGAATGCTTCAAACAGTTTGGGGTTGGCGCGAAAATAGCTGAGGCGTGTGTCGTAGGAGTCCAGCGCCGCACCTACTCGCACCAAGGCCTTGCCAGGCGGCAGGGAATAGACCTCGGTACGGTTCAAGGCGTCCAGGTCGTTAAGGGCTGCGGGGCGCAGAAGCGTGCTCACTTCATACACGGGCCTGGCCAAAAACGCATAAGCGCGGGCAATGAAACCTACGAGCAATGCCGTAGCCGCAACCAGCATCTTTTGCTTCCAGATGGACTGCATCATTGCAAAAAGGTCAATGTGGGCAACAACGGAAGGTACGCGGGAAGTGCTCGTCAAACCAAAAGCCTGTCTCTCTGAGTTAAAAAATAGCCCAAAACAGGCGAAGGTTTATCGCCATCACAACGGAGCACGATTATCCAACATTCCCTGTCGTCAGACGACTAAGGTAGGGATTGTGGCATTTTCTTTGGCGGAGAACCACCCTCGAAAAACGCTAATACAAATCAATATCACTTAGGACTTGGTGATAGTTACCACTTGGCAATTTACAGCAACCGATATTGGTGACGAACGAACAGCAACCACCCAACCCGACACCTGCAATTGTACAAATTATCAGGCCTAGCGGCCAAACCAACAACTTCTTCTATTTGACGGACCTGATAGCCCAACCGTGACGCGCCAAACAGCAATGCAAGGCACTGCAGCTCAACTGTGGGAGGGTGCTCGTGAAGATGCCTCTGCAGCAGCATTGTCTGTCTCAGTATCAGCTTTGCACTACGCAGCGTTGCAGGCCCCATTCGAGAGTCCTTGGTTGTTGACCACGAGCGCCATTTAGCTACGGTCTTTATGCTCAACCTGTAACGGACTGCAAGCTTACGATTCGACGCTTGGAGTTCGGCTCAAATTCGCGGCGCTGTTCGCACGGAACCATGAAGACGTCCTTCCATAATGCATCCGCTTGCTCGGTAGTTAAGAACGCACCATGAATCTCCGAGAGTGAACAACGATTTTCGACCGTGGAGCTGAAAGCATCAAGGGAACAGGCTCCAGACAAAATCATCGAGGAAAGCTCTGATATTTTTCAGAAATGTACTACACGTATTTATTTTGGTATTGTAAGATTTTGACATTGCAAAAGGGATGAAGGGGCGGGAAAGGGGCCGAAATGATACCAGCTGAAAAAAGATCATTTTTTTTTGCAAAAAATACGACCAACATTGGCAGTGAGCATTCCCACTGCATCGGCAATGATTTCTTTGGCGGCAATTTGCGTTGCTTCTCCTATTTTATTCTTGGGTACTGATTCGTGCGAACTAAAAATTACAACGATAGTGAACTTGACCTTTTTCAGATTGTTAATTTTTTTCGGCGACAGATAAAAACATTTGCAACGATTTTTATTTTGGTAATAGCCATCGCGCTTGCCTATGCTATAACCCGCCCTACCACATTTGAAAGCAAAGCCAGCATCATTGTTGGCGAGCGATTATTCTTCCTGCAGCAACAAGTGCAGCAACAGCAACAGCAACTCGAGAGCTCGGATGAGATAGCATATCGCTACTCTGATGACGCAGTCATAAAGCCCATAAAAAACACACGAATTATTGAGGTATCGGTCGTAGCCGAGAGCGCTGAAGCGTCAACCGAGAGACTGAATAACACAATACGAAAAATCATTGATAGCCATCAAAAGATACTCCTTGAAAAGAGGGGAGAATTTATCGGCATCTTGAACAGCTTATCAGAGAACAACGCAAACAAAATTGATTTACTACAATTGATTGACAACGCATCAAACTCATCAGCCACTCGACAATTAAATCCAATCAGCACAAAAGAACTACGCTATAGCGGGTTATTTTTAATAGTTTTCGGTATTGCATGCCTGCTTGGATTAATTTTCGCGCTCAGTGCTGCCTTGCTAAAAGACTATATTGAGCGTAACAAAGGAAGACAACACTAAGTAGCCTGCGCCACCTAATCAAAAAGCCACATGTTGGTTCGAATACTATAAAGCACAGGCACGGACCAAGGTTGAGCATCCTTTTGAAGTTTGGCCATGTAAAAGTGCTCTACCAGCTAAGCCCTTGAGAACCCCCTGCCAGCAGACGATGAAAGGCAGGGTTGTGACATTTTCTGCCAAACCGCACCATTTTAGCAACGACTCTCATTCGAGCTCCCGCTAACAGGAAAGTGCTTAGACATGAGCAGTTGCCGGCACAGGTGGCGAACCAAGGCCAATCCCAAGCCAACCACCACACCCACAATCAAGCCAAGCAGTACAATTAGCAATTTCTTTGGCTTGACCGGCTGGTCAGGCAGCTCCACCCCACCATCCTGCCGATAAACCGCAACCCACGCGGGATCAATCACCAAGTCACGATAGAACGCCAAGGCTGATTGTTCTCGCCGCAGATTGTCAATGAAAGGGTCATCAGACTGCCGCGCCTGCAAGGTGGCAATTTCAGCCTCCAACGCCTTGCTACCGCGCATATAGGTCTGTGCTCCTCCCATACCTGCAAACACCTGATTGCCAGAAATGCTCAGCGGCTCTTCCAGACCAATGGACCGGGCAACATCAAGCGCCTCTTTCAATTGCACAATCTCATCTTCACGCTGCTCGCGAGAACTTTCGCGGGCAGCTCTAATACGCTGCTGCAGGTCGTTGGCCTTTACAGTGGCATCGCCCCTGATGTTCTTGAGCACTTCCCGTTTGGCGAGATCACCCGCGAGCTGGGCATAGTTTGTTACCCACTCAGCAGCCTGCTGCGGGCTGTAAAGGTTTGCTGTGATGGAGAAACGCTTCGGCATATCCTTGCTTACTGCGGCTACAACCAGCAGCTTGTTGAAGCGACTGTACAGGGCATCCTGAGAACCTTTGCGCTCGTCTTCTGTAAGCGTGGGTAGATAAGCGCTCTGAAAAAAGCTACGGCGCAGCGACTCGGACTGTAGGTGCTTCAGGTAAACATCATAGATATCACTGACCCTGAGCATGGCCAAACCGGTGTTTGCGCCACGCCCATAGTTAACGTGTGCGATGTCATTCTGCGTGGGGGGCTGGACGAAGATCTTGGCTTCGTAGACGGGCTTCGCCAAAAGGGCATAGGCAAGGGTCGCGAAAAAAATCATGGTCGCCGTCGCCACAATCAACACCTTCTGTTGCCATAAGCCTTTGATCAGTTCAACTAGGTCGATCTCATCGGATGAAGTCACGCGGTCACGGTCGTGAGCCATTTATTTTCCCCGAATCTAAATTGTAAATGTGCTGAAAACAGCCATGCTTTAAACATGCAAATCAGCCGCCACGTCTTAACCATATAACCCATAGCAGCATGGCGATATGCCGAGCAACGTACTTCCACCTTCCTTAGTTCCAACTATATAGCTTTATTTACTCCCAACCCCAACTTACACGCCTCACTTAAAACCCCACTCAATAAAAGCAAATTAGCAATACCGCCGGGTGCAGCCAAGTTAATTTAATCCACATTGCCAACTAAAGTGGACCCATCGGTCAAGACAGTTTTTCAGCGAGTTTAAGCTGCGTCGCTTACTGCCACTGCAGCTGGTCGGC
>NZ_MBPN01000153.1 GCF_001695625.1 Pseudomonas defluvii
TTGGATTCCTTGTGGATGATCTTCGGTTGCTGCTGACCTTCACGAGGGTTGCGTACGGCCGGTTCCTGGCGCGAAGACTCTTCGCGGACAGGGCGACGGTTGCGGTTGGCACCGTCACGGCGTGGCTGACCGTCACGGCTACCCGAGCCTGAGCCCGAGCCGTTACGTGCACCGCCACGCTTCTCGCCGTTGGCGCCTGCATTGGCTGCACCACCGCTACGAGGGTTGTTGCTACGGCCCTGGCCACCGCGTGGCTGGGCAGCCCCGCCGTTGCTGTTGGCTGGAGCGCCTGGGCGACGGTTGCGGCCCTGGCCGCCCTTGTTCTGGTAAGGGCTGACGTAGTCGGCACGGTTGCCAAAATTATCGACTTCGTCGTCCAGGAATTCTTCCGGATCGCGGTTGGCGGGTACTGGAGGAATAGCCGATTGGCCAGCGGCTTGAGCCGGGCGCGGTTTCTTGTCGCGTGGCTTGCGTTCCTGGCGTCCACCAGCGGCCTTTTCAGCGGACTTCTCGCCGGCCTTGTCCTTTTCCTTGCCTTTATCCTTGCCCTTGTCCTTGCGGCCACCGCTGCCGGTGTTGGTGCCATCGGCACGCTGGCCACGGCCAGTGCGAGGGGTGTTTTGTGGACGCTCGCGGGTTTCGGGTTTCTCGGCCTCAATGGCCGAAGCATCAAAGCCCATCAGGTCGCCGTCGGCGATTTTCTGGCGGGTAACGCGCTCGATGCTCTTGAGCAGTTTCTCTTCGTCGGGTGCGACCAGCGAGATGGCCTCGCCCGAGCGACCAGCACGACCGGTACGGCCGATGCGGTGTACGTAGTCCTCTTCAACGTTCGGCAGCTCGAAGTTGACTACGTGAGGCAGTTGATCGATGTCCAGGCCGCGCGCGGCGATGTCGGTGGCAACCATGACCCGTACAGTACCGGCCTTGAAATCGGCCAAGGCTTTGGTGCGGGCATTCTGGCTCTTGTTGCCATGGATGGCGGCGGCGGTCAGACCGTGCTTCTCCAGGTACTCGGCCAGGCGGTTGGCGCCATGCTTGGTGCGGGTGAAGACCAGTACCTGTTCCCAGGCGCCGACGGTGATCAAGTGGGCCAGCAGCGCACGCTTGTGGCCGGCCGGCAGGCGATAGACCCGCTGCTCGATCCGCTCGACGGTAGTGTTCGGCGGGGTGACCTCGATACGCTCCGGGTTGTGCAGGAGCTTGTCGGCGAGGTCGGTGATGTCTTTGGAGAAGGTGGCCGAGAACAGCAGGTTCTGGCGCTTGGCCGGCAAACGGGCCAGGACCTTCTTCACATCGTGGATGAAGCCCATGTCGAGCATGCGGTCGGCTTCGTCCAACACCAGGGTTTCGACGTGCGACAGGTCGACGCTGCCTTGACCGGCGAGGTCCAGCAGGCGGCCAGGGCAGGCCACCAGTACATCGACACCGCGGGCCATGGCTTGCACCTGCGGGTTCATGCCAACACCACCGAAGATGCACGCGCTGATGAAATTCAGGTCACGGGCATAGGTTTTGAAGCTGTCGTGTACCTGTGCGGCCAGTTCACGGGTTGGCGTCAGCACCAGAACACGTGGTTGGCGCGGGCCATGACGCTGGGATTTGTCGGGGTGGCCGCCGGGAAACAGGCGTTCAAGGATTGGCAGCGCGAAACCGCCGGTTTTGCCAGTACCTGTCTGCGCCGCCACCATCAGGTCGCGACCTTGCAACACGGCGGGAATCGCCCGCTGTTGCACCGGAGTGGGCTGGGTATAGCCCGCAGCCTCGATAGCGCGGACTAGAGCCTCGGAGAGACCGAGGGAAGCAAAGGACATGAGAAATCCTGTTCTAGTGGGGGCTGAGCCCATTGGGATGATCTTGCCTGGCGCGACGGGCATCTGCAGATGCTATCGCGTCCGGTCCTGCTTGGCCTTCAATGTGCATCCGGGAGCGGCGAACGGGTGTCTAAACGCGCGGTTCTACCGGTCAGGATGGCTGTTTCAAGGTCGAGCGTCCGGGCGTAAGCCTGGCGGGAATGCCCGAGTATAACAGAGCATTCAGTGAGTGCTGCGTTCCTGCTGCTCAACGGCGGGCTGATTTTTTATTGCGGCACTGTCATAACGGGCTGACAGCGCGGCATAGGCAGGCTCCTTCTTGAAGCGCCGCAGCTCAGCTGCGAAGCGTTGCGCCAGCAGGTCCATGCCGACATTTCGACGTACGGCGAGGTACTGATGCTGTTGGCTGACGACCAAGGGCAGCTCACCGACCTCCTGCTCCAGGCCCAGGGTGGCAATCAGGTAGCGGCCGACCCGACGATCAGTGATCAGCAGGTCAATACGGCCAAGTTGCAGTTTGCCGAAGTTGGCCTCGTGGCTGGGGGCGGGCTCGCGGTTGAACGCGGTTGACTCCGTGAAGGTCGGGTCGTAGGTGTAGCCGGGCGAAGTGCCGACAGTAAGCCCCTTGAGGTCGTCCAGGCTGTTCACCACGTACGGGCGGGCCTTGGCATAGAACAGCGCGAACTCGACGGTCGACAGCGGTTCGCTGGGGTAAAACAGCAGGCTGTCACGCTGACGGGTCTGAAAAATATCCAGCACGCCGTCTGCCTGTCCCTGTTCCAGCATGTTCAGGCAGCGCTTCCAGGGCAGGAACTGCCACTCCACCTCGACACCCAGGCGCCTGAAGACTTCGGCCGTCACCTCGTAGTCGATCCCCTTGATCTGCTCTCCTTCCTGGTAGGCATAGGGTGGCCAAGGGTCGGTAACAATACGCAGCTTTTCGCCCAGGGCGAAAGTGCTCAGGCAAGCTAGAAACAGCGCTGTCAGTAGACGGGCGAAATCGAACATGTCGGCAGAGTACGACGACCGGTTCAGGATGACCAGTGGTGACTGCGTCTGGATTCAGTCCTGCAGCTTCAGCAGCAGGTGCTGTTGAACGCTTGGGTGCTGTTTGCCCAGTGCCAGACGCAGCGCCGGTTGCTGCAGCCAGCTCATCAACTGTTCGCGGGTCAATGTTCGGCCAAGGCGCGCCTGGACGTTCTCCAGGGCCTTGTCCCACCAGGCTGAACCGCAGGCGCGGTCGAACTCGTTGGGGTAGGCATAGCAGCCATACAGCAGTTCACGGAGGAACTGGCGTTGCTGTTCGGGCAGTGCGAGGCTCACGGTCTTGTACAGCATGCGTTGCAGTGCGGGTGGCCGTGGCAGCTTTGCGTTGACATGCGGTATGTCGGTCATGGCTTCAGGGCTGAGTGGTGCGTCACCGTGCTTGCGCAGCCATGCCTGGATCTTGGCCCTGAACAGTTGCTTGCGGCTCCAATAGTGATGGATCAGGTCAGGGCATTCGTTGACCTTCATTGAGCGGTAAGCCGCCACTGCCAGGCAGAACTCTTCCAGCGTATAGGCGCCTTTGGCCTGCAGGTAGAACTCATCCATGTAGGCGATCGAGCGATCAAGCAGTGCTGCGTCGCTGCAGTGCAAGCCCATCACCCCTGAGTTCAGCAGCGGCATCTGGTCGTCTGCCAGATCGCGGCTGCGCAGTACCGTGGCGAGTGCCTCATACAGTGGCGCTTTGGGGTCATCGCCGTAGTGGCCGCCTATGGCATTACACAGCAAGGTACCCGGTGCTATGCGTCGAAACAGTTCAATCGGAGAGCGATGGAAGAACGTATCGGTGTCGATCAGCAGCGCCAGTTCATGCTGCTCCAGCACCTGACGCAGCACGACGTGTTTGCTGCGGAAATGATAACCATGGGGCTGGTTCCACTGCGTGCGGGTTTCTGCATCCAGTGTGTGGACCGTAACGGGCAGGTGACGGTATGGCTCAGGGTCATCACTGAAAACCTGTATATCAATAGCTTCGCCAGGTGTCTTGCGCAGATTGGTCAAGGCGCTGGCAATACTGAACTGGGCTTCCTGGTGGTATGTGGGGGCACCGAACACCAGGTAAACCAGTTGCGGTCGTTGAGAAGCTAGAGACATAGGCAGGGTGACAGTCCAATAGTCCAATAGAGAAAAGCACAAAGGTGCCCTAGCCTAGGCTAGAGCACCTTCAAGTTCAAATAATCGCGAGCGTGCAGTGCACTGGAAAGCGGCGCGAACGCCGCTTCGGTCAGCGTGGCAGCTTGAGGTTGTTCCAGATTGCCAGGCTTGGTTCGGCCTGGTTCAGAGTGTAGAAGTGCAGGCCCGGTGCGCCGCCTTGCAGCAGTTGCTCGCACATGCGGGTAATCACTTCTTCGCCGAAGGCCTGGATGCTCTTCGCGTCGTCGCCATAGGCTTCCAGCTGCTTGCGGATCCAGCGTGGAATCTCGGCGCCGCAGGCGTCGGAGAAGCGTGCCAGCTTGCTGTAGTTGGTGATGGGCATGATGCCCGGCACTACAGGGATATCGACGCCCAGTTGCTGCACGCGCTCGACGAAGTAGAAGTAGCTGTCGGCGTTGAAGAAGTACTGGGTGATGGCGCTGTCCGCACCCGCCTGGACCTTGCGTGCAAAGTTGGCGAGGTCGTCCTCGAAGTTGCGCGCTTGCGGGTGCATTTCAGGGTAAGCAGCGACTTCGATGTGGAAGTGATCGCCACTTTCCTTGCGAATGAACTCAACCAGGTCATTGGCGTGACGCAACTCGCCGCTGGCCATGCCCATGCCGGACGGCAGGTCGCCGCGCAGGGCAACGATGCGCTTGATGCCCGCAGCCTTGTATTGGGCGAGCAGGGTGCGCAGGTCGTTGGTGCTGTCGCCAACGCACGACAAGTGCGGGGCGGCAGGGATTTTTACTTCGCTCTCCAGTTGCAGCACGGTGTTGAGCGTGCGGTCGCGGGTCGAGCCACCGGCACCGTAGGTGCAGGAGAAAAAGTCTGGGTTGTAGGTAGCCAGCTGACGGGCAGTGGCGAGCAGTTTTTCATGTCCAGCATCGGTCTTGGTCGGGAAGAACTCGAAGCTGTAGCGACGTTCCTGAGACATGGCGAAATCCTGGTAAACCGATCAAGCAAGCCGCCCAAACGGTGCGGCTCAAGAAAAAGCCGGTGACGCTTGAGAGCGGCACCGGCTTTGGCCCATCAGTAGCGATAGGCGTGTGGCTTGAACGGACCTTCGACGGACACGCCGATGTACTCGGCCTGCTGCTGGGTCAGTTGAGTGACCACACCGCCGAAGCCGCGGACCATTTCCAGGGCTACTTCTTCGTCGAGCTTCTTCGGCAGCACTTCAACGGTCAGGCGCTCGGCTTTCTCGGCTGGCGACAGGTTGGCGAACTGCTGTTCGAACAGGAAGATCTGGGCCAGGACCTGGTTGGCGAACGAACCGTCCATGATGCGGCTTGGGTGACCGGTGGCGTTGCCCAGGTTTACCAGGCGGCCTTCGGCCAGCAGGATCAGGTAGTCGTCGTTCTGTGGGTCGAAGTCGCCGTGGCCGGTGCGGTGTACCTTGTGCACCTGCGGCTTGACCTCTTCCCATGCCCAGTTCTTGCGCATGAACGCGGTATCGATTTCGTTATCGAAGTGGCCGATGTTGCACACCACGGCGCGCTTCTTCAGGGCCTTGAGCATGTTGGCGTCGCAGACGTTGACGTTACCGGTGGTGGTAACGATCAGGTCGATCTTGCCCAGCAGGTCGCTGTCGATGCAGGCTTCGGTGCCGGTGTTGATGCCGCCCTTGAATGGCGAAACCAGTTCGAAACCGTCCATGCAGGCTTGCATGGCGCAGATCGGGTCGACTTCGGTGACCTTGACGATCATGCCTTCCTGACGCAGGGACTGAGCCGAACCCTTGCCCACGTCACCGTAGCCGATTACCAGGGCTTGCTTGCCCGACAGCAGGTGGTCGGTGCCGCGCTTGATCGCATCGTTCAGGCTGTGACGGCAGCCGTACTTGTTGTCGTTCTTGCTCTTGGTGACCGAGTCGTTGACGTTGATGGCCGGGACTTTCAGTTCGCCCTTGGCCAGCATGTCGAGCAGGCGGTGTACGCCGGTGGTGGTTTCTTCGGTCACACCGTGGATTTTTTCCAGCATGGCCGGGTATTTCTTGTGCAGGATTTCGGTCAGGTCACCACCGTCGTCCAGCACCATGTTGGCGTCCCATGGCTGACCGTCCTTGAGGATGGTCTGCTCGATGCACCACTCGTACTCTTCTTCAGTCTCGCCTTTCCAGGCGAATACAGGGATGCCGGCAGCAGCGATGGCAGCGGCAGCCTGGTCCTGAGTGGAGAAAATGTTGCAGGACGACCAGCGTACCTCGGCACCCAGGGCAACCAGGGTTTCGATCAGCACGGCAGTCTGAATGGTCATGTGGATGCAGCCGAGAATCTTGGCACCTTTGAGCGGTTGCTCTTCCAGGTACTTGCGGCGCAGGCCCATCAGTGCAGGCATTTCCGATTCGGCGATGATTACCTCGCGGCGGCCCCAGGCGGCCAGGGAGATGTCAGCAACTTTAAAATCGGTAAAACCTGCAGGCGTGTTTACAGCGCTCATTGAGAGCCTCCATTCGTAAGGTGCGAATGGGCGCCGTTGTGCGTTTTAGTGTCTGCAGGCAAGCCTTGCAGGACAACGCCCCATCCGAGCCTGACAGGATGAACCTGCTGCAGCGCCCCTCGGATGGGTGGCGGGAACGGTATCAAGTGCAGATGACCGTTATGAAACGATGGCGATTATAGCCATGCCGAGGCTCCTACCCAAGGCTTTCTGTCGATTAATCGAGACCATAGTCGAGGTTAAATGGAGCCGGTGCGCTGGCTCTGCCATGATTAGCGGCATCGATTGGTAAGCAAGGTCAGGAGTACAGATGAATTTCCACACTCGCAAATGGGTAAAGCCTGAAGATCTCAACCCTAACGGCACCCTGTTCGGCGGCAGCCTGCTGCGCTGGATCGACGAGGAAGCGGCGATCTACGCTATCGTCCAGTTGGGCAACCAGCGTGTGGTGACCAAGTACATGTCGGAGATCAACTTCGTCAGTGCTTCGCGCCAGGGCGACATCATCGAGCTGGGTATCACCGCGACCGAGTTTGGCCGCACCTCCATTACCCTCAAGTGTGAAGTGCGCAACAAGATTACCCGCAAGAGCATCCTCACCGTCGACAAGATGGTCTTCGTCAACCTTGGTGAGGACGGCTTGCCGGCACCGCACGGGCGCACCGAAATCAAGTACATGAAGGATCAGTTCGACACCGAGGTCAAATAAGCATTCATGCTGGCGGCTCGACCGTAAGGCCTCAGGAGGGCTGCGTGTAGCGGCTTTCCAGGCTGTCGAGCAGCGAATCGATGATGCCTTTGGCCATTTCCACTGAATGCAGGGTCGATTGGGCAAAACCACGGCCCGGCTCCTTGCAATACTCAACCATGAGCGGGCCGGTCTGGCTGGCGCACTTCAGGTACAGCGAGGCATGCACCAGTGCGTCTTCGACACTGATGCCCGAGCGCACCGCAAAGAGCTGAGGGTGCCCGGCATCGCACAGGCCGAATGGTTTGTCGGTAGTTTTGAGTTCGTGGAATTCGGGTGGATCGGGAACGATTTTTTTCATTACGTAGCTCCGTGATGAATGAAGCCGCCACGTAATGGTCGCCAAACGCATAGGGTGGCAGCTGTACGCAGGTTGGCGAACCGGAACACGGAGCAACCCGGCAGGGCCTGAGCCCTCCCGCGCACAGCTGCCATAAAGATGAGGCAGAGTTGCTCCACGATGCCGGGTCGCCAAACCCGATCGCTGATGTGTCAGCGACCTACCGAGCCTAGTGGCGAGTTTCCCGGGGAGCAATCATCCCTGAAACGACAGAATTCGTAGGATATGTCCTAGGACCACCCGGCAGCCAGAGTGCCCTGTCACGGCGGCGCATTTTCGGCGCTTTCCTACAACAAAATGAACTGCAACCCTGTAGGAGCTGGCTTGCCTGCGATACAAGCGCCGCGAAATCACTGGTACCGCGCCGACGCCATCGCGGGCAAGCCCGGCTCCTACAAGATGAGCTACAGCCCTGTTGGCGCTGGCTTGCCTGCGATACAAACGCCGCGAACTCACTGGTACCGCGCCTACGTCATCGCGGGCAAGCCCGCTCCTACAAGATGAACTGCAGGCATGCGATACAAATACCGCGAACTCACTGACACCACGCCGAGGTCATCGCGGGCAAGCCCGGCACCCACAAGATGAGCTACAGCCCTGTTGGCGCTGGCTTGCCTGCGATACAAACGCCGCGAACTCACTGGTACCGCGCCGACGCCATCGCGGGCAAGCCCGGCTCCTACAAAATGAGCTACAGCCCTGTTGGAGCTGGCTTGCCTGCGATAGAAATACCGCGAACTTGCTGGTACCACACCGACGCCATCGCGGGCAAGCCCGGCTCCTACAAAATGAGCTACAGCCCTGTTGGAGCTGGCTTGCCTGCGATACAGACACCGCGAATTTGCTGGCACCACACCGACGCCATCGCGGGTAAGCCCGGCTCCTA
>NZ_MBPN01000154.1 GCF_001695625.1 Pseudomonas defluvii
CGAGAGGCTTTGGCGTCGATCACGCTCACGCCGATCAGGCGCCAGCGCCCGTCGTCGATGAGCCGCTCCAGCACTTCACCGAGCATGTCGAAATACACCTCGTCGTGCCTATCGATCAACTCACCGTCGCGGTGCAGCTCCACCACGTAGGTGTCGCCGCCACGGTCGTAGAGGATCGTCACCTGACCCTCGAACTTGGTGGTTGAGACCGTGAAGCTGATCGCCGGCGGGGTCTCGATGATCTTGGAGGGCTTGGGATCGACCCAGGCGAAGTCGCGGGCACCTGCATCGACCAGCATGTGGGTGATGCACCGGAACCCGTCGGGCGCGGGCATCTCCTCCAACTGCTCGATGAGTTGGCCCAGCTCCATGCACTGCGGCTCGGGAATTGGCAGCTTGGCGGGTGCTTTGCCAAGGATATGCCTCGTGATGGTGTAAGGCGTGCCATCCGAAGTCTTCTCGGTGACGACTTCCGGGGTGTCCGCGCGCAGCCCGTCGAAACGTCGCCGGGCGTAGGGTTGGACATGGACCTTGGCGCCCTCGCTGGGAACGGTGGTCACCAGGTTGGGATCGAGCACGGCGAACTCGGAAGGCTTGAGCTTGACGACGATGGCATCGTCGGTCGCGGAGACCACCTTGCCGTTGAAGGGCTGAGGGTCGATGGCGAAGCCCAACGTCGAGGACTGCGGCTGATCATCGAATACGCGGTATTTGAACGAACGCACGTTGCGAGGCATATGGCCCGCGACAAGCGAAGGCATCATGGATTTGATGAGGGAACGGTCCATGGGAATCTCCTTGAGGAAGAACAAGGGATTCCCCGCCCGCAAGGGAGAGGTCCCTTGTGGGTGGCGTGAACGGACGGGGTACGTCCATAGGAAGAAACGACCAGCACGGTTTCCCGCACTTGCAGCCTTGAAGGTCTCGGCTGCCAGGGCATGTGTCGGCAACGCCGACGAACATGGAGCAAGGATGGCTCTGGAATGGGCGGCCTGCCCGCAAGAAATCGCACAGCGTCGCACCCGCTTTCCTGCGCTGCGGACAAGAAAAAGCCCCTCGAAAGGGGCTTGGTTGGGTCAGGCTTCGTACACGAAGTAGTGCTCGCGCTGACGTGGGAAGAAGACATGCTTCCATGTATCGCCGCTGGTGTTGCCACCGTCGAAGACGACCATTTCGTAGTCGTCAATGTCGGTGTCCACCAGGTCGGCGCTGGCGATATGGCGCATGTGCAGCGTGCCGCTCATGCGCTCGAATACCAGGATCTGGCCGATGGCGTCGTCCTGGCCCATGGCATTGACGCAGGCGCCGAGCTGGTGCTCGAAGTCTGGCGTGCGCGAGATGAGGTCGGGGAACATGAGGTTGCTCCTATGAAAATGGATCAGCCCGGTTCCGGGAGGGAGACGGGCCGGTATGGGGGAGAACAAAGAGGAAGGATGTTGCGTCGAGCGGCTGCTAGGATTCGGCCAACGGCAGGCCCAACAGCACGGGTGCGTCGGCGTCGAGAATCAGGATGCGCACATCGGCCTGGCCAGCCAGTTCAATGACGTTCGCCAGGTCATCCGGCATACCCTTGCTTCGGTGCTCCTGGCGAAGCTGCTCCGCACTGATGCCCTCGGCGTGGTCCAGGTTCTTGTCCGTCCAGGGGGTGGAGATCAGCTTGATGCCGATCGCCGGGCTGTACGGAACCCGGAACGCGATGAACAGGAAGGCCTCCGGCGTGGCGAGGTCTGCCAGGTTGGCGAGGTATTGGCTGGTTTCCTCGCTTATGTGCGCGCTGCTGATTTCCCAGCACCGGCTGTAATAGCCGGTCTCGAAACTCAGGCGCTGTACGACCTCCCGCGCTGCCTCTGCCGAATAGGCGTCGCCGACGTGGATGGGGCGGCCGTCGAAGTCATCGCCATGGATGGCATAGACCACGGCGCCGATTACGCCTTCGCCGCTGACACCTTCTCCGGCATCGCATTCGGCCAGTACCTCGGCACTCACGGGTTCGGGACCATTCCTGACTACGGCGAAATCGCTGGTGACGATGCACGAGGATGAAATCATTTCCTCGTCGGAAAGGTGCTTTTGGCTCGGGTGGATGATTCGCCAGACATGCGGGCTTCCATCCTCGTAGCTGATGCACAGCGTGCGGACGATTTTCAGATTCCAGTATCCGCGGAGAAAGGGATTGGGTTTCAGGGACATGGGAACTCTCCAGATTTGAATAATGGAGCCAATCCCCGCCACCGGGAATTGGACCCGGTGGGTTGAAAGTGGAAAATGCGTCAGTCGGCGCTGATCGTTGACGTCTGAGCCAGCCGTTCGGCGATGCGATGGCGCACATTTAGGCGAAATTGCTCATCGGTGATGCCGGCAAGCAGGTTGGCGGCCTCCAGCGCGATCAACGCTGAGGCCTCTTCGATGTCGGCGGCCAGGATGGTGTTGCGCAGTTGATCGCCGAGTTGAAGCGCCTGCGAGGACGTTCTGAAGACCTGGACCTCGCGGCTCAGGTAGCAGCCGTTGCCGCCGAACTCGAATAGCCTTGGCTTGCTGCAATACCAGCAGCCCTCAAACTGTATGGCGGTCAGGTTATGGCCATCATCGAAGCGGGTAGCGATCAGAAGCAGGGCTTCCAGGTCCGCGCTGTCCTCGAAGTGGTGGTGCTCTATCAGGTTCTCCAGCTCCCCGTCCTGGTCAGCACCGAAGTGCGCGGCCAGCCGTTCAAGCAGAGGCGGAATCGACAACTCTTCGTCGTCGGGCATGGGGATTCCGAGTTGTGTGGCCAGGTTTTCCAGACCGTCCAGCACATCTGTCCAGCGTGGATCATTGGTCTCGGCGATCTGGGCGATGTAGGCCTGCCCATTGCCGGGATGGTTTTCGTCGAGCGCGAAGGCATCGAACAGTGCCTTGATGACGGGAGTAACGCGGTCGAGCACGAGAACGCCCGTGCCTTCGTAGTAGTTGTTTGCCATGCTGGCTCCTTTCGAGAAGAGCGGAGCCAGCCCCTGCGGACGATGGCATCCGCAGGGAATAGCCCAGGGCCGTTGGCGCCGGGCGATGGGGAAGAAAAATTGAGGGACATGGCCTTATGAGCGCATGTGTCCCTCGTGGGGAACGAAAAGACGGGGGTGTGCCCGAAACGGGCTCACCAGCCGCTGTAGTTCACCATCAAGTCGAATCAGCGAACATGCGGGCAGCTTCGTCCGGGAGCCTCGCTGCGTCAGTTGGAAAACGGCAATCGGCCCAGCCCGGATTGATGGCGCGGAGACAGAAAACCCGCATCGAGTGCGGGCTGTCAGGGGGGGCGTGGGTGCGTTGGCTCACTCGGTCTTGTCGCCCAGGACATACTGCTTCCACAGGGCGAATGCCTCGTCCTGTCCCAGTTCGGCCAGGACCACAATGGGTTGCGTTTGCCGCGCACGCAGCGAAGCGAAATACGCCTTACGGTCGGCGATGGCCTTGAGGTTGATGCCATCGATAAACAGCAGCTTGCCGTCCTTGATGAACAGCACCTTGTTGCCAAGGTCGCGCTCGAACGCGGCTCGTACTTTCTCCGGTTGTTGCATGCGTCGGTTTCCTGTTGCTGTGGCCGGCCCTTGGGTCGGAACGTTGATCGACGAGACAAAGGAGCCGAAGGCTCGCTGACCTTCGGCTCGGGAGGAAATAACCACCCGTGGGCTGTTGCAGGCCCGGTCGTCGCTCGAACCGTCTGCTCATCAGCAATCACACCCGGCCCATGTCGTGGCTGGGGCCGGCATCGTCTGGCGCACATCCGCGCACAAAGGGAGCCCGTTTTTGCGCCGGTGGGCACCGGCACTGAATACCGCTGACCACAAAGGGTCTCCGGGTGGCTCGCGCTGCCAGGCAAGCCATCGGGGGACCACTTCGCAGTGGGCGGGAGAAACACAGACCAGCAGAACACGCGGGAGGCGGTTCGCGGAAAAACTACCTTCAGGTCCCGCAGCCGGGGACGGCTCGACGGGACGCGCACACGGACAAGAAGGCGTTGCGCGCTGGGCGACCCGCAGGGGCGTGCGGGACACGGGCCACGCCTTTGAAACAGGGTGCGGCCCACGGGAAACGGAGTCGGTTAGGCGCCTTTGCGGCCGCTGCTACGCGAGCGCGAAGCGCCACGCTTGGGCGGACCAGATTCGACCGGCAGCGTGCCTTTGCAGTCGGGGTAGCGACTGCACGACCAGAATGGACCGCTCTTGCCGGTGCGTTGGCGCGTCGATGCGCCGCACTGCGGGCATGCTGGTCCATGGGCAAGCTTGATGGACAGGGACATGCTGCCGTACTGCGCGATCAACTGCGAAATCCAGGCGGCCTGCTTGCCAATGAACACGTCCAGCGTGAGCTGACCAGCCTCGATCATGTCGAGTGCCTGTTCCCACACGGCGGTGGTGCCGGGGTCAGCAATCGCCGCAGGCACGGCATCGATCAGCGTGAACGCCGCATCCGATGCACGGATGGAGCGTCCCTTTTTCACGATGTAGCCGCGAGTGATCAACCCGCTGATGATGTTGGCCCGCGTCGCCTCGGTGCCGATGCCCGTCGTGTCCTTCAGCTTCTGCTTCAGGCGCGGGTCGGTCACGAAACGCGCAACACCCTTCATCGCCTTGACCAGTTCGCCCTGCGTATAGGGCTTGGGTGGCATCGTTTTGAGTGCCTTGATGTCGGCCCCAGCGATCTGACATGCCATCGCTTCGCGCAACGCGGGTAGCACCTGGCTGCGTGCAGAGGCGTCGGCGTCCTCATCAGCGCTGCCTTCACGTTCGGGCTCGTCCAGCACCAGGCGCCAGCCCTTGACGACGACCTGCTTGCCCGTAGCCACCAGCTTCTGCTGGCCGCAGGAAAGCTCGGCCACGGTGCGGTCGAACTCGTGGTGAGGGAGGAACTGGGCCAGGTAATGCGCCCGGATTAGCCGGTACACGGCCCGTTCCTTCTCGCTCATGACGGAAAGATTCGCCGGTTCGAGCGTCGGGATGATGCCGTGGTGCGCTGTGACCTTGCCGTCGTTCCATGCACGCGAACGCTGGGTGCGGTCGAGCTGACCCATGATCGGGCGCAGCGACGGGTCGGTCTTGAGCAGGCTGTCCAGGACGGTGGGCACCTCGGCGAACATGCTTTCGGGCAGGTAGCCGGAGTCCGAGCGCGGGTAGGTTGTGGCCTTGTGCGTCTCGTACAGGGCCTGGGCTATCTGCAATGTCTCCTGTACGTCCAGCCCGAGCTGCCTGGAACAGACCTCCTGAAGCGTCCCCAGGTCGAACAGCAGGGGCGGGCCTTCGCGCACGCGCTCGGTCTCGACCGACACCACCTGGGCGCTGCCCGCAGCGCGAATCTGCTGCGCCGCCTGCTGGGCGACCGGCTGTTGCAGGCAACGACCGGCGTCGTCGGTGCAGCCGTCGGGCGCAACCCACTGCGCGGAGAAAGCCTGACCCTCTGTGGACAAAGACACGTCGATGGCCCAGAACGGCGCCGACTTGAAAGCCGCGATTTCGCGGTCGCGATCAACGACCAGCTTCAGGGTCGGGGTCTGGACACGTCCGACCGACAGCACGCCGTCGTAGCCCGCCTGCCGCCCGAGCAGCGTGAACAGACGGCTGAGGTTCATGCCGACGAGCCAGTCTGCCCGCGAACGCGCCAGCGCCGAGTAGTACATCGGCAGCGTATCGGATGATGGTCGCAGCTTGCCGAGCGCAGTGCGGATCGACGCATCGTTGAGCGCCGACAGCCACAAGCGCTCGATGGGGCCACGGTAGCCGCACAGGTCGATGATCTCGCGGGCGATCAGCTCGCCCTCGCGGTCGGCATCGGTGGCGATGACGAGATGGGTCGCCTTCGCCAGAAGCGCCTTGACGACCTTGAATTGCGTGGCGGTCTTGGGTTTGACCTCGACCCGCCACTGCTGGGGAATGATGGGCAACTGCTCCAGCGACCAGCGCTTGAGCGCCGCGTCATAGACCTCGGGTGCTGCCGCTTCTACGAGATGGCCGATGCACCAGGTAATCGTGACGCCGGAGCCGTTGAGGCAGCCTTCACCGCGCTGTGTCGCGCCGAGAATCCGACCAATATCCTTGCCCTGGGAGGGCTTCTCGCACAAGAACAGCCGCATATCCGTCCATCCGATTTCCGTGGTTCATTGAGTTGCTGGAATCGAGGATGCCGGTCCCCACCAGGGGCAACAGCAAACAAGTCGCAAGCGGTGGCGACCACTTTCACGGGATGGAATGGCTGGGGCGGAGATGGTATGCAGCCGGGGTGTGCGGGCCGGGAGCCGCGATTTTCGGGAGCACGTGGAATCCGGTGGACGTAGATGGAGCTATCCCCTGGGGATAGCTCGCGGGTGCATGGAGCGGCGAACAGTGGCCGACCCATGCCGGGTCACTTCCTACGCCGCGGCTCTTTTGGCGCAGCCGGTTCCTGGGCGGCCTGGGGCTTTGCCTCCGCATCCTGCGGCTTCGGGCTGAGGGTCACGGACTCGATGCGAAACGGCAGGATGCCGACGCTGCGCGCGTTGATCTGCCAGGTTTCGCGCGGCTGATCTTCGTTGTCCGTCCAGGGCTCGCGCTCCATGCGGCCGACGACCAGGATGCGCATGCCTTTCTGGTAGAGGCTTTTCCAGTGCGCGGCGTCGCGGTGCCAGATTTCCACGGGCGCCCAGAAGCCGCCGCGATCCTCGAAGTCGCCGCCTTTGGTGGGAACGGGGTTGTCGAAATACACGTTCAGCCGCAGCAAGCGCCGCGGCTCGTCGTTGCCGTTGGGGAACTCCCGGTATTCGGGCGGGGAGCCAATGTTGCCTTCGCCCCAAAAGTGCGTGCTCATGTTGCAATCTCCATGGTGGTTGAAATACCCGTGCCGCGTCGGCGTCGGGTGTGTGCTGGGGTGTCCGGTGCCATCACCGATCACGCATTCCAGGTGGGATGGACTTGAGCCGGCGCAGGTAGGCGTCTTCCGCCACAGCCGCCTTGCTGGCGCATTCCTGGGCCTGCCTGCCCAGGGTGTGCAACAGGCTGATCTGCATGTTCAGCGTGATGCGCTGAAGCTCGATCGCGTGCAGCTCGGCCAGTAAGTTGACCGGCGTGCCGGTGCTCGCCATCAATTCCTGCCACAGGGCTACGCCCATGGCTGAGCGGTCGTGCTTGCGCCAGCGCAAAAACGCCGTTCCTGCGCCAGTGGTTTGTTGGGCCAACTCCACGGGCAGCAGGTGGAAGGGATGCCCGACTGCCTGTTGCAGCACCTGCCGCTGAGCCAAGCCAATCAACTCGTCGCGCATGGCGAAGCACTGGCTGGCCCAGGCCTCAAGATCCCCCTTACCCTTAAAAGGCTTTAAAAGGCCTTTTAGAGAGGCCGCGTGTTCCAGCTTCACGAAGGCAGCCTGTTGCAGGCC
>NZ_MBPN01000155.1 GCF_001695625.1 Pseudomonas defluvii
AGCCCAGACTACTGGCCTGGACGGCGCACGCAAAAGCGCCGTCCAGGCAGTTGGTGTCAATCCGGCATCTGATCGGTAACAAGCGCCACCAAGCGCTCGACACTTTCCCCCCAGCCGCGATGAAAACCCATGTCATCATGGGCCTGGCAATCTGCAGCATTCCAGTGCCAGGCACGGGCGGTATAGAGCGTCTTGCCGTGGAACTCCTCGAACGTCACCACGGTCGTCATGAAGGCCTTGGTCGATGGCACCCACCCCGGCCCGAAGGCATCGGTAAGCCAAAGCCACTCTGCCCGGATCAGGCGTTAGAGGGCTCATCGTGTTGTTCTCCTCAGCGACCAAGGTTGAAACTCACGCACTGAACAGGCTGATGTACACGCAGCCCATGCAGCGAAAATGCCTCCCAGAACGCTTCGACTACCGGGCTTTCAGTGGCAGCCAGATTTCAACCACATTGTTATCGCTGCCCGGATCGTAATCAGCACTGTAACGCTCGAACTCCGGCGCATCGGCGGCCTGCTCACCCGAACCTGGCAACCACTCCTTCCAGATCCGCTCGAACGTCTGGCCAATAGCGGATATCGCCCCCCGGTGCTCAAATACGGCATAGTGCTGTGGCGCCAAGGCGTACCAGCGGAACGTCTGCGCCAGCGCCTCGGTACTCGTCACTTCGACCCCGGCGATGTACTCGAAACCACCCTGACCATCAGGATTGCAGCATAGGCCATAGGTGTCGTGACCGACCTGCCCCGGCACCTTGCCGATATGGTGGGCAAAGCGTTGCCAGAGTACCGGAATGCCCTGCAGGGTCTGCTGGGTGTAACGCTCGCCAAGCCCGGCAATGGTGAACGCACGGCCATTTTCATAACGCGCCGGTGCAAACCCGGCGTCCTTCAGGGTCGACATAGCTGTGCCTCCATACAGGTTGAGCATTGCACGTCATGGCCACTGCCCTCATTGCACCGGGCCATGCCTCTGGGCTAGCGTAGCCGCATTGTCCGTTCCGGGAAACCAGCCATGGCCCTGATCACCGAACACCTGCATGCCTGCGGCCTGGTCGAGGCCTCTTGGGTCAAGGCCCAGGCGGCCAGTTTTCCACGACATACCCACGATGAGTATGTGCTGAGCGCCAACCTTCAAGGCGATGAGCACATCTGGCTAGATGGTCGTAGCCTGGACGTCAATCCCGGCCAAGTGACGGTGTACAACCCGCTGGCCGTCCAGGGTTCGGCGTTCGGCCCAAGCGGGGTCGAGTACATCAGCCTGCACCTGTCGCCCCAAGCCCTGGCGCGCGTCATTGCCGAGAACAACCTTGATCACCCCAACGGCTGCCCGAGCTTCGACCAAGGGGTACTGCAACACCCTGGGCTGTTCCAGGCCATCGTCGACTTCGCGCGCGTACGTGCGCAATCACCAGAGGAGGACGAAGAGGCGCTGATCAACCTGCTAAACCAATTGCTTGAACAGCCTTCGAGCACACCCGGCGAACAACGCAGTGCAGTCCTGCACACCGTACAGTTCATGCGTGAACACCTGTGGCGACGCCTGGAGCTGAATGAACTGGCCCGCATAGCTCGCTTGAGCAAGTACCATTTTGTACGCTGCTTCAAAAAGGCCACCGGGCTGGCACCACTGCAGTATCACATGCAACTGCGCCTGAGCGAGGCACGTCGGCATCTACGCGGCGGCCTGCATCCACAAGAGGTGGCGGCAACCTTGGGTTTCTATGATCAAAGCCACTTCATCAACGCCTTTCGCCGGACGCAAGGCCTGACACCCCACACTTACTGGATGGCTCACAGGGCGGTTGCGGGCACCGCCAGGATAAACTCGCGGTAACCGGAAACGATCACGTACACCGCGAAATAGCAGAAGATCCCTGCCGACGCCAGGTACGACCAGGTCAGTAAACGGTCGCCAAGCAAACGCCCGCCGTGGCTGGCGACCAGGCACAACGAGAGGCTCCAGAGCACCCCGGCAGCGAAGAAGCCGGCCAGGAACACGCCAGCCTCCAGCAGGCTGCCGCCGCCAGAGCGCGAGATGAGTACACCGCCTACCGCAGCGAACCAGAGAATCGCGCTAGGTGAGGACATGGCCAGGAAAACACCGCGCATGAACTCACGCCACGGTGACTCCACGACCACCTCATCACTGGTGTTCAAGTGCGCATCCCCCCGTAAGGCAGTGACCAGCATCCTTACAGCGAACCACACCAGCAGCAGCGATCCCCCCACCCACAACACCCAACGTACTGCCGTGTACTGCAACAGTACCGTCATTCCCGCCAGCGCGGCCACGGCATAAAGCAGATCGCCGATACAGGTTCCCAAACCCAGCCAGAAGCCCTGAAAAAAACCGCGACGCATGGCCAGAGTGATCATGGCGATGTTGGCCACACCGATATCCAGACACAGTGACAAACTCAGAAGAAATCCATTGGAAAAAGGCATGAACCGTCCATTACAGGTATTGCAAACAGGCGCTCATTAAACCCTGTTGCATCCGCTGCGTATTGGAAAAAATTGCCTGGTCACAAGCGCTTCAGAGACGGCAACTCAACCCGCCAGCACCTGGGCATAGCGTTCACGGTCGACATTCGCCCCACTGAGAATCACGGCAACCTTGCGCCCCTGCTGCCGCTCACGCTCCTGCACCAACGCCGCAAGGCCTGCAGCTCCAGCGCCTTCCGCAGTATTGTGCGTGTCCTCATGAAAAACCCGCATCGCCTCGGCGATTTCCTCGTCGCTGACCCGCACAATCCGTGCAGCCCCCGCACGCACAATTTCAAACGCTTCAGGCTGCGGCATACGGCAAGCCATGCCATCGGCAAAGGTATCGGCGCTCTCGGTGGTGACGATACAACCCTGCTCAAGGCTTTGAGCAAAGGCATCGGCCTGCGTTGACACCACACCGACGATCTCGGTGCGCAAGCCCAGCAGATCACGGGTGCGAATCAGGCCACAAATCCCCGACCCCATACCGATGGGCACGTAGATACAATCCAGCTGGTCAACGCCCTCGAACAGCTCCAACGCATAGGTGGCGACGCCGCGGATCAGTTCCGGATGAAACGCCGGTACCAGCTCATAGCCCAGTTCTCGTGCCAACCGGGCCGCCTCACTGCGCGCCTGATCGAAATCCTGGCCGAACTCGATCAACTGGGCGCCCAGGGCCCGCATGGCTGCGTTCTTTTCCCGCGAGTTGCCCACGGGGACGACAATAATGATCGGCAACCCGGCATTACGTGCCGCCAGCGCCAGGCTCTGCCCATGGTTACCGCGCGTGGCGGTGACCAGCCCCCGAACACCGGGTGAAGTCGCCAACAGCGCCTGAACATAAAGCAGGCCGCCCCGAACCTTGAATGCACCGGTAGGGGCATGGTTTTCATGCTTGACCCACACCTCACAACCCAGGCGCTCGGCCAGACGCGGCCAGGCATACTGAGGCGTGGCAGGAATGCTGGGGCGGATCAAACGAACAGCATCGCGCAGCGCAGGTAAATCAAACATGGCAATCACCTTCTCGGGTCAGGGTTTGACCCGATCTTAGTCATCACGCATTGTATGGGTAAAACCTTATATTGCATGGCCGACAATACATGTGGATACCGCTCCTGCCCAACACCCCCCAGCCACGCTACCTGGCCTTGGTCGAGGCCATTGCCGAGGCTATCGAGTGTGGTGAACTCAAGGTAGGTGATCGTCTGCCGCCACAACGGCGCCTGGCCTGGGCACTGGGCCTCAACCCCAGCACCACCCAACAGGCGTACCGCGAGGCCGCCGCCCGCCATCTGGTCAGTGGCGAAGTTGGCCGGGGCACCTACGTGCTGGCGGGAAGCAAGGAGGCCACGCTGTTCTGCCTGAAACAGGGCAAAGCGGCCCGCATCGACCTGTCGACCAACGTACCGGCCGTCAATCAACACAACGACGACGTCAAGCGCGCACTACAGACGTTGATAGACAACAACCAGACCCAGCGCCTGGAACACTACCTGACCGCCGATGAGCTTCTACTGGGGCGCGCACTTGGCGCCACCTGGCTGCGTAACCGTGGCCTGAGCCTTTCGCCGCAACAGGTGCTGCTCTGCGCGGGGGCCCAACAAGGCCTGTTCAGTCTGCTGTTGTCGCTGTGTCAGGCGGGCGACCCGGTACTGGTCGAAGCCCTCACCGCCCCCGGCATCAAGGCCGCCTGCCGTCAGTTGCGCCTGCCCTTGCACGGCGTTGCGCTGGATCAGCACGGCATCCGCCCCGATGACCTGGAACGCATGGCCCGCGCCACCGGTGCCCGCGTAGTGGTGCTGACACCCACCCTGCATAACCCGACCGGCAGTTGTCCATCACCGCAGCGGCAACGCGAGATCGCCGCCGTGGTCAGGCAGCATGGATTGTTGCTGATTGAAGATGATGTCTACGGTGCACTCACCGACAGCCCGCCGCTTTTCCCTTTGCTGGGTCGACAGGGTGTATTGGTGACCAGCCTGTCGAAAACCGTCGGCGCTGGGCTGCGCCTGGGCTGGATTGCGGCCGACACTGAGCTGCTGCAACGGATCGATCCACATACCCAGGCGACCCATTGGCCTGTATCGCCGCTCAGCGTGCAGATTGCCAACCGCTGGCTATCCGACGGTACAGCCGAGCGGCGCCTGGCCTGGCAGCGCGAGGAAATCGCACAGCGTTGGCGCCTGGCGCGCAAGGTCCTCGGCGCGGCACTGCAGGATGACAGCACCCCCTCCCCCCATCTCTGGCTCACCGGGCAGCGACCTGGTGCCGTGATGGCGGCGGCCTGTCGGGCCGAGGGCGTGGATGTGGTGCCGGCAGAAGTCTTTGCCGTCAAACAAGGGGATCTGCCCGCGATTCGGGTGAGCCTTTCGGCGGCCACCGACCGGGCAGTACTCAAACAGGCACTGGAACGTATTGCACATGTGCTCAATCAAAAACCGATTAAAGAACCCTGCACAACATAACCAACGCAGTTATTTATACCCTTAACAATAAAACCCCCGCTGCTGCGGGGGCTTGAGAACATCTGGCAATGCCTATTAACCGTTGCTGCAACCGTCACCCATGGCGCGGTATTCAATGGTATGACGCTGGCCCTGATGGTCTTCATAAGTCATGGTTGCTGGCACGACTTCACACACATTTGGCAGGGTCGACAGGCTGATTACCTTGGCAATATCGAGGTTTTGCGAGTAATCATACTGCTCGGCAACAGGTTGAGCGGCTGCCGTTTCAACTTCATCTGCCAGCGCAAATGTAGAAAAACCGATCAAGGCGAATGCAAGTAATTTTTTCATGTTAGTTGGCCTGCAAAGCAATCAAACAAACAAATTCACTTCATGCGCCGGATGGGCGGGGAGAAGTTGTTACATCACAGGTTGATGTAACACGAAGTACCGATCCCAATTAACTATTTTGTTTGGGATGTGCTTAGTTTACAGCGCAACTTCCGTCGTTAAATCCCGAAGCCGTACATTCACTATTACCGATTCCGTAACAATAACCACCTTGCACAGGGCTCGACGGGCCGACACCCCTGGTGTAAAACCGCGAGATAGAGCCTTGCGTGGAAACCCATCGTGCCTCAGATCCACTACTGCCTGCTGCCTGCCCTTGAGCAGCCACTGCTGAATAAATTCTACAAAAGCCAGGGTTCATCGATGCGTGCGGCTCCCGGCGGGCAACACTGGGTTGCACGCGCACCACAGCTCATCGCCGCGCTGAACCTTACGGCGGTGCCCGGTGGCAGTTGGTTGACCGGATTACTGGTGGGCACAGAATGGCGTGCGCAGGGCATTGCCCGGGGCCTGATAGAAACGGCAACGCGCCAAGAGGAAGGCAGCGTCTGGTTGTTCTGTCATCCTGATCTGCAGGCGTTCTACGCTCGGCTGGGCTTTGCATCAGCCCACACGTTGCCCGCCCCACTGGCGGACCGCCTGGTGCGCTATCAACGCAGCAAAGCCTTGCTGGCGATGGTTCGGCCTCAATCGTCCTGATCGACCAAGCCTGGAAACAACACCTCGGTGTAACCGAACTTGGCGAAGTCGTGAATGCGCGAAGGGTACAGCCGACCGATCAGGTGGTCGCATTCATGCTGCACCACGCGGGCATGGAAGCCTTCAGCCACTCGCTGAATCGGCATGCCCTGAGGGTCAACGCCTTCATAACGAATACGGGTATAGCGCGGTACTACACCACGCAGACCCGGCACCGACAGGCACCCTTCCCAACCGTCCTCGACTTCAGTGCCTAACGGTGTGATCACCGGGTTGAGCAGGATGGTCTGCGGCACGGCCTCGGCATCCGGGTAACGCTCGCTGCGCTCGAAACCAAAGATGACCAACTGCAGGTCAACACCGATTTGAGGTGCAGCCAGCCCGACCCCGCCAACATGGCGCATGGTCTCGAACATGTCAGCAATCAACTGCTCCAACTCGAGGCTGCCATACAGATAAGCTGGCACCGGTTGTGCGATGCGCAACAGGCGCTCATCGCCCATTTTCAGGATTTCACGAATCATGGGGCATTCGACTCAACGTTCGGGATCGGATTCAGGCTGGAGCGAATGATCGCGACCAAGTCCGGAAACATGCTTTTTATCATGGCTATGATCGTCATCGGTAAACGCCTTTTTGCCGAGGGTGCTGATCTCCTCGCACATATGGTCGATCACCGCGTTCATCTCTGCGCCCAACAGCAACACCGCCGCCGAGATATAGAAGTACAGCAACAGCACAATGATCGCACCGATACTGCCGTACATGGCGTTGTAATCGGCAAAGGTCTTGACGTAATAACCAAAGCCCAGAGACGCAATGATCCATACCACTACCGCCAACACCGAACCCGGTGTGATCAGACGGAATCTCTGCTTCACATCTGGCATCACGTAATAGATCAATGCCACCGCCACCATCAACAAAATGACAATGGCCGGCCAGCGCAGCACCATCCAGAGCGTAACGATGAAGTCCTCCATCCCCACCTGCGACGCGACCCAGGCCATCACCTGCGGCCCGAGCACCATGAAGGCAGCGGCAGCCAGCAACATACCGGCAATGCCCACGGTGTAGATGATCGACAGCGGAAAACGCTTCCAGATAGGCCGTTGCTCGACCACATCATAGGCCGCGTTCATCGCACTCATCATCAACCGTACGCCCGCCGATGCCGTCCACAACGCAACAACAATACCAATCGAGAGCAACCCACCCTTGGACTGCTGCAACTGGTCAATCACCGGGTTGACCTGCTCCAGTGCCTGCGGCGGCAGCACCAGCTCAGACTGCAAGCGCAACCAGGAGAAAAAGTCCGGCAGGTGCAGGAACCCGATCAATGCAATCAGGAACAGCAGGAAGGGGAACAGCGAAAACAGCATCTGGTAAGCCAGTGCCGACGCATAGGTGGACATCTCATCATTGAGAAACTCGCGGACCGTTCTCACCAGCACACGGTGAAGCGGCAAGCCGCGCAAGTCGGGAAATATCATGGTGTCTCCTGTCACTGCTCGACAGTCATCGGCAGGTTCCATGTGCGCGGTAACAGTGATCAACTCACGTTAGTTTAAATGAGCAACGGGCAGGCAGCACAACGCAACTGCAAAGAGATCAATCGCCCCATTGACCCACACTGCGCCCTCAACGTTCCATTTTTTCGTGCTGTGCGCTCGCTGTGGGACGCAGGTTTGCCTGCGATGGCTTCAGCTCAGATACCGTGAGCACGCGGTGCCTGCATCGTTGGCAAGCCAACACACAGCTATCTGCGCAGAGCACCGCATTTTTTCTGTGGGAGCAGGCTTGCCTGCGATAGCTTCAGCGCAGATGCCCGTGAGTACGCGGTGCCTGCATCCTTGGCAATCGCCTAAAGCCTTGGAAGCGGCCAGCTTGCCCCCCTTCAAGCAGCCCGGTCTATGGATCGAGAGACACGAGGCAGGTGAGGAAGCCGCTCCTCGAAAAAGGCCAGTAGATGATCGAGCTCGCGGCGCTTCGCAAACAACGACGCGACACTAAGGGCATCCTCCTTCATATAATCGTCATACCAAGCAAACTCCA
>NZ_MBPN01000156.1 GCF_001695625.1 Pseudomonas defluvii
AGCTCCAGGGAGACTTTCTTGATGTCCTTGGCGCATTCGACCATCAGCTGGCGACCGATTTCGGTCGAGCCGGTGAAGGTTACCTTGCGTACGATCGGGTTGCCGGTCAGCTCGCCGCCGACTTCACCCGCGCTGCCAGTGACAACGCTGAACACGCCCTTTGGAATGCCGGCGCGCTCGGCCAGTTCAGCCAGTGCCAGTGCCGAGTAGGGGGTCTGGGAAGCAGGCTTGAGCACCATGGTGCAACCGGCGGCCAGTGCCGGGCCGGCTTTGCGGGTGATCATTGCCGAAGGGAAGTTCCACGGGGTGATCGCTGCCGTTACACCGATAGGCTGCTTGAGCACCATCAGGCGCTTGTCGACCTGATGCCCAGGAATCATGTCGCCGTAGATGCGCTTGGCTTCTTCACCGAACCATTCCAGGAACGATGCGGCATAGGCGATCTCGCCTTTCGACTCGGTCAGTGGCTTACCCTGTTCCAGGGTCATCAGACGGGCCAGGTCTTCCTGGTTGGCCATCATCAATTCAAACCATTTACGCAGCTTGACCGCACGTTCCTTGGCGGTCAATGCACGCCAGGCCGGCAGCGCGCGGTCCGCGGCTTCGATGGCACGACGGGTTTCGGCCGCGCCCATCTTCGGCACGGTGCCGATCGTTTCGCCTGTGGCCGGGTTAGTGACCGTGATGGTCTGGCCGTTGTCGGCTTCTACCCAGGCGCCGTCGATGTAAGCGTGTTGGCGAAACAGTTTCAAATCGTTGAGTTGCACGTTGAGTTCCTCGTTACTTGGTCGCGGCGGATGCCGCTGCCACGGCAGGCCGGGCGGTATTGGCGGGCTTGACGAAGCTGGCGCCCTGACTGGAAAGCTGTTCGCGTACCTTGTCGACGATGTGGGCGCCGATAGGGATGGCCGAGGTCGCGGCAGGAGAAGGCGCGTTACACACGCTGATGCTGCGTTTGGTGTTCACGAACAGGAAGTCGTCGATCAACTTGCCATCCAGCGAAACGGCCTGCGCGCGCACACCGGCCGGGTAGGCGGTAAGGTCGCTCTTGACGATGCTTGGGCAGTACTTCTGTACTTCTTTCAGGTAGCCACCCTTGAACATCGAGTTCTTCATCTCGATCAGGCCCGGGCGCAGGTTCTTCATCAGTACCTTGAGGATGCCCGGGGTCGTCAGGGTTTCGAACAGGTCGGGAATCGAAATGTCGGTCTTGCGATAGCCTTCGCGCTTCATCGCCAGCACCGCGTTCGGCCCGACAGTGACGGTGCCATCGATCATCCGGGTCAGGTGTACGCCGAGGAACGGCATGGACGGGTCCGGGATCGGGTAGATCAGGTGGTTGACGATCTGGTTGTGCTGCTTGGGCAGCAGGTAGTACTCGCCACGGAACGGGCAGATGATGAAGTTCGGCTTGACCCCCAGCATGCGCACCACGCGGTCGGCCATCAGGCCCGAGCAGGTGATCAGGAAGCGTCCGTGGTACTCGTGGCCGTCGGTGCGCACCAGCACTTCATCCGCACGTTCGTCGATGCCGTTCACTTCACTGTTGTAGCGAATTTCGCCACCGGCCGCTTCGAACTCGCGGCCCATGGCGGCGGTCACTTGTGCGTAGTTCACGATGCCGCTGGACGGCACGAAGATGCCACCCATGCCGACAATGTTCGGCTCGCGCTCGCGCAACTCGTCAGCACTCAGCCACTCGCGTTTCAAGCCATTGGCTTCGGTGCGGTCCCACAGCGCACTCATGCGCTGCATTTCCAGCTCGTTGGTTGCCACCAGCAGCTTGCCGCACTCGTCATAGCGGATGCCGTGCTTGTCGCAGAACGCCTTGGTGGCCTTGTTGCCTTCCAGGCAGAAGCGCGCCTTCAGGCTGCCGGGGGTGTAATAGACACCGGCATGAATCACGCCACTGTTATGGCCGGTCTGGTGTTTGGCCGGGCCGGATTCTTTTTCCAGCAAAAGGATTTTTGCGTCGGGGTAAACCTGGATCAGTTGCATGGCCGTGGACATACCCACGATGCCGCCACCGATGATAATGAAGTCGTACATAGCCATTAGCCTGCACCCACCTGAATTAGGTTTATTGGAGAGACGACGAAGGCCACCCGGTGGTGGCCTCGTCGCTTCAGCGTGTTGCGCGCATTATTGGCCGCGCTTGTACAGGGTCTTCTGATAGCTGATGTAGCCGCGCTGACGCATCAGTTCGCGACGCAGTTCCGGGTGCGGGGTGAAACGATCACGACCGTGCAGCCAGAACATGTTGTTGATCAGTACGAAGCTGCCAACCGGTACCGGTACCGAAAGCTTCTTCTGGCTACCTTCGATCGACTCGGACATGGCGTTCAGCCAGATGCCTTCCTCGAAGTCCTGCGGCTGCACGAACTGGTCGATGTAGCGCATGGTTGGACGGCCCTGGTCGTCATTGTCAAACACCGGGTGGAAGACATCTTCACGCACGTTCTTGCTCGGTGGTGCGGTGAAACGCATCTCACGGCGCGCCAGTGGGTGAGAGAAGTAGTGGTCGATGTCTTCCCAGTCGTCCAGGTGCAGCAGCAGGGTGTTGCCACCGACCATGTTCTGCTCGTCGATCTTCATCATCAGCACGTAGTCGGTGTGCTCTTTGACGAAGGTGCCGTCGTTGTGCAGTTCCATTACACGGTGAGGCTGACGCAGGTAGCTGTCGGAGTTGTCGGTGTTGACTACCACGAAGCGGGCATAGAACTGACCGCTCATGGCATCGAAGTTCGAGCGACCGATCAGGTGCGCGATGGCCGAGGAGAACTTGACCATCTCGTCGGCCTGGGTCACGTCACACAGGCCCTGCGGGGTGACCAGCATGCCGCCGGTAGCGCGATCCAGGATGGTGTTCAGCAGTACCGGACGCAGTGTGCCTTCACACAGTTCGTCGAGGATCTGGCCGACGCGGAAACGCAGGAACGACTTGTACTCCAGTGCCTGTACCGGCCATTGGGCTACGGCGCTGACGAAGGCATCGACGACTTCCTTGCTGAAGGTCAGTTCCAGCAGGCGTGGGGACTGCTTGGACGGGCTGACGGTAAAGCCCTTGGTCTCTACCGGAAGCGGCATAACGGGGTCTTGAATGTGAGTGAAGGCGTTCATGGAGGCTCCTGGCAGAGGTAGTAAAAGGCGTCTTCCAGCAATGATCTGGATCAGGCAGGAGTAAAATATCGCTACAAATTAAAAATGTCTACATTTTTCAATTTGAGCGACAGAAAATCTTTTTGTCTAATGTTTTTCCGCTGCAAGCGGTTTGGGTATGATTGATTTTTTTGAGTTCAGGAGCAGTACCTTGGAAAGCCTCGCCCCCAGGCATAACTCTGCATTCAGTGGGTACGAGCGGCTTAAGCACGACATCATTCGCGGCGTATTCAAACCAGGTGAAAAGCTGCTAATGAGCGGGCTCAAGGAGCGCTATGACCTGGGCGTCGGCCCGCTACGCGAGGCGCTGTCGCAGCTCGTGGCAGAGCATCTGGTGGTGGTCATCAGCCAGAAGGGCTATCGGGTTGCGTCCATGTCGCTGCAGGAGCTTCAGGATATCTATGATGCTCGCGCGAACCTTGAAGCCATGATCGTGGGCCTCGCCATCGAGCGCGGCGATGATGCGTGGGAAGCGCAGGTCGTGGCTCAGTCCCATACCTTGTCCAAAGTGATGGATGTACAAACCCGCGAAAAAGTCCTCGATGTCTGGGATATGCGGCACAAGGCTTTTCATAGCGCCATCGCCGCAGGCTGCGGTTCCAAGCACTTGTTGCAGGTGCGCACCTATCTGTTCGATCAGGCCGAGCGCTACCGCCATCTGTGGTTGACCCAGACGGTGTTCTCGGAGGAAGCGTTGGAGATCAAGCGCAAGGAGCATGCCGCGCTGGTTGAAGCGATCCTGGCGCGGGACACGGAGCGCGCGACGACCATGATGCGTAACCACCTGATGTCGCCCGTGCCGATCATTCTTGAGGTCATGCAGCGTGAAGGGTTGGGGAAGGCGGTATCGCTTGTCCCGGCGTCCTGACACGCTCGGGCAGTGATGCAGGGGCGCACGGGCGCCCCTGTCGATCAGATCAGATGCGGAAGCTGTCCACCAGGCTCTTCAGGCGTTCAGCCTGCTCGTCTAGCGCCTTGCAGGCTTGCAACGTTGCATTGAGGTTGGAGATGCCTTGTTGGTTGAGGCTGTTGATCTCGATGATGTCGACGTTGAGTGACTCGATGACCGAAGTCTGCTCCTCTGTTGCCGCCGCAACGGACTGGTTCATCCCGTCGATTTCCACGATGCGGCCGGTTACGCCATTCAGGTGTTCGCCCGCCTGATTGGCAATCGTCACACTTTCCTCACTGTGTTGCTGGCTTTCCGTCATGGTTGCCACGGCTTCGCGTGCGCCGACCTGCAACTCTTGAATCATCGTCTGGATTTCCTGTGCGGACTCCTGGGTACGATGTGCCAGGCTGCGTACTTCGTCCGCCACCACGGCAAAGCCACGTCCTGCCTCACCCGCCCGAGCGGCTTCGATGGCCGCGTTCAGGGCCAGCAAATTGGTCTGTTCGGAAATGCCCTTGATCACCTCGAGGATTCGACCGATGTCGACGGTACGGTTGTTCAGGGTTTCGATATTGAGGCACGACGCACTGATCTTCGAGGACAACTCGCTCATGGCCTGGAGGGTTCGGGCCACGACCTGGCCACCGTCCTCGGCTTGCAGGCTGGCACCTGACGCCTGGCGTGACGCATCTGCTGCGTTGCGCGCAATCTCCTGGGCTGCGGCGCCCAGTTCGTTGATGGCCGCGGCGACACTGTTGGTGCGTTGGCTTTGCTCGTCAGAACTGCTCATCGACGACTCTGACGATCGGATCACTTGCTTGACGACGTTGTTGACCTGAGCCGTGGTAGACGCCACCTCGCGGATAGACCCATGGATGCGCTCAACGAAGCGGTTGAAGGCGATGGCCAGTTGGCCGAATTCATCGCGCGATTGCACATCGATTCGCCGGGTCAGGTCGCCTTCGCCTTGGGCAATGTTTTCCATTGCGCGAGAAAGGTTGTTCAGGGGTTTCATGAGCACCTGGATCAGCATCCCCAGCAGGGCGATGATCACCACGACCGCCACAATGCTGGCGATCAGTGCGCTGGCACGAAACTCTCGTTGTTGGCTGTAAGCCATGTCTTTGTCGATTGACAGGCCAATGTACCAGTCGACTGAGGGCAGGCCCTTGATGGGCGTGAAGCTGACGATGCGGGGTTTGCCATTCTCTTCAGCTTCGGCGAAGCGCTGGTCGATACCCGGGGTATGGTTCGGGTACAGATCCTTCAGCGACTTCATGACCAGTTTGCGGTCCTGGTGGACCAGAATCGTACCGTCCCTGCTGACCAGGAAGGCATAGCCGGTGCCATTGAAGTCGAGGGCATTGATCATGTCCGTCATGGTCTTCAGGCTGAGGTCTACACCGGTGATACCGGCCAGGCGCCCGTCGTGCCGCACAGGTGCGGTGATCGACATCACCAGCTCATTGCTCACCAGGTCCATGTAGGGGTTGGTCAGTATGGCCTGGCCTGCAGTCTCGGCCTCTTTGTACCAAGGGCGGACCCGTGGGTCATAGTCTTTGCCCAGGTCCGTCGGCTTGTTGGCCAGGAAGCGGCCATCTGCCTGGGTTCCGATGTAGGCCAGTTCGAATGCCTGACGGATGGCTTTCAATGACATGGCTGCCATGATTGAGTCATCACTCAGGTCGCGCTCGATGTTTTGCTGCATCGACTCAAGCAGGGCGACGCGTCCGGAGAGCCAGCTCTGGATGTTCTGTGCGGTGAGTGTTCCGTTGTTCTGCAGGTCACCCCGCAGTTCGTTCTCGATGTAGGCGCCTTGGCGAACATCGTTGTAAACCGAGAACAGCGAGAGAATGGCGATCACCACCAATGAGGCAGCGATCAGGATCTTGTGGCTGAATTTCAGGTTTTGCAGCACGGCGTTTAGTCTCCGACTAAGACCCTGGTGGTGTGAAATGCACGCAGCGAGGCTTTTTATAATGTGTGGTCTGTCAGCGCTTGAGCGAGACAGGGGGCCTGATGTGGCTGGCAGAACTTCGGCATGGCGACGACGGATCAGCAGTTCAGGTCGCCAAGCGGTTAAAAGTATCGCTAAAAGCTAAAAATATCTACGTTTTTGATGGGCGCTGCTGAGGTTTGCGCGTGGCACGCAGCTGCAACGCCTTTGGCAGGCATGAACAAGCACCGTACGTGGGTTCAGGAGATACTCTTGCAGTCACTTGGGAGAGGTCCCTCGGTGGCGACGGCACTATCTTCATTGCGCTATGTTTAGCCGCCAGCCTGGTCGCTGGCGGCTTTTTTTATGTCGGTGACTCGAGGTGTTTGAAACAGGTTGCGCTTCAGCGAAGCACAGCCAGTTTGATGCCAAATCCCAACAGGCATGCGCCTGCCAATTTTTCCAAGGCACTGGATACCTTCGGATTTGCACGCAAACGCTCGGCCAGAAAGTGAGTCAGCAGCACCGCTATCAAGCCATACAGAAAGGTGAGCACTGCGATTGTCACGGCCATGAAGGCGAACGTCACCAGCCCCTGGTGGTGTACCGGATCGACGAACAGCGGAAAAAACGCCATGTAGAAGACGATGGCCTTGGGGTTAAGTAGTGTGATCATCAGGGTTTGGCGCAGGTAACGGTTGGGCTTCATCTGCCGGAGAGGGGCTGTACCCGGTTTTGCCAGCAGCATCCGTGCGCCCAGCCAGGCCAGGTAGGCTGCACCGAGCCACTGCACCAGATGGAAGGCTGCCGGGTAGCTGTTCAACAGTGCCGCAACGCCGGCGACCGCCAGCCACAACAACACCTGGTCACCGAAGATGACGCCGAAGGTGGCCGCGAGCCCGCCTTTGATTCCGCCCTTGCCGGTCGACGTGATCAAGGCGAAGTTACCTGGGCCGGGGATGGCCAGCAAGATAATGAAGGCAATGACAAAAGCGCTGTAGTCCGTTACACCAAGCATGAACATCTCCATCGGTATCTGCCGGCCAGAACAGGGGCTGATTCAAAAACAGGATACGCCTGTTGGGGTTTAATCTGACTTGCCCCGTACGATTTTTCCTTGTTTGATCTCGTCTGCGTAGGCTTTCAGCCTGTCAGAATCCTTGTACAGACGATTCATCAAGTGCAGTACTGCCACGACATCGACGTCTTTGACCCGCTCGGCGAGTTTGCTGATTTCCCCGGCGGTTCGTTCCAGGTTTGATGCAACCGCTTTCAGGTCGCGTTTCAGTTCACTGGTTGATTTCCTGGTGCCCATTCCTACCTCTCAAAACATCGTCAGGTGCTGTCACCTGGCGCTTACTGGCCGCGGAGTGCCGCCGGTCAGAATACTCAGTCAGGTTTGAATTTTCATCTTCACTTTTGCGTCCGCCAGCACAACCGCATTGCTTTGATCGCCTGATGGGATCAGTCCGTGGTCGAACCTTCATTGGGTGTGACGGGCAGCGGCTTCAGATGAAATGTGCACACTGTTGCCGCCCTCAGTGCCCGGCCAGCAGTTTGAGTAACTGGTCGGCGGCGGGCAGGCATAAAAAAACCCGCACTGGGCGGGCCA
>NZ_MBPN01000157.1 GCF_001695625.1 Pseudomonas defluvii
GCTTGCCTGCGATGGCGTCGGTGGGGTGCCAGTGAGTGCGCGGCGTTTGTATCGCGGGCAAGCCCGGCTCCTACAGGCTGGCGCGGGGCCTGTTGGAGCTGGCTTGCCTGCGATGGCCTCGGTGGGGTGTCCGTGAGTTCGCGCTGGCTGCATCGCGGGCGAGCCCGGCTCCTACAGGTTACGCGGGCTCTGTTGGAGCTGGCTTGCCTGCGATGGCGTCGGTGGGGTGTCAGTGCGTTCGCGGCGTCTGTATCGCGGGCAAGCCCGGCTCCTACAGGCTGCGTGGGCGCTGTTGGAGCTGGCTTGCCTGCGATGGCCTCGGTGGGGTATCCGTGAGTTCGCGGCGTCTGCATCGCGGGCAAGCCCGGCTCCTACAGGCTGGCGCGGGCTCTGTTGGAGCTGGCTTGCCTGCGATGGCGTCTGCATCGTTGGCAAGCCAACTCACACAGCGATTACGCTAGAAGGTGACGCTGGCGCTGAGCCTGGCCGTACGGGGTTCGCCCACATTGACCTGCAACGCACTGCCGGTGCTCGATGGGTAGTAGTGTTTGTCAAAGAGGTTGTCGACGTTCAGTTGCAGGCGCGTCTTGTACCCCGCCATCGGTACGTCCCAGCGCAAGAACGCATCCGCCACGGTGTAGCTGCTCATGTAGAACGTGTTTTCGTTGTTTCCGGCGCGGTCACCGACATAGCGAGCACCGCCGCCCGCATGCCACTCACCCCACCCCGCAGGCACCTGCAAGTGGTGGCTCAGGTAGAGGCTGGCGACATGTTCAGGCGCCTGACCCAGACGATTACCTTCATTCTTCGGGTCGTCAAGAATCTCGGTTCGGGTGTAGGCATAGGTGCCGATCATGTCCCAGCGCTCGGCAATGCGCCCGGTTACATCCAGCTCCAGACCACGGGAACCCACCTTGCCCGCCGCCTCGTTGATACCGGTTACTGCCGAAGGGGTCACAACGTTTTTCTTCTCGATGTCGAACAGCGCCAGGTTCAGGTTGAGGCCAGGCGCGAGGTCATACTTGGCACCGCCTTCGTAACTACGCCCCTCTTCAGGATCAAAGGTATTGCCATTGTCGTCCACATCGTCATTGGGCACGAATGAACGGCTGTAGTTACCGTAAAGCGACAGGTCGTCGTTGACCTTGAAAACCACCCCCAGCATCGGCAGGAAGGTGTCGCCATTGCTGTCACGGTTCAACTTCCGCTTACTGCCCAGCCCCTGTTCGCTGAACTGGTCGTAATGCTGATAACGGCCACCCAAGACCAGAATCCACTGATCGTTCAGGTGCCAATTGTCTTTCAGGTAGAGCGACGTGGAGGTCAGCTGATTGCTCAGGTTGCTGTCGGCCTGGCTGATGAGGCTTGGCTTATCCATGCCACCGTAGACCGGCAAATAGATATTGAAGTCTTTGTCCACGGCATTACGGTAGGTCTTGCCGCGGAACTTGTCAGAGTCTTCCTGCTCGGCACCGACCAGCAGGTCGTGCTGTTGCCCCAGAAATACCTGTTGGCCAATGAAGTCCAGGCTGGCATAGCGGGTTTCGTAATCGTAGAGCCCACCATTGGCCCGGCGCTGCAGTACACCGCTGGCAGACAGTGCCGAGGGTTGGGCAATCGCCAGGCTGTAGCGGTCGTTATTCCAGCCGTAGGTCAGGCGGGTCTTCCAGGCATCGCTCAGTTGGTACTCAAACCGCGCCGTGGCAGTTTCGCTGATCCCCTCGGTTTTTGCCCAATGCTCATCCAGCCGCTTGTCATAGTCGACGCTGGCGGGATGCCCATCGACAAACACGGTGCCACGGTCAAACGGGCTCGTGTAATCGTTGTATTCGTAGGCCAGTGTGAGGCTGGCGCGCTCACTGGTCCAACTGAGCGATGGCGCAATGAGGGTATGCTGGTCGACCCCGTAGTTACGCCAGTAGTCCTCACTCTGCCGCTCGGCTACCAGGCGATAGGCCAGGCCGGTATCACCCAGCGGGCCGGTGGTGTCCACCCCAAAGCTGCCACCACCTTCACTGAAGGCTGAGCCACTGAGCGTGGTGCTGCGCACGTATTGGGGTTGTTTGCTGATCACATTGATCACGCCGCCAGGCTCCATGGCGCCATACAGCAGCGAGGCCGGCCCCTTGAGGACTTCGACACGTTCGGTGGTGGCGCTGAAGTTGTGCGAGACCACCGAGCGTACCCCGTCACGCAGGATGGAGCCGTCGTCGTTGGTGCCAAACCCGCGCTTGACCAGCGAGTCCTTGGTGTTGCCCAGGGTATTGCCCTGGCTGACACCACTGACGAACTTCATGGCATCGTCCAGCGAGCGAACGTTGTAGTCGGCAATGGTCTGCGGTGTCACCACGTTGACCGACTGTGCCTCGTCCTTGAGTGGAACGTCACTTTTACTCGCCGTACTGGCACTGCTGGCACGGTAACCTTCTGCCGTGTCGGAAGCCTCGGCGGCGATCTGCGTCGCAGGCAGTGTGGTCTGTGCAGGTTCGGCAGCAGCCGGAACAGACAGCATGGCGCTGGTCAGCGCACAGAGCAGGAAGGGAGCGGAAGGTGAACGAGAAAACAGCTTGGATACGGCGTTCAAAGGCGATGCTCAAAGGGGTGTGAATGGCATCGATTTTAATTTGGTAATGATTCTCATGTAAATATTGCAAATAATTCAATGTGTTCATCGACAGCAAACCTGGCCCCTACAACAGGGTAGAAACCAGGCTCGGTAGTACTTGCACTCAGGCGCGGGCGGCATCCAGCATGCCTTTCTCGACGATGAAGTCGATCACGGTATGCAGCCCATGCCCGGTCTTGAGGTTGGTGAACGCCCAGGGTCGCGCAGGGCGCATGCGCTGGGTATCACGCTCCATCACTTCCAGTGAAGCCCCCACGTAGGGCGCCAGGTCGATCTTGTTGATCACCAGAAAGTCCGATTTGGTGATACCCGGGCCACCCTTGCGCGGGATTTTTTCGCCCTCGGCCACGTCGATCACGTACACCGTAAGGTCGGCCAGTTCCGGGCTGAAAGTGGCACTGAGGTTATCGCCACCACTCTCGACGAAGATCACTTCCAGGTTGCCAAACTTACGCGCCAGCTCTTCCACTGCGGCAAGGTTCATCGAAGCATCTTCGCGGATGGCGGTATGCGGACAGCCACCGGTTTCCACACCAACAATACGTTCGGGCGCCAGAGCGCCCGCTTCAGTAAGGATGCGCTGGTCTTCCTTGGTGTAGATGTCGTTGGTCACCACGGCGATTTCGTAATGGTCGCGCATCGCTTTGCACAGGGCTTCGAGCAATGCGGTCTTGCCGGAGCCGACCGGACCGCCGACACCAACGCGCAGGGGTTGCTTGTAGCTTTGCATGGCAGTTTCCTCAGGAGCGGAATAATCGGGTGTATTGGGTTTCGTGACGAGCCGAGGCGATGGCCAGCAACGGCAGGCCAC
This sequence comes from Pseudomonas defluvii, assembly GCF_001695625.1. GTDB lineage: Bacteria > Pseudomonadota > Gammaproteobacteria > Pseudomonadales > Pseudomonadaceae > Aquipseudomonas > Aquipseudomonas defluvii. The sequence continues at coordinate 3,438 of NZ_MBPN01000157.1, forward strand.
CCCCGAGTTGCGCGTCAGGGAGTGTCAGGGCCGTGTCCAGCACGCCAGGCAGCTCGCCGCACAGGTCGCGTAGCAGGCTCTGGGCTGCCTGTTGACCGAAGGGCACCAGCTTGACCCCCGCCATCACTGCGCCCTCCAGCCAGGCGAAGCCGTGGCCGAGGGCAAGGTCACGTAACGGGATGCCCCAGTGTGCGGCCAGCCAGGCCATGCCGCCCAGTTGGGTCAGCTCCAGGCTAGGGCGCCATGCCGGCGCCTGACACAGTTGCCAGCCATCCAGCAACCGGGCCAGAGCCATGCCACGCTGGCGCTCTTCCAGGCGCAGCTCGGCGGTCTCGCGGTTGGCCAGCAGGAACCGGCTCCAATGGGCGAACGCCGAGGCGTCATCGTCACAGCAGGCCTGATACAGGCGCGCCAGCAGTGGCCAGTCGAGGTGGCCGAGGGTGTCTTCGAGCTGCTCACGCTGCCAGGCGCGAAAGCCTTCGGCACCGCATACCCAGCCCGCCTCCACCGCCCACTCCAGGCCTTGCGAGTAGGTGAAGCCACCTACCGGCAGGTTGGGGCTGGCCAACTGCAGCAGGCGCAGCAGCTTGAGATCAGTACTCATCAGCCGGCCAGCACCAGTGCTGCACCCGCCAGCAAGCCTCCACCGAAGAGGTGTTGCAGGCGGCGATGGCGACGCAGCAGGCAACCGCCGACGAAGCCCACCCACAACAGCATGGCGCTGACGGCCACGAAACCGGCACTGAATACCCAGAAGGCACCAGGGCTGGCCTCGACCCCGTGGGCCCAGCCGTGGAACAGGGCAAACAGTGGCATGGCCAGTGCCAGCAAGCCCTGACGGCTCGGCAACAGCAGTGCGCCAGCCGCAACCAGCAACGAGCCAATGATCATGCTTTCCATACCCGGCACACCACCCAGTAGATGGCCCAGCACGGCGCCACCCAACATGGCGCTCAGGGTCAGCAACGGCAGTGCCAGGGTACGGCCGGTCAATGCGGCCAAGACACCGGTACCCAGCAACATCAGCAAGTGGTCAAGGCCGGTCAGCGGGTGCAGCAGGCCGTCCTGCAGCGGGTAGGTGTCATGCCCCGGATGGGCGAAGGCCGGTAGCGCAGTCAGCAACAGTACAAGGGCCAGGGTCTTTTTCATGGGGGTGTCTCCAGGTCGAATTCAGGGGTGGGCGTGGCCGGGCACACGCACGAAGGGGTGGTCGTGAGCATGGCTATGGTCATGGCTATGCGGTGCGCTCTGGTAAGCGCCCGCCTCTGGCTCGAACGGCGCCTGCTCCTGGGCAACCTGCAAGCCCAGACCTCGCACCATGTCGTCCAGCACATGGTCGTGCTGGTAGCGCAACAAACCGGCTTCGATCTGCAATGGCACATGGCGGTTGCCCAGGTGATAGGCCGCACGCGCCAACAGCAACGGGTCGTCGCTACGCACCGTTGACACCTGCTCGGCGGCCGCCTGTACCCGAATCACTTCTGTGCCCTGCTCGTCCGCCAGCAACTCGCCACCGCGGATCAGCTGGCCACGTTCCAGCATCAGGCCAGCCTCTCGGCCATCGTCCAGGGTGATGCGCACGCGGCTCTTGATGCGGGTGTCGAGAGCGAGGGTGACGGTGCCGCTGACTCGCGGCGCATCCGCTACCCGGTGGGTTAAGACAATCATGCTTGCTCCTTCAAAACAGGAAGTAACGCTGCGCCATGGGCAACACACTGGCCGGTTCACACACCAGCAATTCGCCGTCGGCGCGTACTTCGTAGGTCTGTGAGTCCACCTCGATCATTGGCTGCAGGCCGTTGTGCACCATGTCGCCCTTGCGCACACGACGACAGCCGCTCACCACGCCAATCAGGCTGCGCAGGCCCAGCGCCTGATCCACGCCACGGCTTACCGCCGCCTGGGACAAAAAGGTCATGCGCGTGGCATGTCGGGCAGCCCCCAGGGCGCCAAACATTGGCCGGTAGTGAACCGGTTGCGGGGTCGGGATCGAACCGTTGATGTCCCCCATCGGCGCCATGGCAATCATCCCGCCCTTGATTACCAGCGACGGCTTGACGCCAAAGAACGCCGGCGACCAGAGCACCAGGTCGGCAAGCTTGCCAGCCTCGACCGAGCCCACCTCATGGGCAATGCCATGGGTGAGTGCCGGGTTGATGGTGTACTTGGCGATGTAGCGCTTGACCCGGAAGTTGTCGTTGCGGGCGGTGTCGGGTGCCAGAGGGCCGCGCCGCCGTTTCATCTGGTGGGCGACCTGCCAGGTACGCAACACCACTTCACCGACGCGGCCCATGGCCTGGGAGTCGGACGACGTCATGGAGAAAGCGCCCATGTCGTGCAGGATGTCTTCGGCAGCGATGGTCTCGCGGCGAATCCGTGATTCGGCGAAGGCCACATCCTCGGGAATGCTCGGGTCAAGGTGGTGGCAGACCATCAGCATGTCGAGGTGCTCATCCACCGTGTTGACGGTGTACGGCAAGGTCGGGTTGGTCGAGGATGGCAGCACGTTGCCGAAGGCAGCGGCACGGATGATGTCCGGCGCATGTCCACCGCCCGCCCCTTCGGTATGAAAGGTATGGATGGTGCGATCACCGATGGCCGCTAGGGTGTCCTCGACGCAACCGGATTCGTTGAGGGTGTCACTGTGGATCGCCACCTGCACGTCGGTTTCTTCCGCCACGTTCAGGCAGCAATCGATGGCTGCGGGCGTCGAGCCCCAGTCTTCGTGCAGCTTGAGGCCCACGGCACCGGCCTCGATCTGCTCGCGCAGGGCTTCGGGCCGCGAGGCGTTGCCCTTGCCCAGCAGGCCGATATTGATCGGCAACGCATCAGCGGCCTGCAACATGCGCGACAGGTACCAAGGGCCCGGCGTGCAGGTGGTGGCATTGGTGCCCGTGGCCGGCCCCGTGCCGCCACCAATGAAGGTGGTGACGCCAGAGGTCAGCGCCTCCTCGACCTGCTGCGGGCAGATAAAGTGAATGTGCGAATCGATGCCACCGGCCGTGACAATCTTGCCCTCGGCCGCGATGACTTCGGTGCCAGGCCCTACCGGCACGGTTACCCCCGGCTGCACGTCGGGGTTGCCCGCCTTGCCGATGCGCGCGATGCGACCGTGCTTGACGCCGATGTCGGCCTTGACGATGCCCCAGTGGTCGATGATCAGCGCATTGGTCAACACCAGGTCCATTGCGTCTGCTGCGAGCATCTGGCCCTGGCCCATGCCATCGCGGATCACCTTGCCACCGCCAAACTTCACCTCTTCACCGTAGATTGTGAAGTCCTTCTCGACTTCCACCCACAGGTCGGTGTCGGCCAGACGCACGCGGTCGCCGACGGTGGGGCCAAACATGTCGGCGTAGGCCTGACGAGAAATTCGGCTCATGCGCCTGTCTCCAGCTTGCCCATCACCCGCCCCTGAAAACCGTAGACCTCCCGTTTGCCGGCATATGCCACCAGGTTGACGGTACGCGACTGGCCGGGCTCAAAGCGCACGGCTGTACCGGCGGCGATGTCCAGGCGGAAACCGCGGGTGGCTTCACGGTCGAATACCAAGGCGTTGTTGACCTCATAAAAGTGGTAGTGCGACCCGACCTGAATTGGCCGGTCGCCGTGGTTCGCGACGCTGACACGCAGCGCTTCGCGGCCTGTATTGAGTTCGAGGTCGCCGTCGGCGACCAGTACTTCTCCGGGGATCATGGCGTTCTCCAGCAGCGACAGTCAGACGATCGGGTCATGGACGGTGACCAGCTTGGTCCCATCGGGGAAGGTCGCTTCCACCTGCACGTCGTGGATCATTTCTGCGACCCCTTCCATCACCTGCTCACGACCCACGACTTCACGGCCCAGGCTCATCAGCTCGGCGACCGTACGGCCATCCCGGGCACCCTCCATTACGGCGGCGCTGATCAG
>NZ_MBPN01000158.1 GCF_001695625.1 Pseudomonas defluvii
CGCTGAGAGCATCCTTGCCTACTTCGACCGGCCAGGAACCAGCAACGGTCCAACAGAAGCTATCAACGGGCGACTTGAGCACTTACGAGGTACCGCCTTGGGCTTTAGAAATTTAACCAATTACATAGCCAGGTGCTTGCTGAAGTCAGGAGGGTTTAGAAATCAGCTACACCCTTAAATGCGAAGAGCCTGATTGTCCTTTTTGCGATCTCGTTTAATAGCCAGGCGAATTTCGCCGGGTTCCAGGTCATGGACGGACCTGGTTGGTTCATTGGCCCGCGCGCCGTGGCTCACATGATTGGATTCATCGGTTTGATCATGTGCTTTTGGTTTTTCTTCATTTCGTTCGCAGAAAAGACCACCCTTCGAATTAACCTTGCGCTGGGCAGCCTGTTGCCCATCATGGGTTTGGCTTATTTTTGGGGGCCTGAATTTCTCCAGGAAAAGATCGGAAATCTGCATGCACTGTTGGCGCTGCAGATGACTCCTATCTATCTTGCAGCCTGTTGTTGGGTTTACATGATGAAGAAGCTCACCCCTCGCCTGATTACTCCGAAGGGTGCGCTTGTTACAGCTATGTGTGGGGGTGTTGGTGTCTCTCTTTACTGGGAGCTGCTCCAACAGCGGTTCATCAATGTTTACGGAGATGCACCCAGAGACTATATCCAATTTGGACAAATTCTCTGCGATTTGACCGGAATTGCCATTGGTTGTGCATTGGTAGCCCTGATCGTGAATCAACTCAACAAACGACATCACCAGCCACATCCGCTTCCCGCCTGATAATTTTCGGATGCCCACATGCAGGGGGACCGCTATTTGATCATCAGCAGTCCCCCTGCTGATCCTAAAAAAGGGGGCTTACAATTATCCACCCGATGACTCTTATCAGACTCGATAGATGCCCGTTGGCCCAGGCTGTGAGTTGCAAGGCCGGTATGGCCTGGTAGCTGGGTGCAAACAACATATTTTGACACAGGGGCTTCGGGACAATTTTTTCTCTCTCCGTCGCCAGATGCCCAGCTCTAGAAGCGAGAGGAGCTAGAAGTTCTTTCCCTGTAGCCAGTGCAGGAGCTCAATGGTCGAAGGATGACGATCCTTCGCGCACGGATTCCGCCGCATGGCCCATGCCGATATAGGGGGTTGCGTCTCCGCGACGCTTTGTGATCAACGGGTGGTTACGAAGCAAAGCTAAATCAGCGATACGACATTGGCTTGGCGAGATGCTCTAGGTGCTTTCTCGCGGCACTACACGGAACCCAACATCTTCCACGTGCTCTCTTCGACCTAGGCTACCTTCAATCCTCTGCAGTAGCAGCTCAGCAGTACGTAGGCCGATACGACCACCATCTACGTTCACAGTGCTCAAACGAGGGTAGGTGTGGGCTGCAAATTCCAGATCGCCAAAGCCCATCACCGCAATATCCTGCGGTACTCGTAAACCATTGGCCTGGGCCTCTGCCATAACACCCTGAGCAAGTAGATCGATACTGCAGATCACTGCGTTTATTGGCTGTTTCGATGCCAACAGCTTAGACATAGCCTGGCGGCCGTGCCCCATATCCACCGGTACAGGTTCCAATTCGCAAGCACTAATGACTACGCCAGCCTGCTCTATGCGGCTAAATGAGCTCACAGACAACCTCCTTGCATGGCCGGATACACAACGCTCGATGCTTCGGTTGCCTACGAAATGAAGCATGCAACCCTGACGCTTCGTGGACGCAACTTGACTGACAGGCTCTATGGAGAATACTCAGGTTACTCGTCGACGCAGATCTACCTTAGGACACCACACAGTGCAGAGCTGAGCCTAACCTTCAAATTCTGATACGGCGAGAGCTTCAATATGGCTGTGTCACTCGGCACAGCCATGTTGAAAAATGTTGGAGCTTCACCCATTAGGCCAGGGTATTGAGCGTGAATGATCAGCGTTCTGACTGGTAGAGAAAGTCCATGTCCTCTGCCCGGAAATTCCACTTTTCAGCGGTTTCCCGGGCGACTCCGGCGTTGAGCAACACCTCATTGGCAGGAGGGAAGAGGTTCGCGTAATGGTGAGCGAAGTGCCCGATCAACATCAGAATCACCTGCAGATTTCCCGACCCTAGCATGTACTGATCAGCGAGGCGAACCGCTTGGCTACTCTGCATTGCACCGATGAAATCGCTGTGCGCATGTCCGCTGAGGAAAGGGTAGTAGGAGGTGAAGTAGGTTCTGTGTAGCCCAGCGTCAACGGCCAGATCGTTCCAATGCCAGCCTACATCCCAACTCCCTTTGCGGAGTCGATCTTGCTGTGGGGCTGTATATTCTTGGTAGTGCTGTGAGTCATGGATAGCTGGCCAAAGTACCGCTGCATTTGTCTCAGCCTTCTTGCGGGCCTCCCTCGCATCATCTGTGGTCGCAGCCATTTTGCTTCGTTTCTTCCAGCCGCAGTACTCCCACACGTTATGCCTGAACTCTCGCAACGATTCATTGCTGCCGCTGAGAAGCCAGGTCATCACCAGGTAGTTTTCGAGCGCAGAGCGCGTCAGCACTGCCATCGATGAGTGATCGATGAAGCTGTAAGGCGGGATGGTCTCGTTACGAAATGGCGAGGGCTCTAGAAGCGTACGCACCGAGCACATGTGTCGAAAAAGCTTCTTGGACAAATCATGCTGACTGAACATCCACTTCGGGATATCGGCTGTCGGGTCGTACTGTTCTGCCTGGGCTGTGATCATTTCAGCCATCAGTCCAATCAGGACGCCGAACTCCCTTTCTAGCTCTTCCGCTCGTTGGTACTGCATGCGCCTCTCCCCAAAAATCCCCAGAGCGCTTGAGTTTAGGCTGGGGATGGGCTTCCGAGAACCCCGTCGACAGGATCAGGAGGGAAAGGATTTTCGCATCCTCCAGCTACCTATCAACCTCAGCCACAAGCCTCCCAAAGCGCACTGATCTCTCCCGCTCTGCTGACATCTGGAATGGTCAGATCAAATGCAAATGACTGGTCACGTCGAATGCAAACGAGTGGTCAAGTGTAGTGGTCTAATGAAACCGGACACCCATTTAGGCGAGAATGCTCGCCATAGAGAGGTGTCTGATGACCAAACAACGCCGTACCTTTACGCCCGAGTTCAAGCGAGAAGCTGCCATCCTGGTCCTCGACCAAGGCTATAGCCACGCCGAGGCAGCCCGTTCCCTTGGGCTGGTTGAATCAGCCCTGCGCCGGTGGGTGAGCCAGCTTCAGCAAGAACGGGGCGGTATCACTCCGACCAGCAAAGCGTTGACGCCTGAGCAGCAAAAAATCCAGGAATTGGAAGCCCGAATCAATCGTCTGGAACGGGAAAAGTCGATCCTAAAAAAGGCTACCGCGCTCTTGATGGCCGAGGAACACGAGCGCTCGCGTTAGTCGATCAGCTTCGCTCCGAGGAGCCGGTTGATCTGTTGTGCTCGGTATTTGAAGTCACTCGATCTTGCTACTACGCATACTGTCGAAAACGCCGATCTCCTGATGCCGAACGGGTGATTTTGCGCAGCCGCGTGAACGAACTGTTTACCCAAAGCCGAAGCGCTGCGGGCAGTCGAAGCATCATGCTGATGATGAAAGAGGACGGCATGCAAATCGGGCGATTCAAGGTACGTAAGTTGATGCGCGAGATGAACCTGATCAGCAAACAACCGGGCTCCCATGCCTACAAGAAGGCCACCGTGGAGCGACCCGATATCCCGAACGTACTTGATCGAGAGTTCAGCGTGGCATCCCCCAACAAGGTCTGGTGCGGTGACATCACGTACGTTTGGGCTGAAGGTCGATGGCACTATCTGGCAGCGGTCATCAATCTTCATGCGCGCCGGGTCGTAGGCTGGGCGTTCTCAACTAATCCTGACGCTGACCTGGTGATCAAGGCATTGGATATGGCCTATGAGCAGCGTGGCCGGCCTCAGAATGTGCTGTTTCATAGCGATCAGGGCAGCCAATACGGCAGCCGGAGTTTCCGCCAGAGACTATGGCGATACCGCTTCACACAGAGCATGAGTCGGCGCGGCAACTGCCATGATAATGCCCCGATGGAACGGCTATTTCGCAGCCTGAAAACTGAATGGATACCGACTGTGGGCTACACGAGCGCCGCTTTGGCTAAACAAGATATCGGTCGTTTCCTGATGGAGCGGTACAACTGGCGGCGACCACATCAGTTCAACGATGGCTTGGCGCCTGCCGTTGCCGAAGAAAAACTTAACGCAGTGTCCGGGATCAGTTGACCACTACAAAGTGACTGCAATTACACACTTAGACGAGATCGCCAGTGAATGCTGCTCAAGCGACTGAAAACCCTGACTCCCCCGATGAAATATTTACTGAAGCCTAAATTGATCATCCGCGATACTTATGGTGCCAACCGGGCAAATTCACATTGAGTAGAGATACTCTGCTAGGTCGGAGCAGCAGGCAACCATACCAACGTGCGAGAATTTCCTGTAGGGATTGAGCCAGTCTCGATGTTCAATCATCGCTTGGAACAATGTCATTATCAAACATGAGCCTTAGATATTTCAAATGAAGCTTTAAGAGATTCGTATTCTCATCCCGCAAACGCTCAATCTCAACTAATTGCTTAGAGTAAGCCTTGAGCAAATTTTGACGAGACATGGTGCTCCCTCGCCCCTTAGGGGAATCATTCGCTTTAAGACGATCTTTAGCCAATTGAAATTCCCTAAGTATTTCACCTCCCTTAGCCTTATATAGGGTGGTCCGCTCATACGAATACCCTATATTCATCTCTATATGTTTAATATAGCTTTGCCAATTTAATGGCCCATTTTCTACTACCTCCCACTGACGAAGCATTTTGACAAAATCATGAAGATCCTCATTAGTTATTGCCCTCCTTTTCATGCTTTTTTACCTCTCAAATATCGTGAAACGTACGCAGAAAAGCTGGAGGCAGAATGATAAAAGCCACTAAACCTAGCACGCGCAGCATCATATAATGAGTCAGCATTGAGTACGTCAACATCACCCACACATGAGTCAATGACACTAAGTACTTTCCAGCAAGGGCGATTCAGACAGTCATACCGTACAAATCGTGAGCCTTTCAAATTCGTCTTGATAGCCCTGAAGCACCCCAATAACTGCTTATTGCCATTTAGCTGGTGAATAGTTAAATCAAACCCATACCTTTCAGAAAAAACAGATAGGACCATTTTTTTGGTCGGTAGGCCGTCTGCAAGCTCCCAACTACCACACAACTCTTGAAAAGCACCATAAATCTGAAGCCGCTCAGAACTATCGACAGCTAGCGCTCGCTCGCTCAATACCCGCCCCTGTTTAGATAAATATATATATCCTCCATCCTGTAGCTCCTGTTTCTTCTGAATAATCAGACCAGATGTTAACTTGTTTTTTTTCAATGCAATATTTAGTGGCATTGACAAACGGATACAGTCTATTTATTTCTTGTGCTACCTTAGAGCATGACGGCGCATTGAGTCGATCATAGTCCCAATGCCTGAGAACCTCCGCAGTCAAATAACGGAAATTCCAATACCAACGCAAGGAGCTATCTCTCTGGGCCAATGGACTTTGCAACAACCGAACTGCTAGTTCTTCTAGCGCGGCTTTAATCTCCTTATTCATTAGCAATGCCTCCCGACGAATCTTAAAATTGCAGCCTTCCTCTAAGAAATCGCAGATTGCCTTCCAGGTAGGAAGCCCATGAACTTCAAGCATCCACACATTTGGCAATGTCAGAATTTTTTCGATCGTTGCGCGGCTGTAGCCGCAAACACGCCCATCTTCGCGTGCCTTTTTAGTCAGCTCTTCAGATTTAATTTCACGCCACTTCAACGATTTAGACAACAAGTTATCATGCAAAATAACAGGTGGCAGCGCGCATAAAGCGCCAGCTGGAATGTCAGCCGCCTCACACATATCCAATTGCTTTTGGCATCGAGACAACTTCCTTTCGTGCACCTCTAGAAATTTATTAGCCCCAGGCTCATGGTTTGCTGCCGCGATACGTGCAGACTCGAGAACGGGAATCAATTTCTGAACCATTTTACTTGCCGCCGCACGACCTCTCTCACTTTTTGTGAAGCAATGTTCTGTGCAATCAATACATTGAAAGACATTTGGACAAGGACCAGAAACATAGTTATGCCGGCAAAAGCCGAGTTCTGTTACATGAAGAGACCCTACGACCTCTTTAAAAAACTGCTCAGTCGAAATACCTGTACCTTGATACTCTACACTGTAGAGATCATTTAAAAACCCACCAAACTCATAATTTAAGCTCATTGAATCCGCATCAATAGCTTCGGTCTTCTCCTCCATGGCTCGGTGATCATAATCGGAATTCTGTTCAACTGAACTTCGACCAGACCACATCGCTATGATTCTCTGGTCAATGTGCTTAGTTTGGGCAAGCGTATTCAGAAGGTGACGCAGCATGTGTGTACCCAATGATAAATCGTCACGACCAATTGATCTAAAGAACAACCTATTAAAGTGCATCTGCAGCTTTGAACTCGAAAAAAAATTCGGAACGTATTCACATCTCCAATAAACCTTCGTTACCGGCATCAGCGACGAATATGGATATACAAATATAGAGTCTTTGAAGAGAACTTCCGACACACCATCCACATATGGGAAAGTACTACCAAAGTGTCCCTTCACCCATGACAGTAATCGGCCTCTAGAAATTACGGCATTCCCCGTCACGGGCACCTTGATCTCGTCCCCTTTAGTAAGTATCTCCCCCTCAAAAAGCCTACTCAGCCCAGGTGGCATCAAATAGTACATGGGAGATTTTGGTCTATGGGTATGCAGATTTACGGAGGTAAGTTTGTCATCACGAACAAAGCCTATAATTGCTAAGGCCTCTGCAGCGCAAAAAGCGGACTTATTGCGCAATCCTTTGAGATTTTCAGGAATATAAAGTTCATCTGGCTTGATCGCATACCATGCCGCGACCTCACGAATTATTTTACTGTTAGCAATCAAACGATCGACCGCTAAACGGACAATCTGTTCAAACTCAATACATGGGGCTCTCTTAACTATCGCTGTCCCCCTTTTTGCCGGAGAGGGAAAGCGCAGCCCAAAGCCATCCAGATCTGTCACGCAGTTAACAGGCTCTTCGCATTTAAGGGTGTAGCTGATTTCTAAACCCTCCTGACTTCAGCAAGCACCTGGCTATGTAATTGGTTAAATTTCTAAAGCCCAAGGCGGTACCTCGTAAGTGCTCAAGTCGCCCGTTGATAGCTTCTGTTGGACCGTTGCTGGTTCCTGGCCGGTCGAAGTAGGCAAGGATGCTCTCAGCG
>NZ_MBPN01000015.1 GCF_001695625.1 Pseudomonas defluvii
CGAAACCCGCGCTGTCTGACAGCGCGGGTTTTTTGTTTTCAGTCACATTGGTCGAGGTTGCTTCCTGCCCGCTTGAGGTGTCCCTTGGGGCAGAATCCAAGTAAAGTGCCGCTCCCGCCGTACCCGCAGAGGATTTTTCATGAGCCAACCCATCAATATTGCCGTGATCGGCGCCACCGGAACGGTCGGCGAAACCCTTGTGCAGATTCTTGAGGAGCGCGATTTTCCGCTGGGTACGTTGCACCTGTTGGCGAGCATCGAGTCGGCCGGCAGCTCGGTGGCCTACCGTGGCAAGAACCTGCGCGTGCGCGAGGTGGATGCGTTTGATTTCAGTCAGGTCCAGTTGGCGTTCTTTGCCGCCAGCCCGACCGTGACCCTGAGTTTTGCGCCGCGAGCACAGGCCGCCGGGTGTGCGGTGATCGACCTGTCCGGCGCCTTGTCGGCCGAGCAGGCGCCTGCCGTCGTGCCAGAAGCCAATGCCGCCCTGATTGCCGGCCTGGCCTCGCCCAAGCAACTGCGTAGCCCGAGTGCCGCCGCGGTGGCGCTGGCGGTGGCATTGGCACCGCTCAAAGGTTTGCTGGAGCTGGAGCGTGTGCAACTGACCGCATGCCTGGCAGTTTCGGCCCAAGGGCGTGAGGCGGTCAACGAGCTGGCTCGCCAGACGGCTGAGCTGCTCAATGCACGTCCACTGGAGCCACGCTTCTTCGACCGGCAGATGGCCTTCAATCTACTGGCTCAGGTCGGTGCCAGTGATGATGCGGGGCACGGTGTGCTGGAGCGTCGTCTGGTGGCCGAGCTGCGTGAGCTGCTGGATTTGCCTTTGCTCAAGATTTCCGTGACCTGCGTTCAAGTCCCGGTGTTTTTTGGCGATAGCTACAGTGTGTCGTTGCACAGTCGTACGGCGGTTGATCTGGCGGCGGTCAATGCTGCATTGGAGTCGGCAGAGGGCGTGGAGCTGGTCGATGCCGGTGACTATCCAACGCCGGTCGGTGACGCGGTGGGGCAGGATGTGGTCTATGTAGGGCGGGTGCGTGGAGGTATCGACGAAGCCGAGCAACTCAACCTGTGGCTGACTACGGACAATGTGCGCAAAGGCGCGGCCTTGAACGCAGTGCAACTGGCGGAATTGTTGATAAAAGACCTTGCGTAAAAGATACTTGGCAACACTTTGCATAAAGATTCTGGATTGCTGGAAGTGAGCGGCCCCTGGGCGCTTGCGGGGCAGGTTGCAAACATGGCTCGCAGCTCAATGCCGGTCGATGCCCAAGGGCAGTTTTTCACTTCTTCTCGGTTGCCGGGGAAGGCTCACACAAAGGATGAGGTCATGCTTCGAATTCGCAAACTGGTGTTAGCAATAGCTGCCGCGTCGGCGCTGTCGTCCGGTATGGCGCATGCCCTTGGCTTGGGCGAGCTGACCCTCAAGTCGGCGCAGAACCAACCGCTGTATGCCGAAATCGAATTGCTCGATGTGCGTGACCTGACCGCTGCCGAAATCGCGCCGAGCCTGGCACCGAACGAAGAGTTCGCCAAGGCCGGTGTGGAGCGCCTGGGCTACCTCAATGACCTGACGTTCACGCCGGTGATCAATCCGGCCGGCAAAAGTGTGCTGCGGGTGACCTCCAGTCAGCCGCTGCCGGCACCGATGGTCAAGTTCCTTGTTCAGGTCATGTGGCCCAACGGGCGCTTGCTGCGTGACTACAGCGTACTGATCGATCAGGCGAAGTTCTCGCCCCAGTCGGCGCAGGCGGCTGCAGTGACCCCTGCGGTGACCGCGCCGGCGCGCTACACCACGGTTCGCCGTGACACCTTGTGGGAAATTGCCGCCAAGGCGCGTCAGGGCGGTTCGGTGCAGCAGACCATGCTGGCTATCCAGGCCCTGAACCCGGATGCGTTCATCAATGGCAACATCAATCAGCTCAAGACGGGCCAGGTGTTGCGCCTGCCCGACGCCCAGCAGATTCAGGGCACACCCCAGCCGCAGGCCGTGAAGGAAGTGGCCGAGCAGTATGCGGCCTGGCGTGAGGGGCGCCGTCTGGGCCCGCGCGCGCGTCAACTGGACGCCACGCACCGCGTCAAGGCTCAGACTGCACCCGCCCGTATCGTCAAGCAGGACAACCTGCGTCTGGTGACGCCTGGCGCCAAGGGGGCTTCGGGCAACAAGGCGCTGGCTGACAAGCTGGCAACCACTCAGGAAAGCCTCGACACCAGCCGCCGCGATAACGCCGAGCTGAAAGAGCGCATGGCGGACCTGCAAAGCCAGCTGGACAAGCTTCAGCGCCTTATTCAGCTGAAAAATGATCAATTGGCTCGGCTTGAGGCTCAGGCCGCAGCCGCTCCAGAGCCTGCAGCGAATGCGGCGCCGGAGCAGCCGGTGATTGCTGCACAATTGCAGCCGGCGGCGACCAACCCTGTCGTCACGCCTGCGCCCGCTACGACCGATGCCGCGCCCGCGCCGGTAGAGTCGCAGGCAGCCAAGACTTCGCTGGATGATCTGTTGGGCAATCCGCTGCTGCTGGCACTGATCGCAGGCTCGGCGTTGCTGGTGTTGCTACTGCTTTTGCTGTTGTTGGCGCGTAAGCGCAAGGCCCAGCAGGAGGCGGAAAAGCACCTGCGCATGGCACGTGCACTGGCTGAAGAGTCCGAGTTGGGGCCTGACCTGGACCTGCCGGAAAGCAGCTTCGAGGGGCTGGAAGTGTCGGCGCCAAGCGTCAAGCTGGCTCCTGCCGTGGTGGCTGCATCCGCAGCGGCGGCCACGGCCGCTGAACAGGCGCCGGTAGAGCCTGCGCCGAAAGCCGTTGAGCCGAAGCCAGTGGTGAAGGCTGCTCCAGTGGTTGAGGATGAGCCAGAGTTGGTCGCTGAGCCCGAAATTGTGGCTGAGCCAGTAGACCCCCTGTTGGCTGAGGTTGACTTGAGCATTGCGCGTGGTCGTTTGAACCATGCTGCCGAGTTGCTTGAACCAGCGGTTGAACAAGCGCCGCAGCGCAGCGATCTGCGTTTGAAGTTGATGGAGGTCTACGCGCGCCAAGGTGATCGCGATGCCTTTACCGGTCATGAGCGTCAACTGATCGCCACGGGGCAGAATCACGCCGATGTTGAAGCGCTGAAGAGCCGCTTCCCGGCGATGGTCGCCCTTGCAGGTGGTGCGGCTGCCCTTGCTGCAGAACTGGACGCACAGTACGTCAAGGAACTGCTCCAGGATGAGTCACCGGCCGAGGTTGCGCCGCAGGTGCCTGAGGATGACCTGGGTGATGCCTTTGACCTGAGCCTGGATGATCTGGAGGGGTTGGACCTGGCGGATGCCACGGGTGTCGAAGAGGCCGTTGTGCCGGAGTTGACCGAGCAGGTAGCTGCGCACACTGAAGATGATCTGAGCTTTGATTCGGTGCTGCAGGAGCAGGTGGCCGCACCGCAGGTACCTGAACCAACGCCGCAGCCTGAGCCGGAGCCTGCAGCAGTGCCTGAAGTGGTTGTCGAAGCTGAACCCGAGCCCGAGCCACTGGATGACCTGGCTGATTTCGACCTGGATGTGGGTGATCAGCCATCGCCTTCGGTCGCCCAGGCGCCTCGGGATATCGAGGCTGAACTGGCGGCATTTGATGAGTCGCTAGGGCTTGAAGCCGACCTGCCAGAGCTTTCAGGCTTGGGTGATCTGGACTTCCCTGATGATTTCGACCTGAGCGTGTCGGGGGATTCGGATGCGGCTTCCGCCAGCTTTGCGTCCGAGCTGGAGGACGTCAATGCCGAGCTCGACAAGCTGTCGCAGGGTTTCGAGCTGCCGCCGGTCGCGCCGCGGTTTACCGCTGAAGATGCCGCCAGTCTGAATGACGAACCCGAGTTCGACTACCTGGCTGGCACCGATGAGGTAGCGACCAAGCTGGATCTGGCTCGGGCGTATATCGACATGGGCGACAATGAAGGTGCTCGCGATATTCTTGATGAAGTGGTCAAGGAGGGTGATCAGGAGCAGCGCCGCGAAGCCAGCGAAATGCGTTCGCGACTGGCCTGAGTCTTTTCCTGCAAGTCCAACGGCAGCCCTGGTGGCTGCCGTTGTCGTTATACTCCCCGCCATTGCGTAAATCGACAGGTTGTATCCCCTTGGACATCATTGATAACGCGGCCGCCGAAGCAGCGGCCGAAGGCTTTTTCAGAATTGCCCTGGGCGTCGAGTACAAAGGCTCGCGCTATCACGGCTGGCAGCGTCAGCGAAGCGGCGTATTGAGCGTGCAGCAAACGCTTGAGGAAGCCCTGTCGAAGGTGGCGGACTCATCGGTTTCCCTGGTCTGTGCAGGACGTACCGATGCCGGCGTACATGGTTGCGGCCAGGTTGTGCACTTCGACACTCAGGTCGTGCGCAGTAGCAAGGCCTGGGTCATGGGCGCCAACATCAACTTGCCCCATGACATCAGCGTTGCCTGGTCGCAGGAGATGCCGGCGCATTTTCATGCGCGCTTCAAGGCCACGGCCCGGCGCTATCGCTATGTGATCTACAACGATCAGATCCGTCCGGCCCACCTGGGGCAGGAAGTGACCTGGAACCATCGTCCGCTGGATGTTCAGCGTATGGCCGAGGCGGCTGCGTACCTGGTCGGGACGCATGACTTCAGCGCGTTTCGTGCGGGGCAGTGCCAAGCCAAGTCGCCGATCAAGGAAATCCATCATTTGCGCGTGACCCGTCACGGCAAGATGATTGTGCTGGATATTCGCGCCAGTGCCTTCCTGCACCATATGGTTCGGAATATTGCAGGCGTGCTGATGACCATTGGCGCGGGCGAACGCCCGGTGGCCTGGGCGCGAGACGTGCTGGAAAGTCGTGACCGCCGTAGTGCGGGCGTTACGGCCCATCCTTACGGGTTGTACCTGGTACAGGTCGAGTACCCCGAAGAGTTCGCCTTGCCTGAGCGTTTTATCGGTCCGCACTTCCTGACCGGCTTCGAAGCATTGGCGGCTGACGACCGGCAAGTCATTTGCTAACATCCGGTGCTTTCCGGTTCAGCTGAGGTTTTACCGAGTATGTCAGCAGTTCGCAGCAAAATCTGCGGGATTACCCGTGTAGAAGATGCGCTGGCAGCGGCCGAGGCGGGCGCTGACGCCATTGGGCTGGTCTTTTACGCGAAGAGTCCGCGGGCGGTTGATGTGCATCAGGCGCGAGCGATCATTGCCGCGTTGCCACCGTTTGTTACCACGGTGGGCTTGTTCGTCAACGCCAGCCGCTGTGAACTCAACGAAATTCTCGACGCCGTACCGCTGGACCTGTTGCAGTTTCATGGTGATGAAACGCCTGAGCAGTGCGAGGGATTCAATCGGCCCTGGATCAAGGCACTGCGGGTGCGCCCGGGGGACGACCTGGAAGCCAGTTGCCGCCGGTATCACAACGCTAGCGGGGTTCTGCTTGATACCTACGTGGCGGGCGTACCGGGTGGTACGGGTGAGTCTTTCGACTGGTCGTTGGTGCCGGCGAAATTGAGCAAGCCGGTGATCCTGGCCGGCGGCCTGACGGCAGACAACGTGGCATCGGCCATTGCCCAGGTTCGGCCTTATGCGGTGGATGTCAGTGGCGGGGTCGAGCAGGCCAAGGGGATCAAGGACCCGGCCCGTATCGAAGCGTTTTTACGTGCGGTGCGTCAGGCGTGATACGCGGATGTGACGGTTGGCGGCGGGCCATCGTCCATAGCTATCGCAGCCTGATGCTGCCTGGCTGTGCCGCAAGGCCGGTCGAAATTACCGGGTGGTGCCTGTGGCATCGCCTGTAAAGAGTGAATGGGGTGCGGGATCGACGCGAGACCTCGCGGGTCCGCGCCACCTTCTTATAAACACGAATTGGCTCAAGGGCATACGCGTGACCCGACAGTGCGCTGTCTGCGGTCGCCGCTACTGGAGAAAGAAAGCATGAGCAACTGGTTGGTAGACAAACTGATCCCTTCGATCATGCGTTCCGAGGTGAAGAAAAGTTCCGTGCCTGAAGGGCTGTGGCACAAGTGCCCATCCTGCGAAGCGGTGCTTTATCGTCCGGAGCTGGAAAAGACCCTGGATGTCTGCCCGAAGTGTAATCACCACATGCGTATCGGTGCGCGGGCGCGCCTGGACATTTTCCTCGACGCCGAAGGCCGTGCCGAGCTGGGCGCCGACCTGGAGCCGGTGGACCGTCTGAAGTTCCGTGATGGCAAGAAGTACAAGGACCGCCTGAGCGGTGCGCAGAAGCAGACTGGCGAAAAAGACGCGCTGATCTCCATGAGCGGCACCCTGTTTGGCATGCCGATTGTGGTCAGTGCTTTCGAGTTCTCCTTCATGGGTGGCTCGATGGGTGCCATCGTCGGTGAGCGTTTTGTTCGTGCGGCCAACTATGCCCTGGAAAACCGTTGCCCAATGGTCTGCTTCTCGGCTTCCGGTGGTGCGCGCATGCAGGAAGCGCTGATCTCGCTGATGCAGATGGCCAAGACCTCGGCCGTGCTGGCGCGTCTGCGTGAAGAAGGCATTCCGTTCATTTCGGTGCTGACCGACCCGGTGTATGGCGGCGTCTCTGCCAGCCTGGCAATGCTGGGGGATGTGATCGTTGGTGAGCCCAAGGCGCTGATCGGTTTCGCCGGCCCGCGTGTCATCGAGCAAACCGTACGTGAGAAGCTGCCAGAAGGCTTCCAGCGCAGCGAGTTCCTCCTTGAGCACGGCGCCATCGACATGATCATTCCGCGTCAGGAGTTGCGTGCACGTCTGGGCACGCTGCTGGCCCAGATGATGGGGCTGCCGACGCCGAAGATCGTTGCTGCGGTTGCCGAGCCTGTGGTTGTTCCGCCGGCGCCAGCCACGGTATGACCTCGCGTACCCTTGGCGACTGGCTTGCCTACCTGGAGCAGTTGCATCCGTCGGCCATCGACATGGGCCTGGAGCGCTCGCAACAGGTTGCGGCGCGGCTCGGGTTGGGCAAGCCGGCGCCACGGGTAATCACCGTGACCGGCACCAACGGCAAGGGTTCGACCTGCGCCTTCGTGGCGGCACTGTTGCAGGCGCAGGGGCTCAAGGTGGGTGTCTACAGCTCGCCGCACCTGCTGCGTTACAACGAGCGCGTGCAGATCGACGGTGTCGAGGCCAGCGATGCGCAGTTGTGCGAGGCGTTCGTGGCGGTCGAGGCCGCCCGTGGCGACATTTCCCTGACCTACTTCGAGATGGGTACGCTGGCGGCGTTCTGGCTGTTCCGGCAGTCGGCGCTGGATGCCGTTGTGCTGGAAGTCGGGTTGGGCGGTCGGCTGGATGCTGTCAATCTGGTCGATGCCGACCTTGCTGTTGTCACCAGTATTGGTGTCGATCATGCCGACTGGCTGGGCGATACCCGCGAATCGGTCGCCTTTGAAAAGGCCGGGATCTTCCGCCAGGGCAAGCCGGCCTTGTGTGGTGATCTCAATCCGCCACAGCCCTTGCTGGATAAGGCGCGTGAGTTGGCCTGTCCGTTTTTCCTGCGTGGTCGTGACTTCGATCTGTCCAGTACTGACCTGTATTGGCAGTGGCGCGGCGTTGATGCGCGCGGCAATGCAGTCGAGTTGCAGGACTTGCCGTTGCTTGACCTGCCGATGGAAAACGCGGCGCTGGCCTTGCAGGCTTACCTGTTGCTGGATTTGCCATGGAATGCCGGGCAGATCATCGCTGCCTTGAAGGCTACCCGGATCGTCGGTCGTCTGGACCGTCGGCAGTTTACCTGGCAGGGCAAGCGTCTGAGTATTCTGCTGGACGTGGGGCACAACCCTCATGCAGCGCAATACCTGGCTCAGCGCCTGGCGGCGCGAGCACCTGAAGGCAAGCGCCTGGCGGTGTTTGGCCTGCTCAGTGACAAAGACCTGGCGGGCGTTATCGAACCGTTGTGCAAGCAGGTTCACGGCTGGGCGGTGGCGCCGCTGCAGAGCGCCCGTAGCCGACCGGCTGTCGAGTTGCAGGTAGCGCTAGAGAATCTTGGTGCGAACGTGCAGTCTTATCCAAGTGTCGCAGCGGCCCTTGAAGGGCAGTGTGCGCACGCAACGGCAGATGATGAAATCCTGCTGTTCGGATCATTTTTCTGTGTCGGTGAAGCCCTTGAGTGGCTCGCTCGGCAGGCCAAGGAGGACGAGGTAGATGGCGTCGCTGGATAAGGTCGTCAAGCAACGTATGGTCGGCGCATTGGTGTTGGTTGCGCTGGCGGTGATCTTCCTGCCCATGTTGTTCTCGCGTGAGGATGAGTTGCGTCAGGTGCAGGTCGAGGCGCCGGAAGCGCCTGGCATGCCGAATTTGCCGCAGGTTCAGGTTGAACCGGTGCAGGTGCCTGAGCCACAACCGTTGCCTGATGAGCCGGTTGCAGTGCAACAGGTGCCTGCGTTATCGGCCCCGAGTACGCCGGTCGCACAGGTATCGACGCCTGTGCCAGCGCCTGCTCCCGCGCCGGCCTCTACGCCCGTGCCGGTGCCCACAGCGCCCAAGTCGGTCGCGCCAGCGGCGCCGCCGGTGAGTAAGCCGGCACCTGCGCCTGCTCCGGTTGCGGCTGTTGCAGCGGCCAAGCCGGTTGCGCCGAGCAAGGTCGATGTCAACGGCCTGCCGGTCAGTTGGTCGGTGCAGTTGGCCAGCCTGTCCAACCGTGCCAGTGCCGATACCTTGCAGAAAACCCTTCGTAGCCAGGGCTACAACGCCTATATTCGTTCCTCTGACGGCATGAATCGGGTGTTTGTCGGGCCGTTGATCGAACGTGCCGAGGCTGAGCGCTTGCGTGATCTGCTGGGGCGTCAGCACAAGCTCAAGGGCTTTGTCGTTCGTTTTCAGCCAGAACGCAGCTAAGCCTTGCCGTCCGGTCGTTACCGGACGGCAAATCACCGCTTACCGATAGCTCATCGCTCTGGTAAAATGCGCCGCCTTATCCGTTTGCAGGCAGCACCGTGGCATTTACCTGGGTCGACTGGGCGATCATCGCGATTATCGCCATTTCCTCGCTGATCAGTTTGAAGCGCGGCTTTGTCAAAGAAGCCTTGTCGCTGCTTACCTGGATCATCGCCGGGGCTGTGGCCTGGATGTTTGGCGGCGGTGTATCGCAATACCTGGAAAGCTACATCCAGACGCCGTCGGCCCGCGTCATCGCCGGCTGCTCCATTCTTTTCGTCGCCACCTTGCTGGTGGGGGCAATGATCAACTTTATTATCGGCGAGCTGATTCGTGTCACCGGGTTGTCCGGGACCGATCGTTTCCTCGGCATGGCCTTCGGCGCCGCGCGGGGTGGCTTGCTGGTTGTCGTGGCGGTCGGGCTGCTGAGCCTGGGGCCGGTACAACAGGATCCGTGGTGGCAGGAGTCCCGGCTTTTGCCACAATTTCTATTGGTCGCTGACTGGTCGAAAAACCTTATTCTGGGGTTTACCAGCCAGTGGCTCGCCAGCGGGATCAGCGCACCGGTTGATCTCCCGTTCAAGGAGCAGCTCCTGGGGCCCAAGACGCCTTGAGTGCTGTTCAGTCCAGTTTCATTAAGTAGGGGTTGCGTCGCATGTGTGGCATCGTCGGTATCGTCGGTAAGTCGAACGTCAATCAGGCGCTGTATGACGCGCTAACCGTCCTCCAGCACCGCGGCCAGGACGCTGCCGGTATTGTGACCAGCCATGATGGCCGGTTATTTCTGCGCAAGGACAATGGCCTGGTGCGTGATGTGTTCCAGCAGCGCCACATGCAGCGCCTGGTGGGGCATATGGGTATTGGTCATGTGCGCTACCCGACTGCGGGCAGCTCGACCTCGGCCGAGGCTCAGCCGTTCTATGTCAACTCGCCTTACGGCATTACGCTGGCGCACAACGGTAACCTGACCAACGTCGAACAGTTGGCCAAGGAAATCTACGAATCCGATCTGCGTCATGTCAACACCAGTTCCGATTCGGAAGTGCTGCTGAACGTCTTCGCTCATGAGTTGGCGGTGCGTGGCAAGTTGCAGCCGACTGAAGAAGATGTCTTCGCTGCCGTCACCGATGTTCACAATCGCTGCCGTGGTGGCTACGCCGTAGTGGCCATGATCACCGGTTACGGGATTGTCGGCTTCCGCGACCCGAACGCCATCCGTCCGATCGTCTTCGGTCAGCGTCATACCGACGAAGGCGTCGAGTACATGATCGCCTCCGAAAGCGTTTCGCTGGACGTACTGGGTTTCACACTGATTCGTGACCTGGCGCCGGGCGAAGCGGTATACATCACCGAAGATGGCCAGTTGCACACCCGTCAGTGCGCGACCAATCCGAAATACTCGCCGTGCATTTTCGAGCACGTTTACCTGGCGCGTCCTGACTCGATCATCGACGGCGTTTCGGTCTACAAGGCTCGCCTACGCATGGGTGAGAAGCTCGCCGAGAAGATCCAGCGCGAGCGCCCGAATCACGACATCGATGTGGTCATCCCGATTCCCGACACCAGCCGTACCGCTGCGCTGGAACTGGCCAACCACCTGGGCGTCAAGTTCCGCGAAGGTTTCGTCAAGAACCGCTACATCGGTCGTACCTTCATCATGCCCGGCCAGGCCGCGCGCAAGAAGTCGGTTCGGCAGAAGCTCAACGCCATCGAGCTCGAGTTCCGTGGCAAGAACGTCATGCTGGTCGATGACTCGATCGTGCGCGGCACCACCTGCAAGCAGATCATTCAGATGGCCCGTGAAGCGGGTGCGAAGAATGTCTACTTCTGCTCGGCGGCGCCAGCGGTACGTTACCCTAACGTCTACGGCATCGACATGCCGAGCGCTCATGAGTTGATCGCACACAACCGCACCACTCAGGACGTCGCTGACCTGATCGGCGCCGACTGGCTGGTCTACCAGGACCTGTCGGACCTGATCGACGCAGTGGGCGGCGGCAAGATCAAGATCGAGAATTTCGACTGCGCGGTGTTCGATGGCCAGTACGTGACCGGCGATATCGACGAAGCCTACCTCGAGAAGATCGAGCAGGCGCGTAACGACGCCTCCAAGGTCAAGAATCAAGCGGTCAGCGCGATCATCGACCTCTACAACAACTGAGTGGGAGCAGCGGCATGACACAGGAATGGGATGCCGGGCGCCTCGACAGCGACCTTGAAGGGGTTGCGTTCGATACCCTGGCCGTACGTGCCGGTCAGCATCGCACGCCGGAAGGTGAACACAGCGACCCGCTGTTCTTCACCTCCAGCTATGTGTTCCGTACGGCGGCTGATGCCGCCGCGCGGTTCGCGGGTGATGTGCCGGGCAACGTCTATTCGCGCTACACCAACCCGACCGTTCGGGCTTTCGAGGAGCGCATCGCCGCCCTTGAAGGCGCCGAGCAGGCGGTTGCGACGTCGACGGGTATGTCGGCCATTCTCTCGACGGTGATGGCCCTGTGCAGCGCTGGCGATCATGTGCTGGTGTCGCAGAGTGTGTTCGGTTCGACCATCAGCCTGTTCGAGAAGTACTTCAAGCGCTTCGGTGTGCAGGTTGACTATGTGCCGTTGACGGATCTGGCTGCCTGGGAATCGGCGATCAAGGCCAATACCAAGCTGCTGTTCGTCGAGTCGCCGTCTAACCCGCTGGCCGAGTTGGTGGATATCGCCGCGTTGGCCAGCGTGGCCCATGCCAAGGGCGCGCAACTGGTGGTCGACAACTGCTTCAGCACGCCGGCCTTGCAGCAGCCGCTGAAGCTGGGCGCCGACATTGTCGTGCACTCGGCGACCAAGTTCATCGACGGCCAGGGTCGTTGCATGGGCGGTGTGGTTGCAGGTCGCGCCGAGCAGATGAAGGAAGTGGTGGGTTTTCTGCGTACGGCAGGCCCGTCGCTGAGCCCCTTCAATGCCTGGATCTTCCTCAAGGGCCTGGAAACCCTCAACCTGCGGATGCGTGCCCATTGTGCCAACGCACAGGCACTGGCCGAATGGCTGGAGCAGCAGGATGGCATCGAGAAGGTTCACTATGCCGGGCTCAAGAGCCATCCGCAGCATGAGCTGGCCGAGCGTCAGATGAAGGGCTTCGGCGCGGTGGTGAGCTTTGAGGTCAAGGGCGGCAAGGAAGGAGCCTGGCGCTTCATCGATGCCACCCGCTTGATTTCGATCACCGCGAACCTGGGCGACAGCAAGACCACCATCACGCACCCGGGCACCACCTCGCACGGTCGTCTGTCGCCGCAGGAGCGTGAGGCGGCCGGTATCCGCGACAGTCTGATCCGTGTTGCGGTCGGCCTGGAAGATGTGGCTGACCTCAAGGCCGATCTGGCCCGCGGGTTGGCGGCGCTGTGATCGACTGGTCAACCCCCGAAAGCAGCCATAACGGTCGTGTCGCACTGGTCACCGGTGCGGCACGGGGGATTGGCCTTGGCATTGCTGCCTGGCTGATCTGTGAAGGCTGGCAGGTGGTGCTGACCGACCTTGACCGTGCGCGTGGCTCCATGGCCGCCAAAGTGCTGGGTGACAATGCCTGGTTCGTTGCCATGGATGTCGCCGATGAGGCCCAGGTCGCCGTCGGTGTGGCCGAGGTGCTGGGCCAGTTCGGCCGGCTTGATGCACTGGTGTGCAATGCCGCCATTGCCGACCCTCACAACACGACCCTGGAAAGCCTCAGCCTTGCACACTGGAACCGTGTGCTGGCGGTCAACCTGGGTGGGCCGATGCTGCTGGCCAAGCATTGTGCGCCTTACCTGCGTGCGCATTGTGGCGCTATCGTGAACCTGGCTTCGACCCGGGCGGCGCAGTCCGAGCCTGATACCGAAGCCTATGCCGCGAGCAAGGGCGGTTTGCTGGCCTTGACCCACGCCCTGGCGGTGAGCCTTGGCCCGGAGATCCGGGTCAATGCCGTCAGCCCGGGCTGGATCGATGCCCGTGACCCCTCCCAGCGCCGCGCCGAACCGCTGACGGAATCCGACCATGCTCAGCACCCGGCGGGCAGGGTAGGGACGGTAGAGGATGTGGCGGCTATGGTGGCCTGGCTGTTGTCGAAGAATTCCGGCTTTGTTACTGGGCAGGAGTTCGTGGTCGACGGTGGCATGACCAAGAAGATGATTTACCAGTAACAGGTTTTACGCTGGGCGCTTCATGAGGTACACGGCGGTTTCTGCTTTTGCGGGCAGCTTGTCGCTTAAGGGTGAAGCAACTTTTTTGCGGTTTTTTAAAAAAACTTCAACAGGGGTATTGACTTAGGTTCGATACCTGCGTAAATTTCGCCACCTCAGCGAAGCACACGGGTGATTAGCTCAGCCGGGAGAGCATCTGCCTTACAAGCAGAGGGTCGGCGGTTCGATCCCGTCATCACCCACCACTTCCTGAGATGTTCCTGACCCAGGCGCTTTTGAAAGAAGGCACCTAATTGAGAGGAACAGGACGCAAGTCCATATGCGCAGCGGTAGTTCAGTCGGTTAGAATACCGGCCTGTCACGCCGGGGGTCGCGGGTTCGAGTCCCGTCCGCTGCGCCACTTTTCTCCAGATCGGTTTAACAGCCGGTTTGAGGTCGGAAGGTACCGAAACCTTCAGGCCAGATCCCAGTTTCAAACGGACGAAAGTCTGTGCGATACGCAGCGGTAGTTCAGTCGGTTAGAATACCGGCCTGTCACGCCGGGGGTCGCGGGTTCGAGTCCCGTCCGCTGCGCCACTTTTCTCCAGATCGGTTTAACAGCCGGTTTGAGGTCGGAAGGTACCGAAACCTTCAGGCCAGATCCCAGTTTCAAACGGACGAAAGTCTGTGCGATACGCAGCGGTAGTTCAGTCGGTTAGAATACCGGCCTGTCACGCCGGGGGTCGCGGGTTCGAGTCCCGTCCGCTGCGCCATATCCGCTTCGAGGCCCTTGAACTCCTCGAAGCAACAGAGAAAGCGACCTTAGGGTCGCTTTTTTTGTTTGGGTCACTGCTTCAATCTCGAAAGGCGTCTCCGGGCAATTTACCGCCCAATCTTGCCTCGACACTTCAGTGATGCGCCGATGTGTAGCACAATAGGCGCCGAACGTTCTCCCCAGGATTTGCAATGTCAAAGTCAACCGTCTTTGGTGCGCTCGGGCTGGCCCTAGTGCTGGCGGGTGTTTCCGGCTGCTCCTCGAAAAAAGCCGCCATTTACGAACACGAGAATTTCGACGATTCGGGCACCTTCTCGCGCAGCTTTCCGGTGAGCGAGGCCGGTTCGTGCGAAGCTGCGCGGCGTGCCTTGCTCAGTCAGGGCTACATCATCACTACCAGCAGTGCTGGTCAGGTCACGGGTAACAAGAGTTTCCAGCAGACTGGCGACACTCATATGCAGATCAGCTTCAACGTGGTCTGTGCGGCTGACAACAGCAGCGCCAAGCGCTCAACCATGTTCGCCAACGCCCTGCAAGACCGCTATGCGCTGAAAAAATCCAATACCTCGGCCAGCCTTGGTGTCGGTGTGCTGGGTTCGGTGTCGATGCCGATTGGCTCTACCGACGACTCGATGGTCAAGGTGGCCAGCGAGACCGTAACCTCGGCCAAGTTCTATGAGCGCTACTTCGCGCTGGTTGAGAGCTTCTTGCCCAAAGAGCAGAAGAAGCCACAGAAGAAGGCGACTGAGCCAGAGAAGGCGCCAGAGCACGCACCAGAGCCGGCGCCTGCGGCTGCGCCAGCCGTTGAACTGGGTGTGCCGGAAAGCAACCCGGCGCCGGCCCCGACTCAGGCCCCGACACCGCCAGCTGCAGCCAGCGTGCCTGAGCCTGCTCCCTTGGCGCCTGCACCCGCTGCGCCGCCCGCCGCGCCATCTGCCACGCCGGTAGTCGATGACGGTGCAGCTTCGAAGCCTGTTGCCCCTCCGGTTGAGGCCGCGCCAATCACGGTTCAGGAGGTGCCTGCCGCTCCGCTCGCGCCTGCACTCAGTGAGCCGACACCTGCGGTCAACCCTACGGTGAGTGCGGAGCAACCGGTTCAGTAGGCGGCGCGGATAAATCGTCCGGCGTCTGCTACGTTTATTTCAAACAGCGGTCTTGTCATTTTTTCGTCACTGCGCAACTTTAAGGTGAATGACGAATCAATGAGATGAATGAGAAAAACGGAGCAGACAATGGACGACTATCAAGAAGAGCTTCTCGACTACAACGCCTACGAACTCGATCTGCCAGAGCCTGCAGATGACGCTACAGAGCTCTAGGCAGTGCGCCGCTGACTGCGACGGAAGTCGCCAGGGGTAACGCCGCTCCAACGCTTGAATGCACGCTGGAAGGCCTCTGCCGAAGCAAATCCCAACAGGTAGGCGATCTCGCCAAAGGCCAGCTCCGTATCGCGGATGTAGGCCATCGCCAGGTCGCGCCGCGTGTCGTTCAGAATCGTTCGGAACTGCGTGCCTTCTTCAGCCAGTTTGCGTCGTAGCGTCCAGGTCGGAAGCTGCAGACGGTTGGCGATTTCTTCCAGGTCCGGCTCATGCCCACCGCTGAGCAGCGGCCCCAGCAGTTGCACGATGCGCTCGCTGAGGCTGCGAATGCGCGTGCGCTGTTCCAGTTCAAGTTCGCACAACTGCAACAGGTGCTGCCAGGTGCTGGGGCAGTGGGTGCTGTTGCGCAACTCCAACTGGTTACGGTTCAGGCGTAGCTGGTTGGTCTCGGCAGCAAAATGAACCGGCGTCAGGCACAACCCCTGATACTGCTCGGCATAAGCTGGGGCCTCGAATTCGATATCGATACGTTCGGCGTGTAGCGGCATGCCCGCCACGCTCGACAGTTGCGCCAGCCAGCCCGCCAGGAGTGAGTCGACCACGAAGCGGTTGTAGGCGTTGTATGGGCTGATCGAGTAGAAGCGCAGCCAGGCACCTTGCGGGTCTTCATGAAACGTCGACTGACCGCGGTAGTTGGCGGCATACAGGGGTTCAAAGCGCAGCAGGGTGCGAGCGGCTTCGCCGACGGTGGGCGCCTGGGCTGCGGTCACCCCGGCAAGGCCTGTCTGGCTCAGGCGGCTCAGGCGGCCCATGTGCAGGCCCAGGGCCGGGTTGCCCGTGAGGGTGATGGCGGCATGGCCCAGGTGCATGTAGCGCGGTATCGACAGCCGGGCACATGGCTCGGCCAGGCGCGCCGGCTCCAGGCCATAGTGCGCAAGCAGAGGCGCGGGGTCGTGGCCGAGGTAGCGGACGGTTTCCTCCAGGCTCTGTACGAACCCTACCGAAAGATCTCCCAGGCGTACCCGTGGACGAGGCATCGTCTTACAGCCAGAGGTTGAGCAGGCGCGCGCCGGGTTTGGCGCTGACACTAAAGTTCTGGCCGTTACGGCTGGCAAAGCCCTCGCCGTCGGCGCTGACTTCCCAGAAGCGCCCCTGCAGGAACACGCTCATGCTCGCCTGTTCGCGGCCTTTGTTGGCAAGTATCAGACGCTGCCAGGCTTCGCCCTCGCTCACTTCACCGGGTTTGAGTGGCAGTTGTGTCGCCAGCGGCTGATGGCGGTTGCCACGCCAGGGCGCGCGCCAGCCATGCTTGACGCCGATGAAGGCCGGGTTGGCGATCACCTGCACCGCCTGTTGCTCAAGCTGGCGGTAGTTGTCCGGGTACCAGCTGTCACTGCCCACCAGGACGCCCAGGCGTCCTGCCGGCGTCTCGAGTACTTGCAAGGGTTGTGCGCCAGCATGAATGAAGCGGCGTACGCCGTTGTCCGGGTGTTTTTGGCGTACTGGTTGGCCCAGTATTGAGCCGTCATTGGCGAACACCAGGCTGCTGTTGTACAGGGCACCTGAGCCCACCCGCAGAGTGCCGCCGTCTACATACGGCTCGGGCAGGACGATGGAACCTGCTACGAGGGTGATGTCGAACTCGCGTGCCAGGCCGCCGAACAGTTGCTGGTAGTCGCTCGCCATCTGGGCCGCCTTCATGCGCAAGTGTGCGTCAGCGCGGCGGTCATCCCCTGTGGCGCCAAGCATCGCCAGCCCATAGCGCAACGGGTTGCTCAACTCCAGCCACTGCCGGGCCTGATCAAGGTGGGTGACCTGGTACATCTCGCTCTTTTCGCCAAGCGCCCAAAGCCAGGTGCCGATGTGTTCGGGCAGGATGACAACGGTTTTACGGCTGATCAGGCCCTGCTCACGTGCGTGCTGCAAGTAAGCCGCCAGCTTCAGGTGCAAGCGTTGCAGGCTTTGGTAGTCACCGGGGAACAGCTCAGGCTCGATACCGAGCAGGTTGCCCTGGTTCGCGGGGATGCCCTGGTTCAGTGTCAGTTCGACACGCAGGTCGGACAGGTAATGGCCGGCGGGACGTTGTTCTGTCCATAGCCCGTAGCCGCAAAGCATGGTGATGACAACCAGGGCGAGAGCCCCGAGCAGGAGTTTTTGCATGAGGCGGGCAAGGCCGACTAAGGATTTAAGCCGTTAGGGTAGTCGTGCTGCGCGGTTGGATCAATAAGTTGTCACTTTCGGTCATTGAGCGACGGGTAACAGCTCTTTAATGTCGACCTCAGATAACTGACGGGTTCCACCTCCGGGTGAGAGGCCTGCATTCCGTGATTAACGCTTGTTGTGGAGTACGTTATGGCCGCTGCCCAATACCCGCATCTGTTGGCTCCGCTGGACCTGGGGTTCACCACGTTGCGCAACCGCACCC
The DNA here is from genome assembly GCF_001695625.1 of Pseudomonas defluvii. GTDB lineage: Bacteria > Pseudomonadota > Gammaproteobacteria > Pseudomonadales > Pseudomonadaceae > Aquipseudomonas > Aquipseudomonas defluvii. Next base: position 17,482 of record NZ_MBPN01000015.1, read on the forward strand.
TGATGGGCTCGATGCACACCGGCCTTGAAGAAAGACCGGGTGGTTTTGAGCGCATGGCGGCCTATTTTGCCGAGCGCGCCCGGGGTGGGGTGGGGCTGATGGTGACCGGCGGTATTGGCCCGAACGAAGAAGGGGGCGTGTATGCCGGTGCGGCCAAGCTGAGCACGCCGGAGGAAGCCCAGAAGCACCGTATCGTGACTCAGGCGGTGCATGAAGCCGGTGGCAAGATCTGCCTGCAGATCCTTCATGCCGGGCGTTATGCCTACAGCCCCAAGCAGGTCGCACCCAGTGCCATTCAGGCACCGATCAACCCGTTCAAGCCCAAGGAGCTGGACGAGGAGGGGATCGAGAAACAGATCCGGGACTTCGTAACCTGTGCGATGCTGGCACAGAGCGCCGACTACGATGGCGTCGAGATCATGGGCTCGGAAGGTTATTTCATCAACCAGTTCCTCGCCGCCCATACCAACCATCGTACTGACCGCTGGGGTGGCAGTTACGAGAACCGCATGCGTCTGGCGGTGGAGATCGTTCGTCGGGTGCGTGAAGCGGTCGGGCCGAACTTCATCATCATCTTCCGCCTGTCGATGCTCGACCTGATCGAGGGGGGCAGCGATTGGGACGAAATCGTGCAGTTGGCCAAAGCCATCGAGCAGGCTGGCGCCACGCTGATCAACACCGGTATCGGTTGGCACGAAGCGCGTATTCCGACCATTGCCACCAAGGTGCCGCGTGCCGCCTTCAGCAAGGTCACCGCCAAGTTGCGCGGTTCGGTGAAGATTCCGCTGATCACCACCAACCGTATCAATACCCCGGAAATCGCTGAGCAGATCCTCGCTGAGGGCGATGCCGACATGGTCTCCATGGCGCGTCCGTTCCTGGCGGACCCGGAGTTCGTCAACAAGGCCGCTGCCGGTCGTGCTGACGAAATCAACACCTGCATTGGCTGCAACCAGGCGTGTCTGGATCACACCTTTGGCGGCAAGCTGACCAGTTGCCTGGTCAACCCGCGTGCCTGTCATGAAACAGAGCTCAACTACCTGCCGACCCGTCTGTTGAAGAAAATTGCGGTGGTCGGTGCAGGTCCGGCGGGCCTGGCGGCTGCCACGGTGGCTGCAGAGCGGGGGCATCAGGTCACCCTGTTCGACTCGGCCAGTGAAATTGGCGGGCAGTTCAATGTGGCCAAGCGTGTGCCGGGCAAGGAAGAGTTCTATGAGACCCTGCGCTACTTCAAGCGCAAGCTGCAGACCACCGGTGTCGAGGTTTGCCTTGAGCAGCGCATGAGTGTCGAGCAACTGCTCAAGGGCGGCTACGATGAGGTCATTCTCGCTACCGGTATCGCACCGCGTCTGCCGGCTATTCCCGGTATCGGGCACCCTAAGGTGTTGAGCTATCTGGACGTCTTGCTGGCGCGCAAGCCGGTAGGCCAGCGCGTGGCGGTCATTGGTGCCGGTGGGATCGGCTTTGATGTGTCCGAGTATCTGGTTCACCAGGGGGTAGCGACCAGTCAGGACCGTGAGGCTTTCTGGAAAGAGTGGGGCATTGATACCACCTTGCAGGCCCGTGGTGGCGTTGCCGGGATACATCCGCAACCGCATGCGCCGGCCCGTCAGGTGTTTCTGTTGCAGCGCAAGAAATCCAAGGTGGGTGACGGTCTGGGCAAGACCACCGGCTGGATTCATCGCACGGGTTTGAAAAACAAGCAGGTGCAGATGCTCAACAGTGTCGAATACCTGAGCATCGACGATGAAGGGCTGCATATCCGTATTGGCGCGGGCGAGCCGCAGGTTCTGCCAGTCGATAACGTGGTTATCTGTGCCGGCCAGGATCCGCTGCGTGAGCTGTACGATGGCTTGCACGCCGCCGGTCAGTCGGTGCACCTGATCGGTGGTGCCGATGTTGCGGCCGAGCTGGATGCCAAGCGCGCAATCAATCAGGGCTCACGGCTGGCTGCCGAACTCTGATGCGGCAGGTACGGCGGGGTGCGCTAGACTGCGCTTCCCGCCCTGTACCGAGTTTGTTGTCGGAATGTTCGATTCACTTCCCTTGGCCCCACTCCAGCCGCTGTCACTGCCCTGGTTGAGCCGTGCCGGTGTTGAAGCGGCGGTGCTGCGCCTTGACCTCATCGACCCACTGATCAGCGGCAACAAGTGGTTCAAACTGCTGGAGCACCTGCGTGAGGCCCGTGCGGCAGGGGCTCCTGGCGTCATCAGCCTCGGTGGCGCGTACTCCAATCACCTTCATGCACTCGCGGCGGCAGGCCTGCGCTTTGGTTTCGCTACTGTCGGGTTGCTGCGCGGTCATCCGCAGGACACACCAACGGTACGTGACCTGCGCGCCTTCGGCATGGAGCTGCACTGGCTGGGTTATGGCGGCTATCGGGCGCGGCATGAACCGGGCTTCTGGGCGCCTTGGCACGCCCGCTACCCTGGTTGGCATTGTGTACCGGAAGGTGGCGGTGGTGCGTTGGGGGTCAAAGGGTGCGCGCAGATTGTAGAGCAGGCGCGATGTCAGCTTTCGGCACTGGGTTGGCCTGACTACGATGGCTGGTGGTTGGCGGTCGGGACCGGTACCACATTGGCCGGTCTGGTGGCGGCTGAAACAGGCGCGCACTGGGTGCAGGGTGCTTTGGCGGTGCCCGGGGATCATGGTGTTGCCGCACAGGTCGATGGGCTGCTGGGAGCAGGCCGGGCAGGTTACGTGCTGCACGACGCCAGCCGCGCAGGTTTTGCCAGGGTCGATGCAGAACTGTTGGCGTTCATTGAGGCGAGCGAAGTGCAGTCGGGCCTTCCCCTTGAGCCGCTGTACACGGGGAAAGCCCTGCTCGCCTTGCGCGAGCAGGTGGAACAGGGCGCCTTCGCGCCCGGCACGCGGCTGATTTTCCTGCACACCGGCGGCCTGCAAGGCCGCCGGGGGCTGGTTTAGTCGGCTTTTGGCAGCATGCGCCGCAGCGTGTTGTCGCGGCTGACATAGTGGTGATACAGCCCAGCCAGGGCGTGCAGGCCGATCAGCCAGTAGCCCAGCGAGGCAATCAGCTCATGCCAGCCCTTGATCTGCTTGCCCAGGTCTGGATCTGGCGCAATCAAGGCGGGCAGGTTGAAGCCATAGAAGGGGATCGGTTTGTCGCTGGCGCTGAGAATCAGCCAGCCGGCCACAGGCAAGCCGATCATCATCGCGTACAGCGCCCAATGCATCAGTGTGGCCAGGCCGCGCTGCCAGGCCGGAGGGTTAGGTTCGATACGGGGTGTCGGGCTGATGACGCGCAGCAACAGGCGCAGCCAGACCAGCACAAAGACACTCAGGCCGAGCATGAAGTGCAGGTCTTTCATCAGGGCGCGCTCGGCGCTGTCCTTGGGGAACATACCCCGTAGCTCGATACAGGCGTACACCGCTGCCAGCAGTATCAGCATCAGCCAGTGAAGGGCAATCGACAGACTGCCGTAGCGGTCCCGGGTGTTGGTTAGCGTCATATGAGCTCCTCGTTATCAGGTCGTATTTCGCGCTCTTGCTTGGCGCTGGGCATTAACTGTAATTGTTTGTTTCAGAGATCATAGGAGAAATAGCAGCAAAATTTCGTTAGTGACCAAACAAACACTCGTTAAAATCCGCCGTCTTTTCCCCTCGACTTTCTGCAAGGCTGTTGTCTCATGCTGATGGCGTCATTGATCTTCCTGCTGACTATCACCTTGGTGATCTGGCAACCCAAGGGCCTCGGTGTCGGCTGGAGCGCGACGTTCGGGGCGTTGTTGGCGCTGATCAGCGGTGTGGTGCACTGGAGCGATATTCCGGTGGTCTGGCAGATCATCTGGAACGCTACCGGTACCTTCATTGCGTTGATCATCATCAGCCTGCTCCTTGATGCAGCGGGGTTCTTCGCCTGGGCGGCCCTGCATGTGGCGCGTTGGGGGCGTGGCAGCGGGCGGCGGCTGTTCGCTTACATCGTGTTGCTGGGGGCGCTGGTGTCGGCACTGTTTGCCAACGACGGCGCAGCGCTGATCCTTACACCTATCGTCGTTGCCATGTTACTGGCCTTGCGTTTCTCGCCAGCGGCGACTCTGGCATTCGTCATGGCTGCGGGCTTCGTGGCCGACACCGCCAGCTTGCCATTGGTCGTGTCTAACCTGGTGAACATCGTTTCTGCGGATTTCTTCGGCATCGGCTTCAACCGTTATGCCGCCGTCATGTTGCCGGTGAACCTGGTCAGCGTGGCGGCCACCCTGGGTATCCTGATGTGGTTCTTTCGACGTGACATTCCGCGCGATTACGACCCGTTGCAACTGGATCGGCCACGCAGTGCGATTCAAGACCCGGCCACCTTTGTGGCCGGCTGGCTGGTGTTGTTGATCTTGCTGCTGGGGTGTTTTGCCCTGGAGCCGCTCGGCATTCCCATCAGCGCGATCTCGGCGGTGTGTGCGGCTGTCTTGCTGCTGGTCGCCGCCCGCGGCCACACCATTTCCACACGCAAGGTCCTCAAGGAAGCCCCGTGGCATATCGTGATCTTCTCGCTGGGCATGTACCTGGTGGTGTATGGCTTGCGTAATGCCGGGTTGACCGGGCAACTGGCCACCTGGCTCGACACGTTCGCCCGCTCCGGCGTCTGGGGGGCGGCACTGGGTACCGGGCTGCTCAGCGCCGTCCTGTCGTCGATCATGAACAACTTGCCGACCGTACTGATTGGCGCCTTGTCCATCGACGCCAGCCAGGCCACAGGGGTCGTCAAGGAAGCGATGGTCTATGCCAATGTGATTGGCAGTGACCTGGGGCCGAAAATTACCCCGATCGGCAGCCTGGCGACCCTGCTCTGGCTGCATGTGCTGGAGCGTAAAGGGGTGCACATTGGCTGGGGCTACTACTTCAAGGTCGGCATCGTGCTCACCGTGCCGGTGCTGCTACTCACCCTGATGGCTCTGGCACTGCGTTTGACGGTTGTCTAGACGGCGCCAGGGGTGTGTCAGCCGGGCAGATTCGGCCAGGTATCCGCCACCAGAAACACGCGCTCGGCTTCTTCCCAATCGCCGGGCCCGGTTTCCACCAGCCTTACCATGAGTTGCGCAGGGGCCATTGGATCGAGGGCGCTTAGCCAGGCCTGCAGGTGCTCGGCCGTCCAGGTCTGTTCAGTCGGGTAGCGCGCCGGTGCCAGCCAGGCATGGCGCGGCAGGTGTTGCCAGCGGCCGGTCGGGCTCTGCGCAAAGAACGCCGGCCAGTCGCGTTGGTGCAGCCAGCGGCCCTTGAGGTGCTCGGGGTGGGCCCCGTGTGGTGATGCGGCATGACCCGGCCACGGGTAGAGCAGGTAACCGCCCAGCCATAGGTGTGCGTTGAGCTGCGCGATGTCCAGCGCCGCCAAGGCTTCGCGGCTTTCGGCGCGGGCCGAGATGGGAAGCTGGTGCTGGGCCAGATGGGCCAATTTAAGATCAAGGCGGTCATGACAGCCGGGGCCAAGCCACTGCGCCGGATCGCTGCCATCACCTGCCTGTGGTCCCAGGTAGAGTTTGATCGCCAACTCTAGGTGATGTACCCCGTCGCGGTCACGCAGGAGGATATCCAGTTCGCCCAGCGTGTGCCCACCGTCACGGATCGGCAGGTTGGCGGCCAGCAGTTCGATCCCGGGTGCGTGATGCAGGGCAAACTGCCATAGGCGTTCGTAGTACAGGCCCAGTCGCCGGTTGGCGGCCTGTGCCAGCCAAAGCAGCAATGCGCTGCTGTCCTGGTCCAGGCGCTGCAGCCATTGGCTCAGGTGCGCCGGTTGCTGTACCCAGTCACTGCCCTGCAGCGGGTGGCGTTGAGGCCACGGCGTGGCGCTGAGCATGGGCGGGGCCAGGATGACCCAGGCCAGATCACGCACCTGCGCTTGGCGCAGGTGACGGGGCAGGTCGGTCAGGTCATGAAATGGGTTCATTCTGCGAGCATAGCCCTGATGCCCGCTGCAGTGCGAAAAAACGCCAGCGTTTGCCGCTGCACAGCGCTTTCGCCCATAATCGGTGTCTTTCGCCCACTGGCCATTTCACCCGCCGCAGAGCCTTGCAGGAGCCCCATGGAGCATTTTCGCAATATCGGTATCATCGGTCGCCTTGGCAGTTCCCAGGTACTCGATACCATTCGCCGACTGAAAAAATTCCTGTTGGCGCGGCATCTGCACGTCATCCTTGAGGACACCATCGCCGAAGTGCTGCCAGGGCATGGCCTGCAAACTTCGTCGCGCAAGCTGCTTGGCGAAGTCTGCGACATGGTCATCGTGGTCGGTGGCGATGGCAGCCTGCTGGGTGCTGCCCGGGCCTTGGCCCGTCACAACATTCCGGTATTGGGGATCAACCGCGGCAGCCTGGGTTTTCTCACCGATATCCGGCCCGATGAGCTGGAGGTGAAGGTCGCCGAAGTACTTGATGGCCATTACCTGGTGGAAAACCGCTTCCTGCTTCAGGCTGAAGTCCGTCGGCATGGCGAGGCCATTGGCCAGGGCGATGCACTGAACGACGTGGTGCTGCATCCGGGCAAGTCGACACGCATGATCGAGTTCGAGATCTACATCGATGGCCAGTTTGTCTGCAGCCAGAAGGCCGACGGCCTGATCGTGGCCACCCCGACCGGCTCGACCGCTTATGCGCTGTCGGCAGGCGGGCCGATCATGCACCCCAAGCTCGACGCTATCGTCATTGTGCCGATGTACCCGCACACGCTGTCCGGGCGACCGATCGTGGTCGATGGCAACAGCGAGCTGAAGATCGTCGTGTCCAAGGACCTGCAGATTTACCCGCAGGTTTCCTGTGACGGCCAGAACCACTTTACCTGCGCCCCAGGCGACACCATCACGGTGAACAAAAAGCCGCAAAAGCTGCGCTTGATTCATCCGCTGGACCACAATTACTACGAGGTGTGCAGAACCAAGCTCGGCTGGGGCAGCCGTTTGGGCGGTGGAGGCGACTGATGCTCGATCCCGCGCGCAGTTACGATCTGATCGGTGATGTACATGGGTGCGCCCAAACCCTTGAACACCTGTTGGAAACCCTTGGCTACAGACGCCTGGGAGGTGTCTGGCGGCATTCGCAGCGTCAGGCACTGTTTCTGGGCGACATCATTGACCGTGGGCCACGGATCCGCGAGGCGCTGCACCTTGTTCATGACATGGTCGAGGCCGGTCAGGCCCGGTGCATCATGGGCAACCACGAATTCAGCGCGCTGGGCTGGAGCACGCCGGCCTTGCCGGGCAGTGGCAAGACCTATGTGCGTGAACACACCCCACGTCATGCCCACCTGATTGACGCAACACTCACCCAGTTCGCCCAGCATCCTGGTGACTGGCACGATTTCCTCGGTTGGTTCTATGAGCTGCCGTTGTTCCTCGATGCCGGGCGTTTCCGCCTGGTTCACGCCTGTTGGGACGCCAACCTGATCGAGCCGCTGCGCCAGGAGCGTCCGAACGGTTGTATCGACGAGCGTTTTGTCCAGGCGTCGGCGGTGTCCGACAGCTTTGCCTCTGTCGTATGCAATCGCCTGTTGCGGGGTACCGACATGCGCTTGCCGGGCGGCTTGACCCTGACCGGTGGCGATGGCCTGACCCGAGCATTTTTCCGGACCAAGTTCTGGGAAGAAGACCCGCAGACCTACGGCGACATCGTTTTCCAACCCGATGCCTTGCCCGAGCAGGTTGCCAGCACGCCACTGACCCACACGCAGAAAAGTAACCTGCTGCGCTACGGTGAGGACGAGCCTATGCTGTTCGTCGGCCATTACTGGCGCAGCGGCAAGCCCGCGCCGATTCGCCCCAACCTGGCTTGCCTGGACTACAGCGCCGTACTGTACGGCAAGCTGGTGGCCTATCGGCTGGACAATGAAACCCGGCTCGATCCGCACAAGTTCGTCTGGGTCGATGTCGAGCGGCCGGAGGCCAATGCATGAGCGTGGTGAATGTGGTCGAGGTGCTGCGCTTGCCGTTGAGCATCGACCTGAGCGGGTTCATCGGCCTGCTGAGGCGCCTTCAGGTGCCTCACCGGGTCAGTGAGGAGGGCGGCGAGCAGGTGTTATGGGTCAGCGAGCCGCTGGCGGGCGAGGTGCTGGCGTTGTATCAGCGCTTCCCTGAAGGCAATGCTGAGTTTGCCGCCGAGCCGCTACCGAACAGTGAACCGACACGCCCCGGCTTTATCGATCAGCTTCGCGCAAGCAAGGCGACAACGGCGATCTTGCTGCTGTGCCTGGTGGTGGCGGGCTTGACCGGCCTGGGTGACAACCTCTCGACCTTGAGCTGGCTGACGTTTCTCGATTTCACCGTACACGGTGACTACCTGTACTTCACGCCGCTGGCCGAGAGCCTGGCCGCTGGCCAATGGTGGCGCCTGGCAACACCGATGCTGGTGCATTTCGGCCTATTGCACCTGGCCATGAACGGTATGTGGTTTTGGGAGCTGGGCCGCCGTATCGAGTGGCGCCAGGGCGCTTGGGTCATGCTCGGCCTGACGCTGTTGTTTGGCGTGGTGTCCAACGCTGCGCAGTACCTGTTCGGCGGGCCGAGCCTGTTTGGCGGTTTGTCCGGGGTGCTTTACGGCCTGCTGGGGTATATCTGGTTGTACCAGTGGCTCGCGCCCAACCCGCTCTATCGCATGCCGCGCGGGGTGTTGGTCATGATGTTGATCTGGCTGTTGCTGTGCCTGTCCGGCCTTGTCAGTTTGCTCGGCTTCGGCCAGATCGCCAACGCCGCCCATGTCGGTGGGTTATTGGTCGGTTGTCTGAGCGGGCTCTTGGGCGGGGCGCTGGCCCGGCGTAAACTGACGACTTGATTTTGGGAGACGCTATGTCCACTTTTTCGCAAATGATCGAAAACATTACCCCGGAAATCTACGAGAGCCTGAAGCTCGCCGTGGAAATCGGTAAATGGTCCGACGGGCGCAAGCTCACCGCCGAGCAGAAAGAACTGTCGTTGCAGGCCGTCATTGCCTGGGAAATGCAGAACCTGCCGGAAGAGCAGCGCACCGGCTACATGGGCCCGCAGGAATGCGCGTCGAAGTCGGCACCGGTGCCGAACATTCTGTTCAAGTCGGATGCGCTCCATTGATCGAGCTCGGTCGCGGATCCATCAGCAAAATGTCGGCGCGTCTTGAGACGCCCCTGGTTCAGTACGCGTTTCGTCTTGGCGACAGCGAAGTACCGGTCAACCCCTTGTTGGGAACCACCGTGCGCCTCGAGTACCTGGGGGCAATTCACTGCATCCATTGCGGGCGCAAGACCAAGACCAGTTTCAGCCAGGGTTACTGTTACCCCTGCATGAGCAAGCTGGCCCAGTGCGACGTCTGCATCATGGCCCCGGAGAAGTGTCACTACGACCAGGGCACCTGCCGCGAGCCGGCATGGGGCGAACAGTTCTGCATGACGGATCATATCGTCTACCTGGCCAACTCGTCCGGGCTCAAGGTCGGCATCACCCGAGCCAGCCAGTTGCCCACCCGCTGGCTCGATCAGGGCGCCAGCCAGGCGCTGCCGATCATGCGTGTGGCCACGCGGCAACAGTCGGGGTTGGTCGAGGACCTGTTCCGCGCCCATGTACCGGACCGCACCAACTGGCGTGCGTTGCTCAAGGGCGATGCCGAGGCGGTGGACCTGGTCGCTGTGCGCGACCAGCTGTTCGAGCAGTGCGCCGAGGGCCTCCAGGCACTGCACGCACGTTTTGGCCTGCAGGCCATTCAACCGTTGTCAGATGCTCAAACCGTCGACATTCGCTATCCGGTCGAGGCCTATCCGAGCAAGATCGTCAGCTTCAACCTGGACAAGAATCCCCTGGCTGAAGGCACGCTGCTGGGCATCAAGGGCCAGTACCTGATCTTCGACACCGGCGTGATCAATATTCGCAAATACACGGCCTATCAACTCGCCGTGCATCAGTAAAAGGATCGCCACATGCGTACCGAACAGCCGCAAGTGATTTACCTCAAGGACTATCAGGCTCCCGAATACCTGATCGACGAGACCCACCTGACCTTCGAGTTGTTCGAGGACCACACATTGGTCCACGCGCAGTTGGTCATGCGCCGTAACCCGGCGCGGGGCGCTGGCTTGCCACCGTTGGTGCTGGATGGCCAGCAGTTGGAACTGCTGTCGGTACAGCTCGACGACCGCGAACTGAGCGCTACCGAGTATGAGCTGAGCGACAGTCACCTGACACTGCAGCCAACGGCGGCGCTCTTCACCCTCGACACCTCGGTCAAGATCCATCCGGAAAGCAACACCGCGCTGGAAGGCCTGTACAAGTCGAGCGGCATGTTCTGCACCCAATGCGAAGCCGAGGGCTTTCGCAAGATCACCTATTACCTCGACCGTCCGGACGTCATGAGCAAATTCACCACCACGGTGATTGCCGAGCAGCATCGCTACCCGGTGCTGCTGTCCAACGGTAACCCGGTCGGCACCGGGCCTGGCGAAGACGGCCGGCATTGGGCGACCTGGGAAGACCCGTTCATGAAACCGGCCTACCTGTTTGCGCTGGTGGCGGGCGACCTGTGGTGTGTCGAAGACACGTTCACTCGCCAGTCGGGACGTGACGTCACCCTGCGTATCTATGTCGAGCCGGAAAACATCGACAAGTGTCAGCACGCCATGACCAGCCTGAAGAAGTCCATGCGCTGGGATGAAGAGGTCTATGGGCGTGAGTACGACCTGGACATCTTCATGATCGTTGCGGTCAACGACTTCAACATGGGCGCCATGGAAAACAAGGGCCTGAACATCTTCAACTCCAGTTGCGTACTGGCCCGCGCCGAAACCGCCACCGACGCTGCGCACCAGCGTGTCGAGGCGGTGGTCGCCCACGAATACTTCCACAACTGGTCGGGCAACCGCGTGACCTGCCGTGACTGGTTCCAGTTGTCGCTCAAGGAAGGCTTCACGGTGTTCCGTGATGCCGAGTTCTCGGCTGACATGAACTCGCGTACGGTAAAGCGTATCGAAGACGTGGCCTACCTGCGTACCCACCAGTTTGCCGAAGATGCCGGCCCCATGGCTCACGCCGTGCGCCCGGACAGCTTCATCGAAATTTCCAACTTCTACACCCTGACCGTGTACGAGAAGGGCTCGGAAGTGGTGCGCATGGTGCGTACCCTGTTGGGCGTTGAAGGCTTCCGCAAGGGCAGTGACCTGTACTTCGAGCGTCATGACGGCCAGGCGGTCACCTGTGACGACTTCATCAAGGCCATGGAAGATGCCAACGGCGTCGACCTGAGCCAGTTCAAACGCTGGTACAGCCAGGCTGGCACGCCACGCCTGGCGGTCAGCGATGCCTATGACAGCGTCGCGCAGACCTACAGCCTGACCTTCCGGCAGAGTTATCCACAAACCCCGGACAAACAGGAAAAGCAGCCCTTCGTCATTCCTGTAGAGCTGGGCCTGCTTGATGCGCAGGGCAATGACTTGCCACTGCGTCTGCTCGGTGAGGCGGCGGCCGAGGGCACTACCCGCGTACTGTCAGTGACCGAGGCTGAACAAACCTTCACCTTTGTCGATGTGGCGGCCAAGCCACTGCCGTCATTGCTGCGTGGCTTCAGCGCACCGGTCAAGCTGAGCTTCCCCTATGACCGCGACCAATTGATGTTCCTGATGCAGCATGACAGCGACGGCTTCAACCGTTGGGAAGCCGGCCAGCAGTTGTCTGTGCAGATCCTGCAAGAGCTGATCGAACAGCACAAGCAGGGCGCCAAGCTGGTACTCGACCCGCGCCTGGTAACCGCACTGGGCAGCGTCCTGAGCAATGATCAACTGGATCAGGCGATGGTCGCTGAAATGCTTTCGCTGCCCAGCGAGGCCTACCTCACTGAAATCTGTGAAGTGGCGGATGTCGATGCTATCCATGCGGCCCGCGAATTCGCCCGCAAACAACTGTCCGAGCAGTTGTTCGACGCACTGTGGGCCCGTTATCAGGCCAATCGCGCGGTGTCGCGCACCACCGCGTATGTGGCCGAAGCCGAGCATTTTGCCCGTCGCAGCCTGCAGAACATCGTGTTGTCCTACTTGATGCTCAGTGGCAAACCACAGGTGCTGGAAGCGACCCTGGAGCAGTTCGATGCGTGCGACAACATGACGGAGCGTTTGACCGCGCTGGCCGTGTTGGTCAACTCGTCGTTCGAGGCCGAGCGGGCCAAGGCGCTGGAGACGTTCGCCGACCACTTCAAGGACAACCCGTTGGTGATGGACCAGTGGTTCAGCGTCCAGGCGGCCAGCACCTTGCGGGGCGGTTTGGCGCGAGTCAAAGCACTGATGCAGCATCCGGCCTTCACGATGAAGAATCCGAACAAGGTGCGCGCCCTGATTGGTGCGTTTGCCGGGCAGAACCTGGTCAACTTCCATGCGGCAGACGGTTCCGGCTACCGCTTCCTGGCGGACCTGGTGATTGAGCTCAATGCACTCAACCCGCAGATCGCCTCGCGGCAACTGGCACCGCTGACTCGCTGGCGCAAGTACGACGCTGCGCGTCAGGCGCTGATGAAGGGTGAGCTGGAGCGCATTCTTGCCTCCGGCGCGCTGTCCAGTGATGTCTATGAAGTGGTCAGCAAAAGCCTGGCTTGATCGGGTTTTTGACACGCTTGTCGGCGTCTGCTTTCGCTGATGCCGTCGCCGGCAAGTTGGCGCCCACAGGGCTACACAAGGCCCTGTGGGCGCCAACTTGCCAACGATGCAGGCGCCACGCGCCCGCAGCCTCCTTTCCCGCGCTTAACAAAAGATAACGTCTTGTTCGTTGTCAGCCCTTTCTAAACCCCGATAGGATGGTTCTCAGCTATTGCGGGGCTCTGGAACAGGGTTTTTGGCTGTGCCCGCAACTGGATTTGACCCAAATAACAATTAAATCGGGGGAGAGATCTATGGGTGAGCCCGTCATGGCGCGCACCGGGTATGGTGCAGGACAAGGGCGCAGGGGGCCGACCGTGTTGGTTGGCAGCAGCCTTCTGGCGTTGGCCCTGGGCATGTTTGCCAATACTATCGAGGCGGCGCAGGCGCAGGAGTCTGCAGCCTCGGCAACGGTCTACGCCATTGAGTCCGATAAGGCCGCTCGCAGTCTGTTGCTTGACGTCACCAAGGCCGGCGCCCGGCTGGTAGCGGTTGGTGACCGTGGCCACATCCTTTTCTCCGATGACCAGGGGCAGACCTGGACCCAGGCACGGGTGCCCACCCGGCAGATGCTCACTGCGGTTTACTTTGCCGATGCCCGCCATGGCTGGGCGGTAGGCCATGATGCGCAGATCCTCGCCAGCAGTGACGGCGGCGCGACCTGGAGCAAGCAATTCGAAGACCTCAAGCGTGAAGCGCCCTTGCTGGATGTGTGGTTCCAGGACGCGCAGCACGGTTTTGCTGTGGGGGCTTATGGGGCTCTGCTTGAAACCGTTGATGGCGGCGCAGCCTGGCAAGAGGTCAGCGACCGTCTGGATAACGAAGATCAACTGCACCTCAATGGCATCGCGGCGGTGAAGGATGCAGGGCTGTTCATCGTTGGAGAGCAGGGCGTGATGTTCCGCTCAGCCGACGCTGGGCAAACCTGGAACCGGGTGGAAGGGCCCTACCAGGGCTCGTTGTTCGGTGTGGTCGGTACGGCGCAAGCACGCACGCTGCTGGCCTATGGCTTGCGCGGCAACCTGTTCCGCTCCACCGACTTTGGCGACACCTGGCAAACCATTCCCCTGCATGCCGAACGCGGGCAGTTGGAGTTCGGCTTGTCCAGCGCGACGCTTCTGGACGATGGCAGCCTGGTGCTGGTCGGTAATGGCGGTAGCGTCCTGCGCAGCACCGACGATGGTGCAAGCTTCAGTGTCTATAACCGGGCCGATCGTATCGCGCTGGCGGCTGCCAGCGCAGTCACGGATGGCAAGCTGATTCTGGTAGGCCAGGGCGGCGTCCATGTTGCCACGTCATCTGGCGCTGAGAGGGTACAACCATGACCAGTCGGGAATCGTTCGGCACCCACCAGCACCATCACGACAAGGCGTCGGTTCTTGAACGCCTGATTTTCAACAACCGGCCTGCTGTCATCTTCATCTGCCTGGTCGTCAGCCTGTTCCTGTTCTGGCAGGCCACCTTGATCCGCCCCTCGACCAGCTTCGAGAAAATGATCCCGCTTGAGCATCCGTTTATCGAGAAAATGCTTGAGCACCGTAACGACCTGGCCAACCTTGGCAATACGGTGCGTATCTCGGTGGAGGCAGTCGATGGCGATATCTTCGACAAGCACTACATGGAAACCCTGCGTCAGATCCATGATGAGGTGTTCTACATTCCCGGTGTCGATCGTTCTGCGCTCAAGTCGTTGTGGAGCCCGAACGTTCGCTGGACCGAGGTGACCGAAGAAGGTTTTGCCGGTGGCGAGGTCATTCCGAAGACCTACGATGGTTCCGCCGACAGCCTGGATGAACTGCGCAGCAACGTGCTCAAGTCCGGGCAGATAGGCCGTCTGGTGGCCAACAACTTCAAGTCCAGCATTGTCGATGTACCGCTGCTGGAGTCCTACCCCGACCCGCAGGACCAGGGAAAGCAGATCAAGCTGGATTACCAGCAGTTCTCCCATCAGCTGGAAGAGAAGATCCGCGACAAGTTCCAGGCACAGAACCCCAATGTAAAAATCCACATCGTCGGTTTCGCCAAGAAGGTTGGCGACCTGATCGATGGCCTGATGATGGTCGCGATGTTCTTCGGCATCGCCCTGGCCATCACCTGGGTGCTGCTGTACTGGTTTACCTGGTGTATCCGTAGCACCATCGCCGTGCTGATCACCACCCTGGTGGCGGTGGTCTGGCAGTTGGGCTTGATGCACGCAGTGGGCTTTGGCCTGGATCCGTACTCGATGCTGGTGCCGTTTCTGATCTTCGCCATCGGCATTTCCCATGGGGTGCAGAAGATCAACGGTATCGCCTTGCAGTCCAGCGATGCCGACAATGCCCTGACCGCTGCACGGCGAACCTTCCGCCAACTGTTCTTGCCGGGGATGATTGCCATCCTGGCCGACGCGGTGGGCTTCATCACCCTGCTGATCATCGATATCGGGGTGATCCGCGAGTTGGCCATTGGCGCCTCCATCGGTGTGGCGGTGATCGTCTTTACCAACCTGATCCTGCTGCCGGTGGCGATCTCCTATGTCGGCATCAGCAAGAAGGCTATCGAGCGCAGCAAGCGCGATGCCACGCGTGAGCACCCGTTCTGGCGGCTGCTGTCCGGCTTTGCCAGTGCCAAGGTTGCGCCTGTGTCAGTGGTGCTGGCGCTGTTCGCGTTCGGTGGTGGCCTCTGGTACAGCCAGAACCTGAAGATCGGTGATCTCGACCAGGGAGCGCCTGAACTACGTCCTGACTCGCGCTATAACCTGGACAACCGTTTCATCATCAGTAACTACTCGACCAGCTCGGATGTGCTGGTGATCATGGTCAAGACGCCATCCGAAGGCTGCTCGGTCTATTCGACCATGGCGCCGGTCGATGAGTTGATGTGGACCATGGAAAACACCCCGGGCGTGCAATCGGCGATTTCACTGGTAACGGTGTCCAAGCAGGTCATCAAGGGCATGAACGAGGGCAACCTGAAATGGGAGACCTTGTCGCGTAACCCGGATGTGCTGAACAGTTCGATCTCCCGTGCCGATGGCTTGTACAACAGCGACTGTTCGCTGGCCCCGGTGCTGGTGTTCCTCAACGATCACAAGGCCGAGACCCTTGATCGCGTGATCAAGGCGGCCCAGACCTTCGCCGATGAACACAACAAGGACGGCCTGGAGTTCCTGCTGGCAGCGGGTAATGCCGGGATCGAGGCCGCGACCAACGACGTGATCAAGTCGGCCGAGCTGACCATCCTGATCCTAGTGTACATCTGTGTGGCCGTGATGTGCATGATCACCTTCCGCTCGTTTGCCGCGACCTTGTGCATCGTGCTGCCGCTGGTGCTGACTTCGGTGCTGGGTAATGCGCTGATGGCCTTCATGGGCATCGGTGTGAAGGTGGCGACCCTGCCTGTGGTGGCGCTGGGGGTGGGTATCGGTGTGGACTACGGCATTTACATCTACAGTCGCCTGGAGAGTTTCCTGCGCGCCGGGCTGCCGCTGCAGGAGGCCTACTATCAAACCCTCAAGTCCACCGGCAAGGCGGTGCTGTTCACCGGTTTGTGCCTGGCCATTGGCGTTGCGACCTGGATCTTCTCGGCAATCAAGTTCCAGGCTGACATGGGCTTGATGCTGACCTTCATGTTGCTCTGGAACATGTTCGGCGCATTGTGGTTGTTGCCGGCACTGGCACGTTTCCTGATCAAGCCGGAGAAACTGGTGGGCAAGGAGGGTGGGTCGATTTTCGCCCATTGATCGCCTCGGTTGAGCGCAACGCCGGCCCCTACGGGGGCTGGGGTGCCGGCGATGTTGTTTGCATTGGAGTATCATTGTGCTTTTCCGCACGATGATACCTCTCTCATGACGACCCTTTCCCACGCCCTGCAAGCCAGCGACATGCTGTTGATCGACGGCCTGCATGCCTTTGATTTCACCTTCGATGAGACCGGTCTGCAGGTTGAATGCATGGATGGCCGTGCACTCAAACGCTGGCAGTTCAGCATTGAGCAGATCAATGCAGCCCGCGCGGACAGCGGCGACTGGTTGATCGCGGCCGACGGTGTCGAGCACCGTCTGGTGTGCATGAGTGCCTTGCGCGCCTCGGAAGAGGATGACGATGAAACGTCTGCTGACGTGTCTATTGATCAATAGTGCTGTTGCCATGACGGCTACGGCGCAAGGCCACGAACTGCTGGTCGGCAGCTACACCCAGGGCAGCAGCGAGGGGATCTATCGCTACCGCTTTGACAGCCAGAGCGGGCAGATCGAGCCAGAGCCGCTGCAGGTGGTGCAGAGTGTCAACCCGTCCTGGCTGGTCGTGTCCAGTGACCGTCGCCTGTTGTTTGCGGTCAACGAGAACGGCGCCGGGCATGGCCAGGTCAGCAGCTTTGCGCTTGCCCCCGGCAGCGGTGCGATAAGCCCGCTGAGCCGGCTCGACAGCCTGGGTGACGAGCCGACCCACGCCAGCCTCAGTAATGACGGCCGCTACCTGTTCGTTGCCAACTATGCGGTGCAGCCAACCCCGGGCGGGAGCCTGTCGGTGCTGCCCGTGGCGGCAGACGGGCGCTTGTTGCCGGTGGTGCAGCAAGAACGCCATCCGCCCAGCTACGTCAACCCGGAGCGCCAGTCCGGCTCCCATGTGCATGCGGCGGTGTCGTCGCCGGATGGGCGCTACCTGTATGCCTGCGATCTGGGCGCCGACAAGGTGTTCATCTATCGCTACGACAGCGCCAACCCCGAGCGCCCCTTGAGCCCGGCCCGCCCTGCGGCGGTCAACCTGCCGCCGGGCAGTGGGCCACGCCATCTGGTGTTCGCAGCCACTGGCAAACAGGCTTACCTGACCCTGGAGATGAGTGCTGAAGTGGTGGTGTTCGATGTACAGGATGGCGTACTCATCGAGCGTCAACGGCTGCCCTTGAGCGACTCTCAGGCGCCGACCAGCAAAGCGGCGGGGGCCTTGCACCTCTCGCCGGACGGGCGCTTCCTGTACGTGAGTAATCGCGGTACCGCCAACCAGCTGTTGGTGTTCGCAATCGACTCGGCCCTGGGGACGCTGACGCCGCTGCAACGGCGCTCGGTGGAAGGTGATCATCCTCGCGAGTTCAGCCTCGACCCGAGCGGTGGCTATGTGCTGGTTGCCAACCAGAAGAGCAACCAGATCGTGGTCATCCAGCGCGACCGACACACCGGCCTGCTGGGCAAGACTGTGCAGAAGCTTGCCCAGGATGCGCCTTCGGACCTGAAGTTCGTCAATTGACCATCGCGGGCAAGCCCGCTCCCACAGGTGAACTGCCCCCAAGAAGTTGGACACAAATCCAACCCTTGGTGGGCAGTCCAAGTTGTAGGAGCAGGTCTTGCCTGCGATGCGGGCGCCGCGCACCTGCTGATACACCACGGCCCCCATCGCGGGCAAGCCCGCTCCCACAGGTGAACTGCCCCCAAGAAGTTGGACACAAATCCAACCCTTGGTGGGCAGTCCAAAGTTGTAGGAGCAGGTCTTGCCTGCGATGCAGACGCCGCTAACCCACTGACACCCCACCGGCGCCATCGCAGGCCAGCCTGCAACAACAGGGCGGGTGGTTTCAGCGGGCCATGATTGCCTTGAATAGCGCCGAGTCCAGCCAACCCTGCAGCCAAGCTCGCAGCCTGGGGTAGGGGGCTTGGGCAAACCAGTCTGGTTCAACCCCGGCGAACTGGCGAATGAACGGCATCAGGGCCACATCCGCCAGGCTTGGGTGCGAGGTGAGGAGGTAGTCGTGCTGCGCCAGGTGTGCCTCCAGGTCATCAAGGATTTCACAGGCCAGCTGTCGGTATTCCTCACGCGAATGCGCCGGGTAGCGCTCGGCATACTTGTAGTGGTTGAGCCTGACTTTAAACAGGCTGTCGTTACGCGCTATCAGTGCGTTGGCCTGTTGCGCAGCCTGTGAGTCGGTACTCAGCAGCCAGTCTTGCGGGTCATGCCGGGCCAAGGCCCAGCGCATGATGTCCAGGCTTTCTTCCAGCACCTTGCCCTCGACACTCAACACCGGCACCGTACCTTTGGGCGACAAGGCGAGCATGTCGGCCGGTTTTTCCTTGAGGCTGACCTCGCGGATCTCCACCGGGCATTGGCTGTAGCGCAAGGCCATGCGTGCACGCATGGCGTAAGGGCAGCGCCGAAACGAATAGAGGATCATCCACTGACCTCCAGGGTACTCAGGCCATTGCCTTGGCGACGAACCTGGATCTGTACCGGAATCCGCTCGTGCATTTCCTGCACATGAGAAATCACCGCGACCTTGCGCCCTTGAGCCTGCAAACCGTCCAGTGCATCCATGGCCAGTTGCAGCGATTCGGGGTCGAGGCTGCCGAAGCCTTCGTCGATGAACAGCGACTCGATCTTCAACGTGCTCGAGGCCATCGACGCCAGCCCCAGGGCCAGCGCCAGCGAGACCAGGAAGGTTTCGCCCCCGGACAAGGAGTGCACCGAGCGCAGTTCATCCCCCATCTCGGTATCCTGCACCAGCAGGCCCAACAGGCTGCCGCCGCGCTTGAGCCGGTAGCGGCGGGCCAATTGACGCAGTTGTGCGTTGGCATGGTGCACCAGCAGGTCGAGGTTGTAGCCCTGGGCGATCTTGCGGAAGGTATCGCCAGTGGCAGAACCGATCAGGGCGTTCAGGCGCGCCCAGCGTTGCCACTCGGTATAGGCCTGGGCAATCTGTTCTGCCAGCGCTTGGTTGGCCTGTTGGCGGCGCTGGTCGTCGGCTTGCTCGGCGCGCAGTTCGGCACACTGTTGCTCGCGGGTGTGCAGCTGTTGCTGCAACGCGGCCATGGCTTGTTCCAGCTGATCGGCTGGCAGTTCCCCGTTGGCTTGGGCCTGATGTTGCTGAAGGCGCTGTTCGCGCTCTTGCACCAGGACCTGAGTGTGCTCGATGGTTTTTCTGGCGTTTTGCAGGCGCTGACGCAACTGGCTGATCTGTTCGTCATCGAACGCCAGCAATTGTGTCAGGCCGGCATCGTCCAATTCAGGATGGGCGTGTCGCCATTGGCCGATGACGGCCTCCAGTTGACGGCATTCCTCTTCCAGGGCATCTCGCTGTTGCGCTTTGGCCTTGAGCTCGGCTGTCAGCTCGATCGAGCGGGCGCGGCTATCCTGCAGTTGCTGCTGGGTGGTCGCTTCGACGCTGCGCGCCTGTTCAACGGCCTGCTCCAGTTGCTGTTGCCAGTGCTGGGCGTTTTCGTGCTCGCCAAGCAGGCCGTCTAGCGTTGCTTTTGCCTGCTGCTGTTGGGTTTGCCGGGCAACGACCTGCTGCTGCAGCTCCTCCAGCTTCTGTACCCGTGCCTGTTGTTGCAGGCTGGCCTTTTCCAGTTGCTGCTGGCGGTCGTTGTAGTCCTGTTGCTCGTCTTTTTGCCGGTCTACCAGTTCCAGGCGCTGCGCCAGTTGCTGGTCGAGTTGCAGGAAGGCGGCTGACGGTTCCTGACGCAGTGCTTGCAGGATGTCGGCGGGCAGCAGGCCGGCGAAGCTTGCCAGTGCCTGTTCCAGGCGTTCCTCGTCGTCACTCAGCGCCTGCTGTTGCTGGCTCACGTGCAGCGTTGCCTGCTGGCGGGCCTCGACGGCCACCTGCAGTTGTTGCTGCAGGCGGGCGGCGTCCTGCTGAAGCGTGAGCAGTGTGTGCTGGCGTTGCTCGTCCCGGTTGATGTCATCGTTCAGGCGGCGCAGTTGAAGCTCCAGCCAGGCCGAGCAGGCGTTGCTGTCCTGATGGGCCAACTGGGCGTAGAGCGGGTGAGCATCGAGGCTGGGGGCCAACGCCTGCTGTTGAGTGACAAGGTGCTCGTGCTGGTGCAGGTATTCCTTGATCTGGCTATTGACGCCGGCCAGTTTCGCTCGCAGTTCATCCAGTTTTTCTTTCAGCCCGTCGACCAGGCGCTGGGCGTTGGCTTCTTCATCCTGGTCATGTCGGCCAAGGCTTTGCAACAGCGCTTCGGGCTGGTGGTACGGGTGTTCCTGGCTGCCGCAGACGGGGCAGGGCTGGTCGTCCTGTAGCTGCGCTCGGAGCTCTTCGACGCTGGCACTGCGGGCCAGACGCTGACGCTCAAGCAGCTGTCGTGTGAGGTTCAGTGCCTGCTCGGCGGCAATCAGCTCTTGTTTGCCTTGCAGCCCCTCGCTGATCAACTGTTCGCGTTGCTGCTGCGCGGCCTGCTGGCGTTCACGCAAGGCGTGGATTTGTTTGTCCAGATCCTGCTGGCTGTTCCAGAGCCGGGTCAGTTCTTCGACCGCACGCTGTTGCTTGCGGTTGTCTTGCAGCAGCGTTCCCAGCAGGCTGATCTGCTCTACCAGGGCCTCGGGTTCAGCGCCGGCTTCGTGGTAGATCTGCGCCAGGTGAGTGCGCTGTTCTTCCAGTTGGCGGGCCGCATCCGTGGCGCGTTGCTGCAGGGCGGGCAGTTCCTCGCGACCTTTGTTGAGCCGGTTGCCAATGAGCATCAGTTGCTGCAGTTGGCCCCGGTAGGCGCTCCAGGCGTCGCCCAGGCCGGACAGGTGCGCGCTGTGTGCGAGTTGCTCGTCGAGTTGCTGCAGACGCTCGCTATTACGCTGCTGTTGTTCGATCAGGGTGTGTAGCTGCTGCTGGCCCTCGCGGGAGGCCTGCTCGGCCTGTTGGTGCAGGGCAAGGCTGTCGGCCAGTTCCTGTTCCAGGCGCGCTAGGGTGTCTTGCTCGGCGAAGGCCTGGCGTAGCAACGGTGCGTTTTGCGCCTGCTGAGCCAGTGCCTGGTTCAGTGCCTCGCGTGCGTGGTGCAGGTGTTGTTCCAGTTGTTGCTGGGCGGTCTGCAACTCAACCTGTTGCTGGCGCTGTTGTTCAATGGCAACGGTCAGTGGCGAGCGCTGGCCGGTCAGCTCCAGTTGTCGGGCAAACTGATGGCGCTGCGGCGCCAACTGCTCCAGCCGCTCCAGGTTCAGGCGTTCTGTGGCCAGTTGCTCCCAGTGCTGCTGGGCACTGTGGGCGTCCTCGGCGGCGGCACGTTGTTGCGCCTGTAGGTTGCCTAGCTCTGTCAGCCAACTGCGCTGCTGCTCGAACTGGCGCAGTTGCGCCTGTTCGGTCTTGAGTTGGCGTTGTGCCTGTTCAACACGCTGGTCGAGTTCAGCGCGTGCCTCCGGGCTGAGCGGGGTGATACCACTGGCCTGTTGTTGCAAGGCCTTGTGGATATCTTCGGCTTCTTTGCTCTTGCTGTAGGCACGTCGGCCCAACTGGCTGTAGATCGCTGTGTTGGTGAGTTTTTCCAGCAGTTCGCTGCGGTCCTTGTCGTCGGCCTTGAGGAAGGCGCTGAACTCGCTTTGGGCCAGCATGACCGCACGGGTGAACTGTTCGAAGTTGAGCCCCAGCTTGGCCTCGATCAGCTGTTTGTACTCGCTTTTGCTCTGGCTGCTCAGTAACTGGTTGCCGTCCAGGTCATGCAGGCTCTGACGGCTGCCTTGCAGCTTGCCGTTGGCTTTATCGCGGGCGCGGTTGGTCTCCCAGCGTGCCCGGTAACGGTGGCCGTCGATACCGACGAAATCAACTTCGGCAAAGCCGCTGCCGGTGCCCCGGCGTAGCAGCGTGCGCGGGTCGCTGGTAAGGATCTCGCTGTCGACTTCTGGCAGTTTGGTTTCCCGGCCAATGCTGTTCAGGCGTGGTACAGCGCCGAACAGTGCCAGGCACAAGGCATCGAGCAAGGTGCTCTTGCCCGCGCCGGTGGGGCCGGTGATCGCAAACAGGCCAGCACTGGCCAAGGGCTCGGCGGTGAAGTCGATTTCGCAAGGGCCGGCCAGGGACGCAAGGTTTTTCAGGCGAATGGCGAGAATTTTCATGGGTGCTCCTCCTCCTGTTGCACGTCCTGCAGCAGTTGGGCGAAGTCGGCCAGTGTCTGCTCGTCCACGGCATTGCCATAGGCCTGCTCCCAGGCGCGGCTGAACAGGTCTTGCGGGCTGAGTTGGCCAAGTTCAATCAAGGGGCTACTGTCGTCGTCATCCTGTTGAGCGCCGGCATACTCGACGGCGATCCGTACCAGGCGCACGGCCTTGCCGTTCAGCGCGAGTTCGATTTGCTGGCGCAGGTCCGGTTGTGGTTCATCCAGACGCACGCGCACTTCCAGCCAGGGCTGGCGTTGCAGGTCAGCCAGCAGGTCGACTTCGGGCAGCGCTGCCAGGTGTTCCAGCACCTCGTTCAGGGAGGCAGGGCCCAGGCGTTGCAGGTGCACTGCCCGCGGTACCAGCCGTGGCTCGACGCTGCGCAGTGCCGCGCCGTCCAGTTCCACCTCGAGTATCTGGTGTTGATAGCCAATTTCCGAGAACGACAACGGCAGCGGCGAGCCGCTGTAGCGAATGCGTTCCTCGCCGTTGACCCGCTGCGGTTTGTGCAGGTGGCCCAGGGCGACATACGCCACCGAGTCGCTGAACAGCTTGGCCGACAGTGCTTCGGCGTTGCCGATGATCAGGCTGCGCTCGGAGTCTTCCGAAATCGACCCGCCAGCCATGTGCGCATGGCTGATGGCGACCAGCGCCTGCCCCGGTTTGCGTCGGCTTTCAGCGGCAGCGATCAGGCGTTCATGTACCTGGGTGATGCCGTGCAGGTAATCGTCACCCACGTGTGCGCCGGTCACTTCGGCCGGGCGCAGGAAGGGCAGCGCCAGGCACCAGGCGCGGGTTTTGCCCTTGGCATCGGTCAGCGGGATCAGCAAGCGATCACTGTCGAGCTGGCCGTCATCCAGCCACTGCACACGGCCCAGGGCATGGGTGCGCAGGCGACGCATCAACGGTGCCGGCAGTTCGATACGGGCACCGGAGTCATGGTTGCCGGCAATGATCACGATATCCAGCGCAGGCTGCTGTTCGTGAGCGCGGACGATGAAGTCGTACAGGCGTTCCTGGGCTTTGACCGGAGGGTTGACTGTATCGAAGATGTCGCCGGCAATCAGCAGGGCATCGGGTTGACGCAGGGCCAGTTGGCCGAGCAGCCAGTCGAGAAAGCAGGCATGTTCGAAGTCACGTTCCTGGCTGTGGAGGGTTTGCCCCAGGTGCCAGTCGGAGGTGTGAAACAGACGCATTGAAAGTCCTGTGCAGAGGAAACCGGGTCGCTCTGGGCAGCGTTGGCCAGCAGGGGCGGTCGGCTATGGTAGCGCGACTACGCCCAGGGGTTGCCAGTTTCCGGGATCAGCAGGGCCGAGACAACCGGCGGCATGCGAACTTCAGGCATGCGCCTGGGGGAAGTGCACGCTTGCACACAGGCCACCCTGCGGCAGGTTGTCCAGGCTGACTTTTGCGCCGAGGCGCTTGGCGATGGTTTGTACAATGGCCAGGCCGAGGCCGGCGCCTTGGTCGTTGCCACGGCTGAAGAAGCGCTCGAACAGGCGATCACGGTGTTCAGGGTCGATGCCAGGGCCTTGGTCTTCGACGCTCAGCAGCACTTCGCTGGCGGTCTCCTCCAGGCGCACGGTGATCAGCCCGCCTTTGGGTGAGAAATTCGCGGCATTGGTGACCAGGTTGTTCAAGGCAATATCGAGGGTTGCGCTATCGCCCAGTATCCGCAGGGGTGCCTCAGGCGCTTCCAGGCTCACCTCAAGGCCCCTGTCGAGCAGCCAGGGGGTCAGTTGTGCCAATGAGTCACGCACACTGGCAGTCAGGTCGATGGGCTGTAGTGGTGCGCTGCCAAGCCGTGGCTCCAGGCGTGCCATGGTCAAGAGTTGATTGACCAGGCGCGAGGTTCGGTCCACACCGGCAATCAGGTTGTGCAGGGACTGTTGGCGTTCCGCGTCGTTGCGCGCTTCCTGCAGATTCTGCGCGTGTACCCTTAGCACTGCCAGCGGGGTACGCAACTCGTGGGCCGCATCGGCGATGAAACGTCGCTCCCGGCCAAGGACTTCCTGAATCTGTCCCAGCAGCCGATTGAGTGCGGCTTGCATCGGCTCCAGCTCATTGGGCAATGGTGACAGTTGTATGGGCTCCAGCGACCCGGGGTGGCGGGCGCGCAGTGTCGTGGCCATATTGGCCAGTGGTTTGAGCCCCCAGCCAATGGCAAACCAGATCATCGTCGCTAACAGCAGGCTGCCAATCAGGTTGGGCCCAAGGGTGTGGCGGACGATGCGGTTGACCAGGTCGTTACGCACATCGTCGCGCTCGCCAACCCAGATGCGCAGGGAATGCTCGGTGTCGACCAGCACGAAGGTACGCCATTGCTGGTTCTTCAGGTCGACCACATCATTGAAGCCGGCATCGCTCGGCGGTGCAGTGAAGCTAGGTGCACTGGCGGTATGCACCAGTAACTGGCCATCGAGGTTCCAGACCTGAAAGGCCATTTTGCTTTCGTAAGGGTGCCCATCGACCTTAGGGGATGCCTGACCCAGCGCCTCGTTGAACGCACGGTACAGTTCGCTGTGATCGCTGCTGTGCATTGGCATGCGCATGATGCCCTGCAGCAAGCGGGCATTTTGTGCCAGCTGGGCGTCATAGACTTCGGCAATTTCGTGGTTGCTGTCATGCAGGTTGAGCACAGACAGGGTCATCAGGCCGCCGATCAACAGGCCAATGATCAGGGTCAGGGTTCGCCGCCGGATGGATTTCATCGTGCTTCTTGCACCAGGTAGCCAACACCGCGAATGGTCCGGATCAAGTCACTGGAGAGCTTCTTGCGCAAGTGGTGGATATGCACCTCAAGCGTGTTGCTTTCTGCTTCGTCGTTCCAGCCGTAGAGCAACTGGGTCAGCCGTTCGCGGGTCATGACCCGGCCGGGGGGGGACAGCAGCTCGTACAGCAGTTGGTACTCTTTGGGGGTCAATGAAACTAGCTGCCCCAGATAGGTGACCTGATGGCTGACAGGGTCCAGGCTGATTCCAGCATGTTCGATGCGCAGTTGGGCCCGCCCGGCACTGCGTCGCATCAAGGCGCGCAGGCGCGCCTTGAGTTCGGCCAGGTCGAAAGGTTTGACCAGGTAGTCGTCGGCACCGGCA
This sequence comes from Pseudomonas defluvii, assembly GCF_001695625.1. Lineage (GTDB taxonomy): Bacteria > Pseudomonadota > Gammaproteobacteria > Pseudomonadales > Pseudomonadaceae > Aquipseudomonas > Aquipseudomonas defluvii. The sequence continues at coordinate 42,980 of NZ_MBPN01000015.1, forward strand.
TCAAGGCCGGCAATGCGGTCTTCGGTGGCATCACGCGCGGTCAGGATCAGCACGGGCAGGTTCGAGCCGCTGCTGCGCAGACGCCGCAACACCTCCAGCCCGTCCATGCGCGGCAGGCCAAGATCGAGGATGGCCAGGTCGAAGGTTTCACTCAGTAACGAGTGCAACGCGCTGCTACCGTCTTTGATCCAGTCGGTGGTATAGCCGTCGCGGCTCAGTGCCTGGTAGATACCTTCACCCAGCGAAACATCGTCCTCAATCAGCAGCAGTCGCATGCCGGCTCCTTGGTCAGTTGAGTTTTTTGTCTATTTCAACCAGCAGCGCCTGTATGTCCTTGTGTCGCCCTTTATCGGCGCTTTCTCGACCCGGACGAGCAGGAGCCTGTTGTGCCTTGAGCAAGGCAGCCTTGGCTTCAGCGTAGTGCTTCTGGCGGTAGAGATGGTCGCCCCAGAAGTACAGGTTGTCTATACCGTTGGGGTTAATCTGCAGTGCTTGTTTGAGCAGCGTATCGGCCTTGTCACTATCACCGAAGCCGACTGGCCAGCCAGGCACTCGATCATACAGTGCAGCGAGGCTGGCGTAGGCGGAACCCTGCAGCGCCGTCGGGTCGATCGACAAGGCTTTTTCCAGGTCGCTGCGCGCCTCTTTGACCTTGCCCAAGGCACCGAGCCCGCCTTGGGCGCCTGCCCAACTGCTGGTGACGATGCCAGACCAGATCCAGGCCTCGGCTGCGGTTGGGCGCTCCTTGGAGAAGGCATTGGCCTTGGCGGCCAACTGCTCGAAGGCATCGGCGCATTTACCCTCGGGTGTTTCGTACTGGATTTTTGCCCATTGCTGTTGAATATCGCTCAGGCGTTGTTGGTCGGTGGCGTCCATGGCCCACAGTGAGGTGCTTGATACGGTGGCCAGCAGGGCGATCAGCAGTTTTTTCATGGTTTGTTTTTCTCCGTGGAGCCAATATGGCTGAAGCGTCTGATCAACGGCAGCTGCTTGCGCAGGGCGCGGTCTACCAGGCTTGGCAGCAGGTTATTGAGGCTTACAAAAAAACGCTCAGGCCAGCCCAGGTAAAGGTCGCGGCGGTCACCGGCAATGGCGTGGATCACGGCGTTGGCGACCATTTCCGGGTCGTCGGTATTGGCTTTCAGGGCGTCATTGAGCGCCTGTGCAGCCGCGCTGTTCATGCGTGTCTGGGTCGCTCGAGGGGCCACATAAAGTACGTTCACCCGGGTATCGGCCAGCTCTCGACGCAGTGCTTCGGAAAAGCCGCGCAAGGCGAATTTGCTGGCGCAGTAGGGGGAGTACCCGGGGTAGCCGATCGAACCATAGGTTGAACCGACATTGACCACCATTGCTGCTGGGGCCTCTCTGAGAAGTGGCAAAAGCAAGCGTGTCAGCGAAATCGGGGCGATGATGTTCAGGTCCAGCATGTGGCTGATGTCGCTGTCTTCCAGTTGCTCAAGCATGGCGAACTGGTTTACCCCGGCGGCGTTGATCAGCAGGTTGATGCCGCCCATGGCCTGGGCGGCATTCTGCACTTTATGCCGGTCTGTGGCGCTGGTCAGGTCTGCCGACACCCAGCGCAGCTGGCTGGGGTAACGCGTCATGCTTGGGCGCAAGGCGTCTTCATGGCGAGACACCGCCAGTACCTGAGCGCCGCTGGCGAGCAGCGCATTGGTGATTGCCAGACCAATGCCACCACTGGCACCGGTGAGCACGACTCGGGCTTCATTGAGCCGCATGATTGCTCTCCAGCAGGGTTGGCGCCTGGGTGTTTTGCGGCAGTGCCCGGAACATGTCCGCGTACAACCGGTAGACCACTTTCGAGGCATGAATGACGGCGGCCTGATCAGCTGGGTCGTCGAGACGATCCATCAGCTTGCGGTAGGTCTGCATGTGCCCGATATCCAGCGCGCCATGGGAGTTCAGGTAGCTGAAGGCCTCCTCAGGCAGTGCCAGGCGGTCGCGAATGCGTTCGGCGGCATGGGTTGCCAGGGCGATGCTGGTGCCTTCAAGCACGTTGACCATCCCGAACAGGCCCACCGGGTTGCCACGTGCGATCAGGTCATAGAGAAACGCAACCATCAGCTCGATGGGTTGATCGGGTTGGCCGGTGCGCACCGCTTCACGGTCGCCGCCGCAGGCTACGATATCGTTCAGTACCCACTGCTCATGGCCGTACTCGTCTTCGATGTATTCGCATACTGCGTGGCGCAACCACTCCAGTCGCTCGGGCAGGCGTGCACCGCAGGCCATCATCAGCGGTACGGTATGGCGAACATGGTAGTAGGCCTGAATCAGGAAGGCCCGATAGCTCTCCAGTGTGACCTCACCGGCCAGTGCCTTGCGGATGACCGGCACTTCAAACAGCGCGCTGCGTTCCTGGGCGGTTGCAGCTTGCAGGGTTTCAAAAAAACTCATGACGACAGTTCCTCAGAACGATTAAAGGAGTCCAGTGCCGCGTGGTATTGCTCAAGGATGGCATCGCGGCGTGGTCGGCCATTGGCGGTCAGCAAGCCATTGGCAGGGGTAAAGGGTTGAGGCAAACGCAGCCAGTGATGAACGCGTGCGTAGTCGGGCAGGGCTGTATTGGCCTTGGCTACGGCATCGGCAAGGGCCTGGTCGCTGCAGCTCGGGTCATGAGGCCAGAGCAGGGCTGCGTTGTAGGGCAGGGCTTCGCCATGCACGAATGCCTGGGCAATGACCCCGCCTTGGGTGAGTTCTGCTTCCACCCACTCGGGATTGACGTTACGGCCGTAGCTGGTGACGAACTGATGCTTCTTGCGGCCCTTGATGTACAGAAAGCCTTCGTCATCGAACTCACCGATGTCGCCACTGGCCAGCCACGTTGCCGGTTGGGCCGGGTTGCCCAGGTAGCCGAGCATGGTCGAGCCTTGAATCAGTACTTCGCCGTCATCAGCCAGCTTGACCTCTACATGGGGCAATGGCCGCCCAACGCTTCCCGGCCTGATAGCGCCAGGTACGTTCAAGCACACCACCGAGGCGCACTCGGACAAGCCGTAGCCTTCATAGGCCGGTATGCCGAGTTGGTGTGCACCTTGAAGCAGGCCTGGGGATACCCGCGCACCGCCTACCGCGGCAAAGCGCAGGCAGGAAGGATCGAATGCCTGCGCTTGCGTGGCGCCGACCAGCAGTTGCAGCAATTGGGGGACCAGAATCAGGCTGTGTGGGCGGCGTTCTGCCAGGCAGCGCAGGAAGGTGGGGGTATCGACGCCGCTGGCGCCACGAATACCCAGGCGGGCCTGGCTAGGCAGGCTTAGCACCGCACCTGCAAAGAGGGCGGCATAGCAACCGAGGTTTTCCAGCAGGATCGCCAAGGGCAGCAGTGCCAGGTGATGATCAGGCTTTACAGGCTCACTGGCCGCCGCCAGCTCTCGGGCCACCCGCAGGAAACTGTCGGCACTGAGGCACACGCCTTTTGGGGCGCCGGTTGTGCCCGATGTGAAGGTGATCTTCGCGGTTCCCTCTGGCAGTACTACGGCTGAGACCGCGGCCTTGCTCCACAGGGTGCCCTGGAAGCGGTAGCCTGCCGCTTCGAGTTCGCTTGCCATGCTGGTCTCAGCGACGACCAGCGGTGCCTGGCATTGCTCCAGGCAGTGCAGGCGTTGCGCAGGGCTGAAAAAGGGTGGCAGGGTAAGGCATGGGCGCTCTTCAAAGAGCACGGCCAGGTCCCACAGCATCGCCTCGGGGCTGTTGTCCAGCGCGAGCACTACACAGCCTTCAGGCTGCTCGCTGAGTAACCGGCGGCGATAATTGACCTCTGACCACAGCGCTTCATAGTCCAGGCGCAGTTCGTCACCCCATAGGGCCAGAGCAAAAGGGCGCTCCTGTGCATGGCGTTGCAGTTGATTTTCAAACAGGCTCAGTTCAGGCGACATTGCAGGTCTCCCGGTCGACGGGCGGCAGGCCAAGTCGTTTGAACAGCCCGGCCTTGGCCAAGTGTTGGAAACCACTGCAGATGTTGCCGATGTGGACACTCGGGCGGCTGTCGTAATACTGGCCCCACGTGTGGCGCTCATCGCCCAGGCGCTGAGGATCTGCTGCGCACAGGGTGGTAGGTTTCAAACCGAGGCGATGGAAACTGTTGACCAGGCCGGTACTGCCGGTAAACGAGACCCACTGAAAGCCTGCAGCACCTAGCAGCCAGGTCATGGTGATGATGCTCAGGCGGGCGCTGCCGGTATCGCTGGCGGCCAGATTGCCGACTTCGACAATGCAGTCGCGCTGCGTCGGTTGCTCGTTCTCTGACGGGATGTAGTGCTCGATTGGCGCATCCAGATACTGTTCCAGAAACAACCGTGAGGTGCTGGCGCGGCGAAGGCCTGCGACGGCACACAAGGCATTGTTCTGGTCTTTCAGGCCAAACAGCTCAGGCATGAAGTGACGTATGTCGGCGCCATGTACCAAGTGAAAACGCTGGCGGATGAAGTCCTCGAACAGTGGGCGCTCATCGCTGTTGGGCAATGCGTGCGCCAGGCTCAACATCGCGCTGTTCTCAGGTGCCAGCCGAAGCGGTAAAGCGAAGGGCCAAATGGTGTCGGTGGGCTCAGGCATCGTGCTTGCTCCTGTATATCGTTGGGAGCAAGTGTCGACGAGTTTTCTTAAGGAAGCCTGAAGGTGCGCAGGCTAGAGCGGCTGATTACTTGGGATAGAGGGGTGGCAGGCTACTACTTTCGCCGGGTGTCGGTTGAGTCTGTTCAGCGGTTGGGATAGTGCCAATGGCCCGCCACAGCTCTTCGCCTTGCCAGTATTGTCCGGTTTCGCTGTAAAGCGCGCCGTTCAGACCATCCAGGGCATCGGACAATGGAACGAAGCGAGCCGCCATTTCGGCAAGGGTTTCGGGTTGCTGGCGCGCCCAGGCGTCGAGGGCCTGCCGGGTGGCCTGCGGGTCGTTGGCCTGGCAGGCGCGTTTGAGGTCGTCGAGCAGGGTGCGCGGGCTCGGGCCGCTTTGAGCCGCACGCAGCACGGCCGGTTGTGAGCGGGCCCGCCACCAGAGGGCAAAGCCACTCAAGGTGGTCAGGGCCAGTATCAGTGTGCTGAGTTGCCAGGGCCAGAGCGGGCCGTTTTCAAGGGGGATCGACGTGCTCGGCGTTTCAGCGCTGAGTGCCGGGTTGTCCTGAATCTGCAAGGTTCGCGCGGGCAGACTGCTTCGTTCCAGATGGTCTTCTCGGGTGTTCCACCAAATGACCTCCTGGTTGGGCAGCTCCAGTGTGCCCGCGTGCGTTGGCACCAGCGCCTCGCGCTCTTCGCGACTACCGAGCAGGCCGCGGTCGTTGATCTCGTTACGCAGTTGCGGTTGGTCAGGGTAGTGGCGCAGGCCTATGACCTCAGTGTTCGCCAGCGGTGGTATCTGTGTGCTGGACAGGCCTTCGGCCTTGATGGTCACTGTACGGGTCAGGGAGTCGCCAATCTGGGTTGAGGCTTGCGTCGGGTCCGGGCTCCAGTGTTCTTCCAGGGTCAGGTTGCGCGCCGGTAGCCAAGGCGTGTTGGCGGGGTAAGTGGCTGGTATGGGGTTGGCCAACAAGGTAATCGGTGCAGAGCTCACGTGGGTCTGTTTGCCACTGCGCGGGGCGCTGTCTTGATCTGTCGCCGGTTCTACGGTGGTGGCACTGAAGGTCAGGGACGGAATGGTCACGTTGCCGCTTTGCTGTGGGTAGATCGCATAGCGCATTTCGATCACGCCATGGCGTACACCGTTGATTTCCTTCTCGTAGGTCCGTGATTCGCCCAGTGGTTCTACCTTCGCGCCCTCCAGCTGGAGCCGGCTCAGGCTACTGTCATCGTACAGGGCTACCGAGTGGTAGATCCTCAGGGTCAGAACGGCTTGGGCCTGCACATAAATGCTGTCCTGGTCGAGGCTGGCTTCGATGAACACCGGAGCCAGGTTCTCGACCACGTTATCCTGTGCTTGCAGCACCTGAAGCTCAATCGGCTGGCTGCTGACCTCGCCCAGCTGCAGCGCGGGTATTTGCAGGCTGCCACTTTGGCGCGGAAGCAGGGTGATGATCCAGCGTGTACTGGCTTGGGTTTCGCCATTGAGGGTGGTCAGGTTGTTCACCTGGCGAGTGTCGCGAACCTCAAAATTGGCCTGCAGGGGCTCCAGGTCTGGCTTGCCAAACTGGGTGATGTCCTGCGTTTGAAGGGTCAATTCGAGCGTTTCACCGGCGTTCAGGCGTGTGCGGTCTACGCTGGCAAGCAACGCGGCGGCCTGTACCTGCAGGCTGAGGGCAAGGCTGAAAACGAGGGCGCAGGCGCGTCTCATCAATGAGTTTCCTGGTGTTGTTGCTGTTCATACCAAAATTTTCGGCGCAGCAGTTCGGCAGGGTTGTCCGGGATCTGCCGCAACCACTGCTCAAGGGCCTGGCGCTGTTCGGCGCCAAGGCTTGCGTCGCTTGGCCGTTGCGGCGGATGAGTGGTTTCATCATCCTGGTCGCCGCTGTTCCCTTGCGGCGTTTGTTCTGCTCCCGACGACGGGTTCTGGCCTTGCTGTTCCTGCGCGCTTTGAGTGTCTTGCTCGCTGTCAGCCGCGGCGGTACTGCGGCTATCCGTGTTGCTGTCAGTCGTTGTGCCGGGCGCGTTCTGTTCGGTTTCCGTTTCAGTGGCCGCCGCCTGTTCCTGTTCGGCAGCTTTTTGCTGGCGCAGCAGCTGCTCGACCAGTGCTTTGTTCGTAATGGCCGGCTGAAGTTCCGGTTGGCGCTCCAGCGCCTGTTCATAAGCATCCACGGCAGCCTCCAACTCTCCGCTGCGTGCGAGGGCGTTACCGCGATTGTAGTGGGCAGCCGCCGTGTTGCCTTCAGCGAACAGGCGCACCGCGCCGGCATAGTCACCGGCCTCGTACAGTGCCAGGGCTTTCCATTGCGGGTTCTGGAAGCGTTGTGCTGCCTCGGCGGGGCGTTGTTGTTCAAGCAGGCGCTGGCCTTGTTGGTCCGGGCGTAGCCACAGGTCATCAAGTTCAAAGGCATGGCTGGGTTGTGGCAGCACCCACAGCAACGGCAGGCAGAACAGCCAGCCGCGCCGGCCCGCACAGGCCGCCAGCAACAAGAGCGGCAGCAGCAGCCAGTAGCCCTGATCGGCCCAACTGTCCAACTGCACCGTCTGGCCATCGTCATGCAATGCCCGGGGCGGGGCGAACAGGCCGAGGCCGCGCAGGTCCAGGTCGTCGATTCGGGCATGGCGGTACTTGCCGCCGGTTTCCATGACAAACTCCCTCAGGCTTGCGCTGTCCAGGCGGGGCATGAGAATCGTGCCCTCGGCATCCTTGAGGAATTCCCCATTACTCTGTTTTACCGGTGCGCCTTCTGCGCTGCCAATACCCAGCATCAGCAGCTTTGGTCCCTTGCGGCCCAGCGCCTGGACGATGCCTTGCCGTTCCTCGGTGCTCAACGAGGAGCCAATCAGCAGCAAACGGCCTTGGCCAAGGCCAGCTTGTGACAGCAGGGCCAGGCCTTTGCGTACGGCCAGGTCAGCGCGCTGCCCGGTTTGCGGCATGATCGAGGGGTCCAGGGCTTCAAGCAGGTTGCGGCTGGTGTCCAGGTCGTCGGACAGCGGCACCAGTGTATGTGCGCTGCCGGCATAGACGATGATCGCGGTCTGGCTGTCGCGGCGATGCTCGAGCAGGTCGAGCAGTTTTCGTCGTGCCTGCTCCAGGCGATTGGGTGGGCTGTCAGTCGCAAGCATTTGCGGTGTCAGCTCCAGCAATACCACCAGAGGATCGGCTGGGCGCTGTCGGGTTTCCTCCAGGCGCTGCCAGCTTGGTCCAAGCAAGGCGATGACCGTCACGAGCCACGCCACCCCCAATGCCACCCACGGCAACTTGCTGTCGCGACCGCTGCCACCACCCAACAGTACAGCGTGGAATGCCGGAGGCAAGATCATCTGCCAGCGACCGGCACGCTTTTGGCGATGCCAGAGCTTCCACAGCAACCAGCCTAGCAGCGGTAGTACCAGCAGCCAGGCAGGGCGTAGCCATTGTGGCCAGAATTCGATCATCGACGCCTCCGCAGGCGCAGACGCTTGAGGCGTTCGCGCCATTCAGGGTGCGGTTGCAGGAAGCGTCGGTTGCTGAGCAGGCGTTGCAGTGGATTGTCGTGCCAGCGCTCACGCACCACCAGCAACACGCTCAGCAACAGCGCCAGTGCCAGTGGCCAGCTGTACAACGCCTCGGCGGTGCGGGCCTGCGTCGGTTGTTGGGCGACGGGTTCCAGGCGGTCGAGTGTTTCGCCGATAGCCGTCAATTCCTTGCCGTCGCGCGCGCGGAAATAGGCGCCATGGGTCAACTCGGCAATCTCCTTGAGCGAGGCTTCATCCAGGTCCAGGCTTGGGTTGATGCCAAGCAGGCCAGCAGTACCGCTCTGTTCGGGGTCTGCGCCGATGCCGATGGTGTAGATTTTCACGCTCTCCTGAGCCGCCAGGCGTGCTGCGGTCAGCGGATGGATCTGCCCGCCATTGTTGGCGCCGTCGGTGACCAGAATCAGCACCCGGCTTTGTGCCGGGCGCAGCCGCAAGCGCTTGACGGCAAGGCCGATGGCATCACCGATGGCGGTGTTCTTGCCGGCGATGCCAATCTGCGCTTCATTGAGGAAGGTATGCACGGTGCGCCGGTCGAACGTCAGGGGGGCCTGAAGGTAGGCCTGGCTGCCGAACAGGATCAGGCCGATTCGGTCACCCTGACGGGCCTGGAGAAAATCGCCCAATAGCTGCTTTACCAGGGTCAGGCGGCTGACGTCGTCGTCCTGCCAGCGCATGTCGGGAAAGTCCATCGAGCCGGAAACATCCACGGCGACCATAAGATCACGGCCGCTGGCAGCCACGGGCACAGGCTCACCGAGCCATTGGGGCCGCGCGGCGGCCAGTAACAGCAACAGCCAGACGACGATAAACGGCGTCTGTTGCCGCCACGTGGGCAGGTTCAGCCGGGCGCGGCGTCCGGCCAGTCCTTCCAGTTCATCGAGGAAGGCAACCTTGAGCACCGGTTCGCCGCTGTCGGCGGCGGGCAGCAGCCAGCGCGCCAGCCAGGGTAGCGGAAAAAGGGCGAAGACCCACGGCCATGCCAGCTCAAACATGTTTGCGGATCCAGATCTCAACCGCCTGGGTCAGCCCGGCGATTGCTTTGTCATCGAGCTTGCACTCGGGTTTGTAGGCACCTTCGACCAGCACCATCCAACGCGTCAGGCCCGCAGCCGGGCAGCGATTGTCGAGAAATGCCAGCCATTGCCGACCATTGAGGGTGTGGCTATGGCTGCCTGGGTAATGATTGCGGCAGAGCCGTTTGAGCAGCGCATTGATCTGCTGCAACCAGGCACCGGCAGGCGCGCCGTCGTAGGGTTTGGTCAGACGCGCCAATTCGGCCAGGGCCTCAAGGCGTATGGGGTCAAGCGGCAGCTCGGCACGCACGATGGGTTTTTTCCCCGGCCGCCAGTGACGCAGGTGCCAGGCGCCCCAGCCGAGCAGCGGCAGGAGCAGGAGCAAGGCCCACCAGCCAGGTGCGGGTGGCCACAGACCAATCGGCTCCGGCGCGATCAAGGGCTGCAACTGTTCCAGGCCGTTCATCGTTTTTGCCCTGGACGTTGCGGATTGAGGTACTCGCGCAGTTGCTCGATCATTTCACTCTGGGTGCTCAAGGGCATGAGTACCACCCTCAGCTTCTGTGCCAGCAGCTCCCAGCGCTCGATGCGCGCCTCGCCCTGGCTGCGGTAGCTCTGGCGCAGGTTGGCGTCGAGGGTGTCCAGCTCCAGTTGCGCCCCCCGTTGGGCGAAGCGCAACAAACCGGCTGCCGGCAGGGCATGATCCAGTGGATCGGAAAGCGGCAACAGCAGCAGGTCGCAATGGCGTGAGAGCAGGCTCAGTTGTTGTTCGACACTGGTGCTCAGCGCCCGCTCGTCACAGATGACGATGGCCAGGCTGCCGGGGCGCAGAACCTCCCGCGCGCGGCGCAAGGCCATGCCCAGGGTATCGCCTTGCGGTTGCGCTTCGGTGTGCAACGCCTGGTTGGCGCGGGCCAGTCGGTTGAGCAACTGCAGCAGGCTTTGCTTGCTGCGCCGCGGCTTGATCTCGTAATAGGCGTTGTCGCCGAACACCAGGCCACCGATACGATCATTGTGGCCCAGCGCCGCCCAGCCAATCAGTGCCGCAGCCTGGGCGGCAAGTACCGACTTGAACATCAGGCCGGAGCCGAAGAACAGCCGCTGGCTCTGCTCCACCAGGATGTAGATGGGGCGCTCGCGCTCTTCGTGGAACAGTTTGGTGTGCGGCTCCTGGGTGCGTGCCGTCACTCGCCAATCGATATTGCGCACATCGTCTCCGGCTTGATAGACCCGCACCTGATCGAAGTCCACGCCACGTCCGCGCAGCTTCGAATGGTGCAAGCCGATCAGCGGGCTGCGTTGGCCGGGGGCGGCAAACAGCTGCACCTCGCGCACGCGATGCCGCATTTCGATCAGTTCTGAAAGACCGATGCGAATCCCTGGGGCCGCCAGCAGTTGAGAGGGCATGGGATCAGGCCACGGCAACGACGTCGAGGATGCGCTGGATCACCCGGTCCTGGTCAATACCGGCGGCTTCGGCTTCAAAGGAGAGAATGATGCGGTGGCGCAGTACGTCGAACAGTACCGCCTGAATGTCTTCGGGGCTGACAAAGTCTCGGCCCGCCAACCAGGCGTGAGCCCGTGCGCAACGGTCCAGGGCGATGGAGCCACGAGGGCTGGCGCCATAGGCGACCCAGTCGGCCATCTCGGTGTCGAATTTGGCTGGAGTGCGGGTGGCCATGACCAGTTGTACCAGGTATTCCTCCACCGCATCGGCCATGTACAGGCCGAGGATTTCCTTGCGTGCGGCAAAAATGGCCTGCTGACTGACGCGACGTTCCGGCTTGGTTTCGCCGTTGAGGGCTTCGCCACGAGCCTGTTGAAGAATGCGTCGCTCGACGGCGGCATCCGGGAAACCGATTTTCACGTGCATCAGGAATCGGTCGAGCTGTGCTTCAGGCAGCGGGTAAGTGCCTTCCTGTTCGATCGGGTTCTGGGTGGCCATCACCAGGAACAGGGGTGAGAGCTCATAGGTGCTGCGCCCGACGCTGACCTGACGCTCGGCCATGGCTTCAAGCAAGGCCGACTGTACCTTGGCCGGTGCCCGGTTGATTTCATCGGCCAACACCAGGTTGTGAAAGATGGGGCCTTGCTGGAAGACAAAACTGCCGGTTTCCGGACGGTAGATCTCGGTGCCGGTAATGTCGGCCGGCAGCAGGTCCGGGGTGAACTGGATCCGGTGGAACTCGGCTTCGATGCCCTCGGCGAGTTCCTTGATCGCCTTGGTCTTGGCCAGGCCCGGCGCGCCTTCCACCAGCATATGGCCATCGGCAAGGAGCACGATCAGCAAGCGCTCGACCAGTTTTTCCTGGCCAAGAATCTGGGTTGAAAGAAAGGTGCGCAGCGCGATCAGCGCTTCACGATGTTCCATCGTCGAGGGTTCCTGGATAAAGAGCCGAGGTGCAGTCTGAAAAAGCCGTCGGCAGGGGTTGATACTTTAATCTATCCAGGGGCCCGGCGACTAACCTCCTTACAGTTCGCTGACGTAGGTGCCGGTGCCCTTGAGGATGTTCTGCAGGGTTTCTTCGACTTCAGCCAGGTCGCTGTCCGGCGTGCTGTGAGTGATTTCCAGGTGATCGTCACCGCCCAGTGCATCCGCGTCGCCAGGCGCAACCTCGATCAACAGGCGTTGCGGGCCGAGGGTGATCTTCAGGCCGTCGAGGGTCGAAGGCTCGTCGTCGAGGGTGATTTCCACCTCGTCTTCATCCGGGTAACGGGTCATCAGGAACATTTCGCCCTTGTCACTGATGCAACACAGCGTCGCCATGTTGTCTTCTTCGTCGTCGCACGGGGTGGCCATCAATTGGGCGGTGGTCAGTTGCATGAAAGGCTCGATCAATAAGGTGAGGCATGATTCTGCCAGTGTTCAGCTGGCGGATAAACGTCAGCCTGCACGTCAATGACCGAATATGTCGCAGCGGCGCAAGCAGGCGCCTCCCGGGCCTCGTTAAGCTGCGTTGTCGATGGTCACCCGTAAAGACACAGCCTTGCTCTGGAGCGGCAGTCGTTTTTGCAGATGCTCATCCGTGGAGTTGGTGAATGTGACCAATGGTTTTACCGTCTTCCTGCTCAGGGTTGGCTATCGTTGACCCGTATCAGGCGCACACGCACGACGCTTCTCTCAATAATAAAGCCCAAGCGGAGTACCACAGATGGCGTTCTTCACCGCAGCCAGCAAAGCCGACTTCCAGCATCAACTGCAAGCGGCCCTGGCGCAGCACATCAGCGAACAGGCACTGCCACAAGTGGCGCTGTTCGCCGAGCAATTCTTCGGCATCATCTCTCTGGACGAACTGACCCAGCGTCGCCTTTCCGACCTGGCGGGCTGCACCCTTTCAGCCTGGCGCATGCTGGAGCGGTTCGATCACGCCCAGCCGCAGGTTCGTGTCTACAACCCCGACTACGAACGTCATGGCTGGCAGTCGACGCATACCGCTGTCGAAGTGCTGCACCATGATCTGCCGTTTCTGGTCGACTCGGTACGCACCGAGCTTAACCGGCGCGGCTACAGCATCCACACGCTGCAGACCACCGTATTGAGTGTCCGCCGCGGCGCCAAGGGCGAACTGCTGGACATTCTGCCCAAGGGCACCCAGGCAGAGGGCGTTCTGCAAGAATCGCTGATGTACCTGGAGATTGATCGCTGCGCCAACGCTGCCGAGCTGAACCTGCTGACCCGCGAGTTGGAGCAGGTGCTGGCTGAAGTGCGGGTTGCCGTCGCCGATTTCGAGCCGATGAAAGCCAAGGTGCGAGAAATGCTCGCGCTGGTCGAGCAGACCGCCTATGCCCCGGCCGAGGCTGAAAAGGCCGAGGTCAAGGGTTTCCTCGAGTGGCTGTTGGGCAACCACTTCACCTTCCTTGGCTACGAGGAGTTCGTGGTTGGTAATGATGCCCAAGGCGCTCATCTGCAGTACGACGAGCAGTCCTTCCTGGGCTTGGCCCGCTTGCTGCGCACTGGCCTGACCGTCGATGAATTGCGCATTGAAGACTATGCGGTCAACTACCTCAAGGAACCGTTGCTGCTGTCCTTTGCCAAGGCGGCTCATCCGAGCCGGGTGCACCGTCCGGCCTACCCGGATTACGTGTCGATTCGCCAGTTGGACGCTGACGGCAAGGTAATCAAGGAATGCCGTTTCATGGGCCTCTACACCTCGACGGTGTACGGGGAGAGCGTGCGGGCAATTCCTTATATTCGTGGCAAGGTCGCCGAAATCGAGCGTCGTTCGCTCTTCGACCCCAAGGCACACCTGGGCAAGGAGCTGGCGCAGGTGCTGGAAGTACTGCCCCGCGACGACCTGTTCCAGACGCCGGTCGACGAGTTGTTCAGCACCGTCATGTCGATTGTGCAGATCCAGGAGCGCAACAAGATCCGCGTCTTCCTGCGCAAGGATCCTTACGGTCGCTTCTGCTACTGCCTGGCCTATGTGCCGCGTGACATCTACTCCACCGAAGTGCGGCAGAAGATCCAGCAGGTTCTGATGGATCGCCTGAAAGCCACCGATTGCGAGTTCTGGACCTTCTTCTCCGAGTCTGTGCTGGCACGTGTGCAGCTGATTTTGCGGGTTGACCCGAAGAACCGCATCGAAATCGATCCGCAGCAGCTGGAAAACGAAGTCATTCAGGCCTGCCGTTCGTGGCAGGACGACTACGTCAGCCTGACCGTAGAAAGCTTTGGTGAAGCTCAGGGTACCAATGTCCTGGCGGACTTCCCGAAAGGCTTCCCGGCCGGTTACCGCGAGCGCTTTGCCGCCCATTCGGCGGTGGTCGACATGCAGCACCTGCTGGCGCTGTCCGAGCACAAGCCGCTGGTAATGAGTTTTTATCAGCCGCTGACCCAGACCGGTAAGCATCAACTGTTTTGCAAGCTGTACCACGCCGATACGCCGTTGGCGCTGTCTGACGTGCTGCCGATCCTGGAAAACCTTGGCCTGCGCGTACTGGGCGAGTTCCCGTATCGCCTGCGTCATGCCAATGGTCGTGAGTTCTGGATCCATGACTTCGCCTTCACCTACAGCGAAGGCCTGAACCTGGACATCCAGCAACTGAACGACACCTTGCAGGATGCCTTTGTCCACATCGTCAATGGCGATGCGGAGAACGATGCGTTCAACCGCCTGGTACTGACTGCCGGCCTGCCATGGCGCGATGTTGCGCTGCTGCGAGCCTATGCCCGCTACCTCAAGCAAATTCGCCTGGGCTTCGATCTGGGCTACATCGCCAGCACCTTGAACAACCACACGGATATTGCCCGCGAGCTGGTGCGACTGTTCAAGACCCGCTTCTACCTGGCGCGCAAACTCAACGTTGAAGACCTGGACGACAAGCAGCAACGGTTGGAGCAGGCGATCCTCAGTGCCCTGGACGACGTTCAGGTGCTCAACGAAGACCGCATCCTGCGACGCTACCTGGACCTGATCAAGGCCACCCTGCGGACCAACTTCTACCAGCCCGATGCCAATGGCCATAACAAGTCCTACTTCAGCTTCAAGTTCAATCCGAAGCTGATCCCGGAACTGCCAAAACCAGTGCCGAAGTTCGAGATATTCGTCTATTCGCCACGGGTCGAGGGTGTGCACCTGCGTTTCGGCAACGTAGCGCGCGGCGGCCTGCGCTGGTCCGACCGTGAGGAAGACTTCCGTACTGAAGTGCTGGGCCTGGTGAAGGCGCAACAGGTGAAGAACTCGGTGATTGTCCCGGTCGGTGCCAAGGGTGGTTTCCTCCCGCGTCGCCTGCCGCTGGGCGGCAGCCGTGATGATATTCAGGCTGAAGGTATCGCCTGCTACCGCATCTTCATCTCTGGCCTGTTGGACATTACCGACAACCTCAAGGACGGCGCTCTGGTGCCGCCGGCCAATGTGGTGCGCCACGACGACGATGACCCGTACCTGGTGGTCGCGGCCGACAAGGGCACCGCGACCTTCTCCGACATCGCCAACGGCATTGCCATCGACTACGGCTTCTGGCTCGGCGATGCCTTCGCCTCGGGCGGCTCGGCCGGTTACGACCACAAGAAGATGGGCATCACGGCCCGCGGCGCCTGGGTTGGTGTGCAGCGGCATTTCCGCGAGCGCGGTATCAACGTTCAGGAAGACCCGATCAGTGTGATCGGCATTGGTGACATGGCCGGTGACGTCTTCGGTAACGGCTTGCTGATGTCCGACAAGCTGCAACTGGTCGCGGCATTCAACCACCTGCACATTTTCATCGATCCGAACCCGGAGCCAGCCAACAGCTTCGCCGAACGCAAGCGGTTGTTCGACTTGCCGCGTTCAGCCTGGAGCGACTACGACACCAGCATCATGTCCGAAGGTGGCGGGATCTTCCCGCGCAGCGCCAAAAGCATCGCGATTACCCCGCAAATGAAAGCGCGCTTTGCCATCGAAGCCGACAAGCTGACCCCGACCGAGCTGCTCAATGCGTTGCTCAAGGCGCCGGTTGACTTGCTGTGGAACGGCGGTATTGGCACTTACGTCAAATCGAGTGAAGAGAGCCACGCCGATGTGGGCGACAAGGCCAACGACGCCCTGCGCGTCGACGGTAACGAGTTGCGCTGCAAAGTGGTGGGTGAGGGCGGCAACCTCGGCATGACCCAGCTTGGCCGTGTCGAGTTCGGCCTGAACGGCGGTGCAACCAACACCGACTTCATCGATAACGCCGGTGGCGTGGACTGCTCTGACCACGAGGTCAATATCAAGATCCTGCTCAACGAAGTGGTGCAGGCTGGCGACATGACCGAGAAGCAGCGCAACCAGCTGCTGGGCAGCATGACCGAGGAAGTCTCCGCGCTGGTGCTGGGCAACAACTACAAGCAGACCCAAGCGTTGTCGCTGGCTGCACGCCGTGCCAAGGAGCGCATTGCCGAGTACAAGCGCCTGATGGCTGACCTGGAAAGCCGTGGCAAGCTGGATCGCGCCATCGAGTTCCTGCCGAGCGAAGAGCAACTGGCTGAGCGTCTGGCGGCAAACCAGGGCCTGACCCGCGCTGAATTGTCGGTACTGATCTCCTACAGCAAGATCGACCTCAAGGAAGCGCTGCTCAAGTCGCTGGTACCGGACGACGACTACCTGACCCGTGACATGGAGACGGCGTTCCCGCCGTCGTTGGTCAACAAGTTCGCCGAGGCCATGCGTCGCCATCGCCTGAAACGCGAGATCGTCAGTACCCAGATCGCCAACGACCTGGTCAACAACATGGGCATCACCTTCGTCCAGCGGCTCAAGGAGTCCACGGGCGTGAGCCCGGCGAACGTTGCCGGCGCCTATGTCATCGTGCGCGACATCTTCCATCTGCCGCACTGGTTCCGTCAGATCGAGGCACTGGACTATCAGGTTTCGGCCGAGGTGCAGTTGACCCTGATGGACGAGCTGATGCGTCTTGGGCGTCGCGCTACTCGCTGGTTCCTGCGTAGCCGTCGTAACGAACAGGATGCCGGGCGCGACGCGGCGCACTTCGGGCCGAAAATCGCTGCGCTGGGCCTGAAACTGGACGAGCTGCTGGAAGGTCCGACCCGTGAACGCTGGCAGGCCCGCTACCAGGGCTTCGTCGAAGCCGGTGTGCCGGAGTTGCTGGCGCGAATGGTTGCCGGTACGACGCACCTGTACACACTGTTGCCGATCATCGAAGCGTCCGACGTGACCGGGCAAGACCCGGCCGAAGTGGCCAAGGCCTTCTTCGCTGTGGGCAGCGCCCTGGACCTGACCTGGTACCTGCAGGAAATCAGCAACCTGCCGGTGGAAAACAACTGGCAGGCCCTGGCACGCGAAGCGTTCCGTGACGACATCGACCTGCAGCAGCGAGCAATTACCATCTCGGTATTGCAGATGGTCGATGCCCCGCAGGACATGGACGCCCGGGTGGCATTGTGGATGGGGCAGCATGCGGTGATGGTGCAGCGCTGGCGCGTCATGCTTGAGGAGTTGCGTGCGGCGACGGGGACGGACTACGCGATGTATGCCGTGGCCAACCGTGAACTGGTGGATCTGGCATTGAGCGGGCAGTCGACGCTCTGATGCCGGGGTAACAGAACCCGGCTGCTGACAAACCCCCGCTTTTTAGCGGGGGTTTGTTTTTAGGCTAACGATGCGGGCATCCCAGGCAAGCCTGCAACAGACGCCGCGCTAGCTGTGGGAGCGGGTCTTGCCCGCGATACAGGCGCCGCGCACTCACGGGCACCGCGCCGAGGCCATCGCAGGCACGCCTGCTCCAACAGAGTCCGCGCTAGCTGTGGGAGCGGGTCTTGCCCGCGATACAGACGCCGCGATCTCACGGGCACCGCGTTGAGGCCATCGCAGGCAAGCCTGCTCCAACAGAGTCCGCGCTAGCTGTGGGAGCGGGTCTTGCCCGCGATACAGACGCCGCGCACTCACAGGCACCGCGCCGAGGCCATCGCAGGCAAGCCTGCTCCAACAGAGTCC
This sequence comes from Pseudomonas defluvii, assembly GCF_001695625.1. Lineage (GTDB taxonomy): Bacteria > Pseudomonadota > Gammaproteobacteria > Pseudomonadales > Pseudomonadaceae > Aquipseudomonas > Aquipseudomonas defluvii. The sequence continues at coordinate 60,495 of NZ_MBPN01000015.1, forward strand.
GCGCTAGCTGTGGGAGCGGGGCTTGCCCGCGATACAGGCGCCGCGATCTCACGGGCACCGCACCGAGGCCATGCATCCGACCTTACGCCCACGCGTTCCTGGGTGTTATTTGAAGCGCCGCTCTACGCCTTTTTCCACCAGGATCTTCGCGGAGATCTCTTCCACCGAGAAGTGGGTGGAGTTGATGTGCGGAATGTTCTCGCGGCGGAACAGGTTTTCCACTTCACGCACTTCGAATTCGCACTGGGCAAAGCTGGCATAGCGACTGTTGGGCTTGCGCTCGTGGCGGATCGCGGTGAGGCGGTCCGGGTCGATGGTCAGGCCGAACAGCTTGTGCTGGTGTTTTTTCAGCGCCGTGGGCAACTGCAGGCGTTCCATGTCGTCTTCGGTCAGCGGGTAGTTGGCTGCGCGGATGCCGAATTGCATGGCCATGTACAGGCAGGTCGGGGTTTTGCCGCAACGGGATACACCCACCAGAATCAAGTCGGCCTTGTCGTAGTAGTGCGTGCGCGCGCCGTCGTCGTTGTCCAGCGCGAAGTTCACCGCCTCGATACGCTCCATGTAGTTGGAGTTGCCACCGATCGAATGGGATTTGCCCACTGAGTAGGAAGAGTGCGCGGTCAGCTCTTGTTCCAGAGGGGAGAGGAAGGTTGAAAAAATATCGATCATGAAGCCATTGGAGGTCGCCAGCACCTCGCGAATGTCCTGATTGACGATGGTATCGAAGATGATCGGACGCGCCCCGTCGCGTTCTGCGGCAGCATTGATTTGCTGTACCATGGTGTGCGCTTTTTCCACGCTATCAATGTACGGTCGCGTGAATTTATTGAAGGGAATGTTCTCGAACTGCGCTAGTAGGCTTTGTCCCAGGGTCTCGGCGGTGATGCCGGTGCCATCGGAAATAAAGAAAGCAGATCGTTTCATTTGCGCCATGGGCCTTAAGCTGGTGACGAATCTTGGATATGATAGGTTCGGTTTGCCGAACAACCCTTGTCGGCATTCTCACTTATTTTCCAGGTCCAGGCCACAAGCGCCCGGCACGTTCCTAGCGAAATCGCCGGCGTCCTGAGCTTTTCCAATACAGTTAGTGGAGAGATCACCTTGGTAGAGTACGTAGTTTCCCTCGATAAGCTCGGCGTCCATGATGTGGAGCATGTGGGGGGCAAGAACGCATCCCTCGGCGAGATGATCAGTAACCTTGCCGGCGCCGGTGTATCGGTTCCTGGCGGCTTTGCCACTACGGCTCAGGCATACCGTGATTTTCTTGAGCAGAGTGGCCTGAACGAGCGTATCCACGCCGCACTCGACGCGCTGGACGTGGACGACGTCAACGCCCTGGTTAAAACCGGTGCGCAGATTCGTCAGTGGGTGATGGACGCAGAGTTCCCGGCGCGTCTGGATGCCGAAATCCGCACCGCCTTTGCTGAAATGTCCCAGGGCAACCCGAACATGGCCGTCGCTGTGCGTTCCTCGGCCACTGCCGAAGACTTGCCGGACGCCTCGTTCGCGGGTCAGCAGGAGACTTTCCTGAATATCCGTGGCGTGGACAACGTGATCCGCGCCGCCAAGGAGGTATTTGCCTCCCTGTTCAACGACCGTGCCATTGCTTACCGTGTGCACCAGGGCTTCGACCACAAGCTGGTCGCCCTGTCGGCCGGCGTGCAGCGCATGGTCCGCTCCGAAACCGGTACCGCCGGTGTGATGTTCACCCTCGACACCGAGTCGGGCTTCCGTGACGTGGTCTTCATCACTGGCGCCTACGGCCTGGGCGAGACCGTGGTGCAAGGCGCGGTGAACCCGGACGAGTTTTACGTCCACAAGAACACCCTGCAGGCCGGCCGTCCGGCCATCCTGCGCCGTAACCTGGGCAGCAAGGCAATCAAGATGATCTACGGCGACGAGGCCAAGGCCGGTCGTTCGGTCAAGGTCGTCGATGTTGATCGTGCCGACCGCGCCCGTTTCTGCCTCAGCGACGCCGAAGTCACCGAGCTGGCCAAGCAGGCCATGATCATCGAGCAGCACTACCAGCGCCCGATGGACATCGAGTGGGCCAAGGACGGTGACGACGGCAAGCTGTACATCGTTCAGGCCCGTCCTGAAACGGTGAAGAGCCGTTCCAGCGCCAATGTCATGGAGCGCTACCTGCTCAAGGAAACCGGCAAAGTGCTGGTGGAAGGCCGTGCTATCGGTCAGCGCATCGGCGCTGGCAAGGTGCGCGTGATCCACGATATCGCCGAAATGGACAAGGTCCAGCCAGGCGACGTGCTGGTATCGGACATGACCGACCCGGACTGGGAACCGATCATGAAGCGCGCCAGCGCGATCGTTACCAACCGGGGTGGCCGTACTTGCCACGCCGCGATCATTGCGCGTGAGCTGGGTATTCCTGCCGTCGTAGGTTGTGGTAACGCCACCCAGGTGCTTAAAGACGGCCAGGGCGTGACGGTTTCCTGCGCCGAGGGCGACACCGGTTTCATCTTCGAAGGTGAGCTGGGCTTCGATGTGCGTCAGAACTCGGTCGACGCCATGCCTGACCTGCCGTTCAAGATCATGATGAACGTCGGTAACCCGGATCGTGCATTCGATTTCGCCCAGTTGCCAAACGCTGGTGTCGGTCTGGCGCGCCTGGAGTTCATCATCAACCGCATGATCGGCGTGCACCCGAAAGCACTGCTGAACTACGCCGGTTTGCCGCAAGAGCTGAAAGACAGCGTCGACAAGCGTATCGCCGGCTACGATGACCCAGTGGGCTTCTACGTCGAGAAACTGGTCGAAGGCATCAGCACCCTGGCAGCAGCGTTCTGGCCGAAGAAGGTGATCGTGCGCCTGTCGGACTTCAAGTCCAACGAATACGCCAACCTGATCGGCGGCAAGCTCTACGAGCCGGAAGAAGAAAACCCGATGTTGGGCTTCCGTGGCGCTTCGCGCTACATCAGCGAGTCGTTCCGCGACTGCTTCGAGCTCGAGTGCCGTGCGCTCAAGCGTGTGCGCAACGAAATGGGCCTGACCAACGTCGAGATCATGGTACCGTTCGTCCGCACCCTTGGCGAAGCCAGCCAGGTGGTCGACCTGTTGGCCGAAAACGGTCTGGGCCGCGGCGTGAACGGTCTGCGCGTGATCATGATGTGCGAACTGCCATCCAACGCCATCCTGGCCGATGAGTTCCTGGAGTACTTCGATGGTTTCTCCATCGGCTCCAACGACCTGACCCAGCTGACCCTGGGCCTGGACCGTGACTCCGGGATCATCGCCCACCTGTTCGATGAGCGTAACCCTGCGGTCAAGAAGCTGTTGGCCAACGCCATCCAGGCGTGCAACAAGGCCGGCAAGTACATCGGTATCTGTGGCCAAGGCCCATCCGACCATCCGGACCTGGCCAAATGGCTGATGGAACAGGGGATCGAGAGCGTCTCGCTGAACCCTGACTCCGTGCTTGAGACCTGGTTCTTCCTGGCCGAGGGGCAAGGCGCAGCAAACTGATGCGCTGAAATGAAGCGCTCGATCGCCAGCGTTTGGCGTTCGAGCGCTTCCACCGAATTTTTCAGGGCGTGTTCCAGTGATGGTGCTCGCCCTTTTTTGTGCAAGAGATCTATGCAAAGCAGCAGTAGCCTTTTTCCCGTGGCCTTGCTCAGTGCCGAGCGCCGGGGAGACCTGAGTGAAGATGTCTACCGCCTCAAGGCTGGCAACAGCCCTGACCGCACGGTAGAACTGGCAGTGACACGACTGGGCCTGGCTGATCAGGAGCAGGTTCGTGGTGTGCCGGTGATTCTTCTGCACGGCAGTTTTTCCAACCGGCGTTTTTGGTACTCGCCGCGGGGTATCGGCCTGGGTGCCCATCTGGCTCGGGCCGGTTTCGATGTCTGGATGCCAGAAATGCGTGGGCATGGCCTGTCGCCGCGTAACCGCGAGTACCGGCAAAACCGCGTGGCCGACTATGCACGCTATGACCTGCCGGCGATTGCCGCGTTTGTGCGTGAGCAGGCGGGCCAGGTGCCGCATTGGCTGGGGCACTCCCTGGGAGGGACGACCCTGGCGGCGGCGCTTGGGGGTAGCTGGCTGGGCGCTGAAGAGGTGGCCAGCGCGGCATTCTTTGGCACGCAGGTCAGTCGCATTTACTGGCCGCTGAAGATTCCACCGGTGGAATGGACCTCTCGGCTATTGCTCAAGCGCTTTGTGCATTTGTCCGGTGCCAGGCTGGGGCGTGGCCCAGAGGACGAACCGATCGGTCTGGCGCTGGAAAGCATGCGCTGGCATGGGCTGTTCGGCCGCTTCGGTGACAAGAAGCAGGACTGGTGGGCCGGCCTTGCCGATGTTCAGGTGCCCATACTGGCGGTGGCAGGGGCAGGGGATCACCAGGACCCCGTCTGGGCCTGTCGCAAGCTGTTCGAGCAAATAGGCAGTGAGCACAAACAGTTCGTACGACTGGGCGCGGAGGAGGGTTTTGACAACTTCGGGCATGTCGACATGCTGGTGAGCAAACCGGCTCAAGTGCAAGTCTGGCCAATGGTCGAGCGTTGGTTGCGCGATCCGCTGCTGCCGCTGCTGGGCAGTCGTGAGCAGAGCATTTCTCCAGAGCCTGGTTACGGCTAATATGTGACGATTGTCGTCGTTTCGGTCACTATGTGTTTGAGTTAGGGCTATGTTTGTTGCACTAGAGCGTCTGATCAATCTGCAGGAGGGCTACCGCAAGACCTTTCAGGTGAGTGGTCAGCAGTTGTTGCTGCTGGTGGTCGACAATCAGCCGTTGTTGATTGAGAACCGCTGCCCGCATCAGGGCGCGCCCCTGCACAGTGCGACCCTGGAAGGGAATGTGTTGCGCTGCCAGCGGCACGGCATCGAATTTCGTTTGCCGTGCGGGCAGCCGGTACAGCAGGCTGCCTGCGCCAGTTTGAAGGTGTTCAGGCTCGCCTATGAGGGTGACCGAATCGGCATCGACGTGTAGCCTTGGCCTAAAGCCGGATCGCCATGTCTCGTCAACCGCAAGAAACTGTGAGTTCCGACATCCATTGTCTTGGCAAGTGACAGGAGTTTCCCATGCATTACCTTACGCCCGATTTGTGCGACGCCTACCCTGAACTGGTGCAGGTGCTGGAGCCGATGTTCAGTAACTTCGGTGGCCGTGATTCCTTTGGTGGCGAGATCGTCACCATCAAGTGTTTCGAGGACAACTCCCTGGTCAAATCGCAGGCCGACCTTGATGGCAAGGGCAAAGTACTGGTGGTTGATGGTGGTGGCTCCCTGCGTTGTGCGCTGCTGGGGGACATGATCGCGGAAAAGGCAGCTAAAAACGGCTGGGAAGGCCTGGTGATTTATGGCTGCATCCGCGATGTCGATGCCATTGCCCAGACCAATATCGGCGTTCAGGCCTTGGCCAGCCACCCGAAGAAGACCGACAAACGTGGCATTGGCGACCTCAATGTGGTCGTGACGTTTGCTGGTGTGACCTTCCGTCCAGGTGAATACATCTACGCCGACAACAACGGTGTGATCGTTTCGCCAAGCCCGTTGAAAATGCCTGAGTAAGTTCTGAAGCCGGTCTGTGGGGTGGGGATGTTCGAGGAAGAAAACGCGCAATGGGGGCTGGTGCATGCCCTGGTGCTGGATGGAAAAGGCGGTGCGCGTTCGATTGCCCGGACTGAGCTGGACGATCTTCAACTGCAGTCCGAGCAAAGCCTCTGGTTGCACTGGGATCGCAGTCACCCGCAGACCCAGACCTGGCTGCGTCGCGACAGCGGCTTGAACGAGTTCGCCTGTGACCTGTTGCTTGAGGAAAACACGCGGCCTCGTTTGCTGCCGCTGCCCGACGCACAGATGCTGTTGTTTCTTCGTGGCGTCAATCTCAACCCGGGTGCCGAGCCGGAAGATATGGTCTCGGTACGCATTTTTGCCGAGGCGCAGCGGGTTATTTCCCTGCGTCTGCGGCCGCTGCGCGCGTCCGATGAAGTGTTGCAGCAGTTGGCAGAGGGCCGCGGCCCGAAATCGGCATCGGAACTGCTGTTGGCGCTAGCCCAGTTGCTGACCGAAAAGGTTCAGGCGCTGGTCAGTGATCTATCCGAAGAGGTGGACGGCGAGGAAGAGAAGCTGGAAACCGACGAACGGTATGCGCCTGAGCATGGCAGCATGCTGCAGATGCGTCGTCGTGCTGCCGGGCTACGCCGTTTCCTGGCGCCGCAGCGGGAAATCTACGCGCAACTGGCCCGTAACAAGGTACCGTGGTTCGCCGAAGAAGACGCCGATTACTGGAACGAACTGAACAACAGCCTGATTCGTTACCTCGAAGAGCTGGAGCTGACCCGTGAGCGTGTCGCGCTGGTGCTGGAGAACGAAGACCGGCGTTTGAGTCAGCGGATGAACAGAACCATGTACCGCTTCGGTATCATTACCTGTATTTTCCTGCCCATGAGCTTTCTGACAGGCCTGTTGGGGATCAACGTTGGCGGTATTCCGGGTTCCGAAAGCCCCTACGGCTTTCTGTTCGCCAGTGTCCTGCTGATTGCGTTGGCCCTGGGGCAGTGGTGGTTGTTTCGTCGCTTGCGTTGGGTCTGAGGCGTCACATGATGATGCAGGTGCCCGGTGTGGCCCATGTGACCGATGCCACGGCGGCCTCGTCTTTGACAGATACTGCGCGAGGTGCCTATGCACGATCCGTTTGAAGAATCCCTGCGAGACCTGCTTAAGGCTTCGCCTTCCGGCCGCGAGCGTGACGATGACGCTTGCCTGGGCCGTGTCCTGAAAACCGCCAACCGCCAGGTCGGTGCCGGTGATCTTTTCAGCTTGCTGGGTCGCTGGATCCAGGCGCTGATGATTGCCCTCAATAATGGCTCGGCGCATGTTGCGCCGGTACGCCGCAGTGCTTCTGCCCGTAAAGCTGATAAGGCCGATTGAATATGGAACTAGATCTCTGGACCCAGAGCCTGGTCACCGCCATGACGGCGTTGTGGACCAAAGTGGCGAACTTCATTCCCAATTTGTTCGGTGCCCTGGTGGTGGTGCTGCTTGGCTTCGTCGTAGCCAAGCTGCTCGACACCCTGTTGTCGAAACTGCTGGCCAAGGTTGGCCTGGATCGCCTGATGGCGGGTACCGGGCTGACCAAGATGCTGGGCCGGGTGGGTATCCAGGTGCCGATTTCTACCCTGGTCGGGAAGGTCGTCTACTGGTTCGTATTGCTGATTTTCCTGGTTTCTGCAGCTGAATCTCTGGGGCTGGAGCGGGTTTCAGCTACGCTGGACATGCTTGCTCTGTACTTGCCCAAAGTGTTCGGTGCGGCCTTGGTGCTGCTGGCCGGTGTACTGCTGGCCCAGGTTGCCAATGGCCTGGTGCGCGGCGCGGCAGAAGGCATAGGCCTGGAGTATGCCGCCGGCGTTGGGCGGATCGTTCAGGGGCTGGTGATCATCATCAGTATCTCCGTGGCGATCAGCCAGTTGGAAGTCAAGACTGACCTGCTCAACCACGTGATTGTGATTGGTTTGATAACCGTTGGTCTGGCCGTTGCCTTGGCCATGGGCCTCGGCAGCCGCGAGATTGCCGGGCAGATTCTGGCCGGAATTTACGTGCGTGAACTCTATCAGGTTGGCCAGCAGGTGCGGGTTGGCGAGGTCGAGGGGCAGATCGAGGAGATCGGTACGGTCAAGACGACCCTGCTGACAGATGATGGTGAATTGGTGTCCTTGTCCAATCGGATTCTGCTGGAACAGCGAGTCAGTAGCCGCTGATCGGGCAATTTCTGCTAATGTATGCCGCCGCAAAATGGCCTCGGGCTATTTTGTGGGGCATTTGACCTGACTCTCGGCCAGATCTGTTTTGAATAAAGTTCACTCGCTGTCCATGCGTTACGACCCCCGCGAGCTCACTGATGAGGAGTTGGTGGCGCGTTCGCATGAGGAGCTGTTTCATGTTACCCGCGCCTATGAAGAGCTCATGCGGCGCTACCAGCGGACCCTGTTCAACGTCTGTGCGCGTTATTTAGGGAACGATCGGGATGCCGACGATGTCTGTCAGGAGGTCATGCTCAAGGTGCTGTATGGCCTGAAGAACTTCGAGGGTAAGTCCAAGTTCAAGACCTGGCTCTACAGCATCACCTACAACGAGTGCATTACCCAGTACCGCAAAGAGCGACGCAAGCGTCGCTTGATGGATGCCCTGAGTCTTGATCCGGTCGAGGAGGCCTCGGACGACAAGGCCCCGAAACCGGAAGAAAAGGGCGGACTGGACAGATGGCTGGTGCATGTCAATCCGATTGACCGTGAAATCCTGGTGCTACGTTTTGTCGCAGAGCTGGAATTTCAGGAAATCGCCGACATCATGCACATGGGTCTGAGCGCCACGAAAATGCGGTACAAGCGGGCGCTCGACAAGCTACGTGAGAAATTTGCGGGCATTTCCGAAACTTAGTAGCACGCAAATATCTCTAACGTACGGGCAGGTTCTGCTAAACTTGCCCGCGAGTTGTCCCCCGGATTTGGTGGGACTGCTTAACAATCACCAGATGGGGATTTAACGGATGAAATTGAAAAACACCTTGGGCATTGCCATTGGTTCTCTTGTAGCCGCAACTTCGTTCGGCGCTCTGGCACAAGGCCAAGGCGCAGTCGAGGTGGAAGGTTTCGCCAAGAAAGAGATGTTCGACAGCGCTCGTGACTTCAAAAACAACGGCAACCTGTTCGGCGGCTCGATTGGTTACTTCCTGACCGACGACGTTGAACTGCGTCTGGGTTATGACGAAGTCCACAATGCTCGTGCTGAAGACGGTCGCAACATCAAGGGCTCCAACACTGCCCTGGATGCTCTGTACCACTTCAACAACCCAGGTGACCTGCTGCGTCCTTACGTTTCCGCTGGTTTCTCGGACCAGAGCATCGGCCAGAACGGTCGTAGCGGTCGTAACGGTTCCACCTTCGCCAACCTGGGCGGCGGTGCCAAGCTGTACTTCACTGAAAACTTCTACGCCCGTGCTGGCGTTGAAGCTCAGTACAACATCGACCAGGGCGACACCGAGTGGGCGCCAAGCGTCGGTATCGGTCTGAACTTTGGCGGTAGCTCGAAGAAAGCTGAACCAGCTCCAGCACCTGTTGCTGAAGTCTGCTCCGACAGCGACAACGACGGCGTTTGCGACAATGTCGACAAGTGCCCTGACACCCCAGCCAACGTTACCGTTGACGCTGACGGCTGCCCAGCTGTGGCTGAAGTCGTTCGTGTAGAGCTGGACGTCAAGTTCGACTTCGACAAGTCGGTTGTGAAGCCAAACAGCTACGGCGACATCAAGAACCTGGCTGACTTCATGAAGCAGTACCCACAGACCACCACCACTGTTGAAGGTCACACTGACTCCGTCGGTCCTGACGCTTACAACCAGAAGCTGTCCGAGCGTCGCGCTGGCGCCGTCAAGCAGGTTCTGACCCAGCAGTACGGTGTTGAGTCGAGCCGCGTTCAGTCCGTTGGTTACGGTGAGACCCGTCCGGTTGCCGATAACGCCACCGAAGCTGGTCGTGCTGTAAACCGTCGCGTAGAAGCGCAGGTTGAAGCTCAAGCCAAGTAATTGGTCTGACGCTTGAAAAGCCCGGCTCAGGCCGGGCTTTTTTTTTGCCTATCGTCGATCAGCAGGATACGCAGCATGGGCGCCTTTTCTCTCAGTAATGGGTGCGCGCCAGTGGTACAGCCACATGGTGTGGGTGCAGGTCGGGAAGGCCTGGGCAAACCCCAGGATCGTGGCGCTGTCCTCGGGCCTGTGCCGCCGCTATAATCGCGCTTTTATTTCCGTCGAGCTAAGCCCGCCCATGTATAACCTGGCCCGCCAGCTGCTGTTCAAGCTTTCCCCGGAAACCTCCCACGACCTGTCCCTGGACCTGATCGGTGCCGGTGGTCGTCTGGGTATCAACGGTTTGCTGACCAAGGCGCCGGCCCGTTTGCCGGTGACCGTGATGGGGCTGTCGTTCGACAACCCGGTCGGTCTTGCCGCTGGCCTGGACAAGAATGGCGCGGCCATCGACGGTTTCGCTCAGTTGGGCTTTGGTTTCGTCGAGATCGGTACCGTCACCCCGCGGCCGCAGCCGGGTAATCCCAAGCCGCGCCTGTTCCGCTTGCCTGAAGCCCAGGCAATCATCAACCGCATGGGTTTCAACAACCTTGGGGTCGACCACCTGCTTGCCCGTGTGCAGGCCGCCAAATACCGCGGTGTGCTCGGCATCAATATCGGCAAGAACTTCGATACGCCGGTCGAGCGTGCAGTGGATGACTACCTGATCTGTCTGGACAAGGTCTACAGCCATGCCAGCTATGTGACGGTCAACGTCAGCTCGCCGAATACGCCCGGCCTGCGCACCCTGCAGTTCGGTGACTCGCTCAAGCAGTTGCTTGAAGCCCTGGCCGAGCGTCGTGAGCAACTGGTGACGCAGCACGGCAAGCGTGTGCCGCTGGCCATCAAGATCGCGCCTGACATGAGCGACGAAGAAACTGCGCTGGTGGCTGCAACGTTGCTGGAGTCGGGCATGGATGCGGTGATCGCAACCAACACCACCCTCAGTCGCGAAGGGGTCGAAGGCTTGCCGCATGCTGACGAGGCGGGCGGTCTTTCCGGCGCGCCGGTGCTGGCGAAGAGTACCCATACGGTGAAGATTCTTGCCGGTGAACTGGCCGGTAAAATGCCTATCATCGCCGCAGGTGGTATTACCGAGGGGCGGCATGCAGCAGAAAAAATCGCTGCTGGCGCCAGCCTGGTACAGATTTACTCGGGCTTCATCTATAAAGGACCTGCGCTGAT